>SLCE01000139.1 GCA_007125985.1 Ectothiorhodospiraceae bacterium | reverse complement strand
TTCACCATCGGCGGCCTCTCCGGCGTCATGCTGGCGCTTGCTCCGGTGGACCTCCAGTATCACGACACCTACTTTGTAGTGGCGCACTTCCATTACGTGCTGGTTTCCGGTGCTATTTTCTCGGTGTTTGCCGGGGTGTACTTCTGGCTGCCGAAGTGGACCGGTAACATGTATGACGAGCGCCTCGGCAAGTGGCACTTCTGGCTGTCGGCGGTCTCCGTGAACGTGCTCTTCTTCCCGCAGCACTTCCTGGGCCTGGCCGGCATGCCGCGCCGTATTCCGGACTATGCGCTGCAGTTCGCCGAGTTCAACATGATCTCGTCCATCGGCGGTTTCGTGTTCGGCCTGTCGCAGCTCATTTTCCTGTGGGTCATCATCAAATGTGCCCGCGGTGGCGAAAAGGCCAGTGATCAGGTGTGGGAAGGTGCCAAGGGTCTGGAGTGGACGCTGCCCTCACCGGCGCCGTACCACACCTTCGAGAAACCGCCGGTGGTGAAGTAGGTGCTGCTGGTGAGCAAGGAACGTGAGCCCGGGCAACGGGCACGGCGGCGGCGGGTGGTTGTCACCGCCGTCGTGCTGGCCCTGATCGCATTCGGCTTGTACGCCACCTTTATACTGATGCAGGTGTTATGAGCGACGCACGACCCAACAATGGCAGTGGAAGGACCGTCGCCAAGCTTTTGCTGGTGGTTGTCGGCATGTTCGGCTTCGGTTTCGCACTCGTTCCCGCGTATCAGGTGTTCTGCGAGGTGACAGGTTTCAACGGTTTTGTGTCCAACGAGGCCGCGAGCCAGCCGCTGGAGGAGATCGATTCCGATCGGCGGGTGACCGTGGAGTTCGTCTCCACCGTGAACCAGAATCACCCGTGGCGGTTCCAGGCTCAGGAGCGTCGCATGGAAGTGCAGCCGGGTCGCCTGTACACCGCCTACTTCGAGATCGAGAACCTGCGCGGCAGCAGTTCGGTGACCCAGATCATCCCCAGCGTGGCTCCGGGTACCGCGGGGCGGCACTTCCAGAAGACCGAGTGCTTCTGCTTCACCGAGCAGACCTTCGGGGGCGGGGAGACACGGAAAATGCCGGTGACCTTCTATATCGATCCGGCACTGCCGGATCGGACCAGCACGGTAACGTTGTCCTACACGCTGTTTGACCTGGAGGCGGGGGACGCGCCGGAAATCGACGAAGAAGCAGCCAGCCTGCATGTCGGGGCACGCTGACAGGCTGAAACAAGGAACCGATAACGATGAGTCAAGCTAACGACGTCTATTACGTACCGCATGACAGCCGGTGGCCCGTTTACGGCATTCCCGGCATGGTGCTGCTGGCCGGTGGTTTCTCGGTCTACCTGAATGGCAGTTCCTGGGGTATGCCGGTGATGATCATCGGTGCGCTGATCACGCTGCTGATGACCGTCATGTGGTTCCGCGACGTGATCAATGAAAGTGTTGCGGGCAAGTACAACACCCAGGTGGATATCTCCTTCCGGCAGGGCATGGCCTGGTTCATCTTCTCAGAGGTCATGTTCTTTGGCGCTTTCTTCGGTGCGCTGTTCTATGCACGGGTGTTTTCGATCCCGTGGCTTGGCGGCGAAGATCCGGCCACCAGCCGTTACCTGTGGGATTCCGTGGTGCTGTCATGGCCGACGGCGGGTCCCGGTTTCCTTGACCTGCAATACCAGGCCATGGGCGCCTGGGCGCTGCCCACCATTAACACCCTGATCCTTTTGACCTCCGGGGTGACTCTGACGTTTGCGCATCACGCGATGAAGGAGAACCACCGCAGCAAGGTGATCTGGGGGCTTGCCGCCACGGTACTATTGGGCGCCATCTTCATGTGCGTCCAGTCCTACGAGTACGTGCATGCCTATCAGGATCTGAACCTGCGTATGGATACCGGGATCTACGGTTCCACGTTCTTCATGCTCACCGGGTTCCACGGTGTTCACGTGACGGTGGGTGCCATTGCGTTGTTTGTGGTGCTGATCCGCGTGATCAAGGGGCATTTCACCGCGGATAACCACTTCGGGTTTGAGGCGGCGGCCTGGTACTGGCATTTTGTGGATGTGGTCTGGCTGGGCCTGTTCGTCTTTGTTTATCTGATTTGAGCCAAAGGGGCGGGCTGACGCCGCGCCTCTGTTCGCAAGGAACGCCGGACCGAGTCAGAGAGGACTCTGCGCAGGTCCGGCGTCCTTGTGTCTACGCGGAGCGGATGGGGCTGAGCCTAGTGCCGGTAGGGGTTATTGGGTTCGATGACGCCGGTTAACACCAAGGCGACCAGGCCGAGGAACAGTAGTACGGACAGGGTGATGCGTACTGTCAGGGCACGAACCACGCGACGTGAGCTGCTTTCATCCCGTATCAGGTATACCGCGCCGGATGCCAGGCTGGCAAGAATGCCCAGCAGGGCGAGCACGACAACGGCTTTGATGGCGAGAGTCATGGGCTGCATTCCTCGGGACCGGCAGGGGCATGCAGTATAGCAGGCCTGCCCCGGGTCTCCGGAATCCCTTCCAGGTGGAGCGACCGTTCAGCGGTTCCAGTACGTATATGGCGCAGTTTCGTTTCCGGCCCGGCATCATCCCGACTCTGGCGACGCTGGTCCTGTTTCCAGTCCTTGTGTCTCTGGGGTTCTGGCAATTGGACCGGGCAGCGCAGAAAGAGGCCATTCTGGCGGCCCATGACCGGATGGAGGAACGGGCCCCGCTGGATGTGAATCACGACCGGGTCGATGCGGATGATGCCTGGTATCGACGTGCTGTCGCCGAGGGTGAATTCGATGCCAGTCGGCAGTTGTTGCTGGACAACCAAACCCATCAACGCACCGTGGGCTACCACGTGTTGACGCCGTATCGCCTCGCCGGCACTGACCGGGCGGTACTCGTCGACCGGGGCTGGATTCCGCTGGGCGAGAGCCGGGCTGCATTGCCGGAGGTGACCGTGGAGCAGCCTCTGGAACAGATCCGCGGCCATCTTGACCAGGGGCCGCCCACGGGCATCCGTCTCGGCGGCATGGCTGATGGGGAGCAGGGCTGGCCTCTGCGCATCCAGTACGTGGATTACGGGGAACTTGAGCGGCGTCTAGGGTACGAACTGTTGCCCGTGGTCCTCAGGCTGGACGCTTCCCTGCCCGGCGGCTACGTGCGGGAATGGCGCCCGCAGCACCCCACCGGTTTTGGCCCGGAACGAAATCGCGGTTACGCGGTGCAATGGTTTGCCCTGGCGACCGCACTGCTGATCATCTTCGTGGGCGTCAACCTGAAACGCGTTCGGAGTGAAGGGAATGACTGATACAACAGCCCGTAAGCGCGGGCGCTGGCCCCTGATTCTGGTGCTGGCAATCTTCTTCGTCCCGGCGGGTATTGCCTGGACTTTGTTTTTCACCGGCTGGGTGCCGGACTCCACGGGTAACCACGGCGAACTGATTGATCCTCACCAGCTCCAGCCCGTGCTGGTGGACGCGGACGGGCAACCGGTCCAGGCAAGTCGGTTTCGTGGAAAGTGGACCATTCTTATTCTCCAGGCCGGCCCCTGTGACGCTGCCTGCGAATCCGACCTGGTGGATACCCGCCAGGTCCGACTGGCGCTGGCCCAGAACGCCGACCGCACTCAGCGGGTGCTCGTCCTGCCGGAGGGGGCGCCGTTGCCGGACGTGATGGACGCCCACCAGGACTTGATCGTCTACTGGGCAACCGACCCTGTGCTACCGGCGGACGCAGACTCTCCTGGTGCGGTGTCCCTGGTGGACAGCCGCGGTTATCGGATGATGCGCTATTCAGAGCCGTTGGATGCCGGTGGCCTGCTGGCCGACGTGAAGCACCTGATCCGCCTTTCGAACATTGACCTCGAACGCCTGCACGGCCTCTCGGAGGATTCCTGAAGATGACATCGCGTCGTTTCTTTCGCCTGTCCTTATCCGCGGTTGGGTTGACCCTGATTGTCATACTGCTGGGCGCCTGGGTTCGCCTGGAGGATGCGGGGCTCGGCTGTCCTGACTGGCCTGGCTGTTACGGCATGCTGCTGGGCGTGCCACAGACGGAAGAGGCGATTCAGGCGGCCAACGAGGCCTATCCGGAGCGGCCTGTTCATGTGGGCAAGGCCTGGAAGGAAATGATTCACCGTTATGCGGCGGGAATCCTCGGTTTGATTGTCTTCGCGTTGGCGGTTATGGCCGTGCGCCGACGCCATGAACCCGGACAGCCTGTCAAACTGCCCTTGCTCCTTGGGGTGCTGATCATTGCACAGTCCGTACTCGGGATGTGGACCGTGACCTGGTTGCTCAAGCCCATGGTGGTGACACTTCACCTGCTGGGGGGGATGACAACACTGGCACTGCTCTGGTGGCTGACCCTCCGGCAAGGGCGTCTGTTCCGCTCGCAACCCACTGCGGGACTCGAAATGTTGCGGCCCTGGTCTTTGGTAGTGCTGGCGCTGGTGGTGGTTCAGATCGCCCTGGGAGGTTGGGTCAGTACCAATTATGCGGCGCTGGCATGTACCGACTTCCCGCGTTGTGCCGGCCAGTGGATACCGGATGCGAACTACGGTGATGCCTTCGTCCTCTGGCGCGGTCTCGGCGTGGACTATGAATTCGGCATCCTGGATCATCCCGCGCGGGTCGCGATCCATTTTGTTCACCGCATTGGAGCGGTTGTGGTCGCGGTGGCAGTGATTGCCCTGGCGGTGGCGGCCTGGCGTCGCGCTGCAGGCAGCATTGCCGGACGCATTGCCGTGGCCATGGTGGCGTTGCTCGCGGTTCAATGGGCGCTTGGGATCGCCAACGTGCTCATGAGCCTGCCCCTCTCCATCGCGGTGGCCCACAACGGTGGCGCTGCATTGCTCCTCTTGAGCGTCATCACGCTCTATCATAGTCTGCGCCCTTTGCCGCAGGGCGTGGCGCGCTGATGGTCGGCAGCAGGCTGAAACAAGCGGAGACAGCGTGAGACGCATGCAGGGACTCGGCAACTGGCGCGACTACTACGAGCTCACCAAACCCAAGGTTGTGGCCCTGCTGGTGTTCACCGCCATTGTCGGCATGGTGTTGGCCGCGCCCCCGGCGCAGGTTCCCTGGAATGCGTTGATCTTCGGCAGCCTGGGGATCGCGCTGGCGTCAGCGGCCGCTGCCGCGATCAACCAGATGGTGGACCGGCGGGTGGATGCCCAGATGGCCCGTACGCAAGGGCGCCCCTTGCCCCAGGGGACAATCCATGCGGGCGCCGCAACCCTGTTCGCCACGGGCATCGGCTTGTTGGGGTTGGCGCTACTCTATTGGCTGGTGAATCCGCTGACTGCAGTGTTGACCTTCCTGTCCCTGATCGGTTATGCCTTCATCTATACGCTGTACCTGAAGCGGGCCACACCCCAGAACATCGTCATCGGCGGTGCGGCGGGAGCGGCACCCCCGGTTCTCGGCTGGACCGCGGTGACGGGCACCCTGGATCTGCATGCCCTACTGCTGTTTCTGATCATCTTCGTCTGGACACCGCCTCACTTCTGGGCGTTGGCGATTCATCGGCGGGAAGAATACGCCCTGGTGGATATACCGATGCTGCCGGTCACGCAT
Source organism: Ectothiorhodospiraceae bacterium (assembly GCA_007125985.1). Lineage (GTDB taxonomy): Bacteria > Pseudomonadota > Gammaproteobacteria > Nitrococcales > Aquisalimonadaceae > LSCE01. Next base: position 6,658 of record SLCE01000139.1, on the reverse strand, counting down.
GGGGTGCGGTTCACACAGCTGCAGATCGTGCTCTATACCCTGTTGCTGGTGGCGGTGACGCTGTTGCCTTACGCCTTGCAGATGGCGGGCATGCTCTACCTGCTGGGCGTGATGCTGTTGAACGTGGGTTTTCTGTATTACGCGTTCATGATGTGGATGACGGACGACCAGCGCCTGCCCATGAAGGCCTTCGGCTATTCAATTACTTACCTGATGGGCCTGTTCGCCCTGCTGCTGCTGGATCATTACCTGCCGTTGTTCGGCGCGCTGCTCTGAGTGGTACAAAAAAACGGCAGCAAGCACCTAGCTTGCTGCCGTTCCTGATGCCCGCGTCCGCCGCCAATCAGTTCGTGATAGGCACCAGTGTCAGTTCCACGCGGCGGTTGGCTTGTCGGCCAGCCTCTGTCTCATTGCTGGCGATGGGGTAGTCCTCGCCGAACCCGGCCGTGGCAATACGCCGCCGGTCGACGCCCCGATTCTCCAGGTAACGGCCCACCGTGGCAGCCCGCCGCTCGGACAAGCCCTGATTGTAGGACGCGGAGCCGGTGCTATCGGTATGTCCGGCCACCTCCACCAGGGTTTGGTCATACTCATCGAGCACCAATGCCACCGAGTCGAGTACGTCGAAGAACTCTGAGCGCAGATCGGCGCTGTCGAACCCGAACGTGACGTTGCCGGGCATGTTGAGGATGATCTCATCACCTTGGCGGGTCACGCTCACCCCAGTCCCTTGGAGTTGCTCCCGCAGCGCGGCTTCCTGGCGGTCCATGTAGCCGCCCACAGCGGCTCCGGAGAGGCCGCCAATGCCGGCGCCGATCAGCGCCCGCTTGCGGCGATCCCGGCTATCCGAGCCGGTGGCAACGCCGATGGCAGCGCCCGCCACAGCGCCGATGGCGGCGCCGGTGGTGGCACGGGCGGTGCGTTCCTCGCCGGTGTACGGGTCCAGCGTGGTGCAGGCAGCGAGCACCAGGCTGCTGGCGGCGGCAAGTATGGTAGCGCGGATCAAGTTAATCACGGAGAGCCCTCAGTCAGCCCACTTGCGGAAGATCAGCGTGGCGTTGGTGCCGCCGAAACCAAAACTGTTGGACATCACTGCACCCAGCTCTGCTCCGTCGCGCCGCTCGGTGACGACAGGCATGCCCTCCGCATCCGGGTCCAGATTCTCCACGTTGGCCGAGGCGCTGATGAAATCATGCTGCATCATGAGCAGGCTGTAGATGGCCTCCTGCACGCCGGCAGCGCCCAGCGAGTGGCCGGTGAGGGATTTGGTGGAGCTGACCGGAGGCATGGCATCGCCGAAGACCTCCCGGATGGCGCGCAGCTCCGTGATATCGCCCACCGGGGTGCTGGTGCCGTGGGCATTGATGTAGTCCACTGTGCCGCCGGCCATATCCAATGCCTGACGCATGCAGCGCACGGCGCCTTCGCCGGAGGGTGCGACCATGTCATGGCCATCGGATGTGGCCCCATAGCCGACAACTTCCGCGTAAATCTTTGCCCCGCGCGCCTTGGCATGCTCCAGTTCCTCCAGAACAAGAATGCCGCCGCCGCCGGCGATGACAAAGCCATCGCGGTCCACGTCATAGGTCCGTGAGGCCCGCTCCGGCGTGTCGTTGTACTTGGAGGACAGGGCGCCCATGGCGTCGAACAGCATGGTCAACGTCCAGTGTTCTTCCTCGCCGCCGCCGGCGAAAACCATGTCCTGCTTGCCCAACTGGATCTGCTCCATGGCATTGCCGATGCAGTGAGCGCTGGTGGAACACGCGGAACTGATGGAGTAATTGACGCCCTTGATCTGGAACGGCGTTGCAAGACAGGCAGAGACCGTGCTGCTCATGACCCGGGGCACCTGATAGGGCCCCACGCGACGTACACCACGCTCCCGCAGCGTGTCCGCGGCTTTCACCAGGTTCTCGGTGGATCCGCCGCCGGAGCCCACAATCAGGCCCGTGCGCTCGTGGGAGACCTCGTCCGGATTCAGACCGGCATCGGCAATGGCATCTTCCATGGCGATGTAGGCATAGGCCGCCGCATCACCCATGAACCGCCGGGGCTTGCGGTCGATCCGGCTTTCCAGGTCGATATCGACCTGGCCCGAGATCTGACTGCGCAGGCCGTACTCCTTGTATTCCTCTTTGAAGCGGATACCGGAGCGCCCCTGGCGCAGGCTTTCCAGAACCGTCTGCTGGTCATTTCCCAGGCAGGAAACAATCCCCAGACCCGTGACTACCACCCGTTTCATGACCTTCTCCTCATCACCGCACCATGGCGGGTTCAATCCTAATGCAGTCTGAAGCGCGCACACCGCCACGTACACGAGCAAACGCGTGATTCAGCACCACCGTCATCAGTTCTCCATGTTTTCCGGAGAGTGGAACAGACCGACGCGCAGGTCCTTGGCAACATAGATGGTCTTGCCGTCCACCTGCATCTCCGCATCGGCAATGCCCATGGTGAGGCGTCGCATGATCACCCGTTTCATCTCGATGTGGTAGGTCACCAGCTTGGCACTGGGCAGCACCTGCCCGGTGAACTTGACCTCGCCGGCACCGAGCGCCCGGCCCCGTCCCTGGCCGCCTTTCCAGCCCAGGAAGAAGCCTACCAATTGCCACATGGCATCAAGCCCAAGGCAGCCAGGCATGACCGGGTCGTCCTGGAAGTGGCAGTCGAAGAACCAGAGGCCGGGATGGATATCCAGTTCCGCATGAATGCGCCCCTTGCCGTGCGCACCACCGGTGTCATCGATGTGTACGATGCGGTCGAGCATGAGCATGTTGGGCTTAGGCAGTTGCGGATTGCCAGGCCCGAACAGCCGGCCTTCGGCGCAGGCGATCAGGTCGTCGTAAGAGAAGCTGCTGTGGTTCTTCTCGTAATGGGGGTTTGTCGACATCGTCTCCTCACAGGGCTGCCCGGCCGATGGCCGGTGGCGTTTCGCGTGCTAAGTGTAAGGGATCAATGACTTCGGATCGAGCCAAACCCGCATGGATGTCGCCAAAATGAAGAACGGGATCCCGCTGGCCGCGGAATCCCGTTTACTATCATGGCCGCAGGCAGCGCGGACTTTCCCCGCGCGACCAGCACCATCGCAGAACGCTTACTGCCGTTCTTCAATCATGGCCACCACGTCCTGCCGCATCTCCGGATCACGCTCCAGCGCAGCCGCGATGGCGGAGTAGTCCTGGACTTCCAGACCGGTGTCACGAATCGCCTCGACCATTTCGTCGTTGGCTTCCTGCTGCAGGCTCTGTGCCTCATCGGTGGAGTCCACTTCCTGCAGACGCTGCGAATATTCGGTGTGAATCTCGCCGACCTTCACATAGGCATCTGCGAACTGCTCCAGCTCCTGCTGATCGAAGTTAGCAGCCTGCTCTTCGGTCATGGCACCGGGCTGCTCACCCTGCTGAGCGCCCTGATCCTGAGTGGCCTGACCCAGTGCGATGGAACTGAACAGCAGACCGGACAACAGCGGGACCATGTAAATGGAAGCCTTGTATGCACGCATGCTTCACCTCGTTGATTGCACGAATTTTGGCTCGCCCTGTCCGTTGCATGAGGCATGCCATTTGCTGCTATGGGCTTGGGGCGAATCCCCGGATCAAGCGTTAAGGCCTTTCCCGCTGGGCTTTCTGGCCTGGCGCGGTGTGACGGCGGCGTCCGGTTCCGGTCATCGGGATGTGCCTAGGGCATGTGTCATAATGGCACATGCGTCACAAATGCACGCCTTTCGGCGCCTTATGGCGTGTCGTGAGGCCCACTCGGAGGAGCGCGCATGCGCCCCATCTACAGTTTGCGCTGGGCGCTGATTCTGCAGGTGCTGGTGCCCTTGCTGGCGGCCATGGCGGTGTTCACCACAATCGGTCTCACCACCCTGGAGCGTTCCGCGGAGACCCGTATGCAGGACGAGGTGGAACTGGTGGCGCGCGCGGTGCGCCTGCCCATCAGCGACAGCCTGGAACAGGGGCGGGAGCAGGACGTGCGTCAGGCGCTGGAATCCGTTTTCCGGATCGGGCGCGTCTACGGTGCCTATGTCTACGATGTGGATGGTGAACTGGTGGCCGCCGTGGGTGCGGTGAACCCCGCCACACGCAAGCGGGAAGTGGCTGAGCTGGCGGCGGAAGGCGAGCAACAGGGCGCCTACGAGCAGATCCAGGGCCAGGACGTCTACTCGTACTTTCTTCCCTTGTCGGATAGCGGCGGCCGTATCGCCGGCCTGCTGCAGGTCACCCGTCGCGGCAGCGACTTTCAGGAACTGGCGGTGCAGCTGCGGTTGCAGGCCGTGGCGGTGATCGCGGTGGCCGGCGGATTGATCACGCTGATGGTGCTGTGGGGGCACCGCCGCGCCATCGGTCGCCATTTTGACCGCCTCACCGGCAGCATGGCGCGGGTGGAATCCGGTGAGCTGGCCCATCGCGCGCCGTTGGATGGACCCCGGGAGATCCGCTCCCTCAGCCAGGCCCTGAACACCATGTTGGACTCCATGGCGCGGGCGGAACAGGAGATCGCCCGGCGCCGCGATGCGCAGCTGGAACTGGAGGCGCAACTGCGCCATGCCGAGAAACTGGCCGCCATCGGGCGTCTTGCCTCCGGGGTGGCGCATGAACTGGGCACGCCGCTCAGTGTGTTGGATGGCAAGGCGCAACGCGCACTGCGACGTGCCGAACCGGACGCTCCGGAGGCACGGGCCTTGCAGGACATTCGCCGGGAGGTGGCGCGGATGGAGCATATCGTCCGGCAACTGTTGGAGTTCGGGCGCGGCCAGAACCGCCAGTATCGGCGCACCCGTATGGGGGATTTGGCCACCGCTGCCGCAGCCGCGCTGGAACAGCCCTTCAGTGCCGCCGGGGCGACGTTGGAACTGCAGCCCTGTGAGCCGGATCCGGAACTGTATGTGGATCCGATCCGGCTTGAGCAGGTTCTGGTCAACCTGCTGCGCAATGCGCTGCAAGCCGGTGCAGGTGCGGTGCGTGTGAGTTGGCGGCCCGGGGATGCGGGCGGGCTGCAACTGTTGGTGGACGATGACGGCCCCGGTGTTCCGGCAGAAAGCCGTAAACGGCTGTTCGAGCCGTTCTACACCACGAAGGCGGTGGGTGAAGGGACCGGACTTGGCCTGGCGGTGGTGCACGGCATTATCACGGAGCATGGTGGCCAGGTGCAGGTGGAGGACAGTCCGTTGGGCGGCGCGCGGTTCCGCGTTCAGTTTCCGCTCAATGCGCAACGGCGCGATGATGTCGCCGAGGAGATCACTGATGGCAAAAGCTGACGGCAAGCATCAGCGCGAACGGGTGCTGCTGGTGGAGGATGACCGGGGCCTGCGCGAGCTGCTCACCGAGGAACTGGAGGACGCGACCATCCCGGTGACCGCGGTGGACAGCGCGGAGGCCGCTCTGCAGGCCATGCGCGAGGTCCAGCCGGACCTGGTGGTGAGCGATCTGCGTCTGCCGGGCATGGATGGCATGGAGCTGCTGCGAGAGGTCCGGGAGCTGCCTCACGCCCCGGCGTTCCTGATCATCACAGGTTTCGGCACCATTTCCCAGGCGGTGGAGGCGCTCAAGGCCGGTGCGGACGAATTCCTGACCAAGCCGTTGGATCTGGAGCATTTCCTGTTGTCGGTGCACCGGCAGCTGGAAACCCGCCGTCTGCGCGGCGAGGTCCAGCGCTACAGGAGCCTGCTGCAGGAAGATCATTTTCATGGGCTCATCGGCCAGAGCCGGGCCATGCAGACCCTGTACCAGCAGATCCGGCAGCTGGCGCAGGCTTCCGGTCCGGTACTGATCGTGGGCGAGAGCGGCACCGGCAAGGAACTTGTCGCCCGGGCCATTCACGATGAATCGCCGCGGGCGGAAGGCCCGTTTCAGGCCGTGAACTGCGCCGGCGTGCCCCCTGATCTGCTGGAATCCGAATTCTTCGGCCACGAGGCCGGCGCCTTTACCGGCGCGGTGAAGGCCAAGCGTGGCCTGTTCGACCAGGCGGACGGCGGGACCCTGTTTCTGGACGAACTCGGGGAAATGCCGCTGGCCCTGCAGGCCAAGCTGTTGCGCGTACTGCAGGATGGCGTCATCAGGCCGGTGGGTGCCAGCAAGGAACACGCGGTGAACGTGCGTATCGTCGCCGCCACCAACCGGAACCTGGAAGATCGGATCGACGCCGGCGAGTTCCGTGAGGACCTGTTCTATCGTCTGGAGACCTTCACCTTGCGGGTACCACCGCTGCGTGAGCGCGAGGAAGACCTGGAGTTGCTGGCAGCCCGTTTCCTCACCCGCTTCAGCATGCAGATGCAACGCGAGGTGGACGGCTTCTCCAGCGAAGCGCTGGCGGCGCTGAAGCTCTACAGCTTCCCGGGCAACGTCCGGGAACTGCAGAATGCGGTGGAGCGCGCCGTGACCTTCTGCCAGTCCGACACGGTGGAACTGGAGCACCTGCCCACCCGGATTCGTGGTAACGACCGGCGACCGATTGCCACCGCCAGCGTGGACGGCCTGCTGAAGGACATGACCCATGGTCCGGTGCTTCCCACGCTGGCCGAACTGGAGCAGCGCTATATCCGCTATGTGCTGGAGCAGGTGGGGGGGAACAAGCGGCGCGCGGCCGCATTGCTGGATGTGAGCCGGCGCACCCTGTACCGCCGGTTGGATGAGGAGGGTGCGGCCTGAGCCGGCTG
>SLCE01000195.1 GCA_007125985.1 Ectothiorhodospiraceae bacterium | reverse complement strand
CGTTCCCGGCTTGGAACCCGCGCCGTGGACGGCCGGTTCATTGGTCGCCGTGACTATGAGGACGTGGAGGATTTCTTCACCTTAGCCCTGGAAGGCGCCTATGGAATCGGCCCCTTCTCCGTGCAGGGCGAATACGTGATCCAGGAAATGAACCAGCAGGGTGATCGGGACGACGGCATCGAGAATTCGGGCTGGTACGTGCAGGCCAACTATTTCCTCACCGGGGAAACCCGCAACTACCGGGCCTTCAGCGGGGATTTCGGCAAAACACGCGTACTGCGCCCGCTCTCCGCTGGCGGGCCTGGCGCCTGGGAGCTGGCCTTGCGCTACGCCGAGGCCGACTCCTGGATGGACAACCCCGGTGACGACGCCATCGAGGACGGCGGCGGTCAGCGCATGGATCACGTGACCCTGGGCCTGAACTGGTATCCGGAGGACGATATCGTGTTCAAGTTCAACGCCATGTGGCTGGACTCGGAATACCAGTACGTGGAGAACGCGGAGGGCGATTTCGACTCCCCGGGCAAACGCACCCAGGGCTGGGTTTACGCCCTGCGCGCACAGTACGAGTTCTAATCAGCAAAGCCTGCCAGGCGGGGCCTGTGGCCTTGCGGGCCCCGCCTTTTCATTGCCAAGGAGCGAGACTGCAAGGCACAGTGGGACTGCGCACTCAGCATCTCAATTGGCGCCTGCGAACTCCTGTTCACGCAACACCTTGCGTCGGATCTTGCCCGTGGGTGTCTTCGGCAGTTCGTCGATAAAGGCGATCTTCCGCGGGTACTTGTAAGGCGCGGTCAGGGACTTGGCATGCTGCTGCAGTTCGCTCACCAGCGCATCACCGGCCTTGTACCCCGCCCGCAGAACCACGAAGGCCTTCACGACCTCACCCCGCTCGGCATCCGGGCTGGGCACCACGGCACATTCCTGCACTGCCGGGTGTTCCATCAGCACGTTCTCCACTTCCAGCGGGCCGATCCGATAACCCGAGGCATTGATCAGATCATCATCGCGCCCCTGATAGAACAGGTAGCCATCGGCGTCCATCACGGCGCGGTCGCCGGTGACGAAGTACTCCATGCCGTCCACCTGAACCCGGCTGGCAGCGGTGCGTTCCGGATCGTTCCAATAACCGAGCATGATCTGCGGGTTGGGCAAGCCGATGACCAGCCGACCCGGCGTGTCCGCGGGCGCCAGTGCGTCCTGGTCATCCAACAGCACGGCGGCATGGGTGCCGGGCAATGCCCGCCCCATGGAACCCGGTTTCACCGGCATGACCTTGAAGTTGAGCACCGTCATCAGGGTTTCCGTCTGGCCGTAGCCGTCCAGCAGCGGCGTACCCATGGCCTGCTGCCAGCTGTTGACCACGGCCGGGTTCACGGACTCACCTGCGGAGACCGTGAGCCGCAGTCTCGGGTACTGACTGCGATCCAGATCTTCATTCAGCAGACGGCGCAGCTCAGTGGCGGCGGCGCAGAACACGGTGACCCCATAATCCCGCAACAGCTTCAGGCGATGCTGCGGGTCAAAAGGCCCGTTGTAGAACAGGACCGGGGTGCCGCAGCTCCAGGGTCCGAACAGAATGCTGGTGCCTGCCTTGCTCCAGCCAGTGTCGGCGGTACACCACATCAGGTCCTGCTCGGTAAGGTCCAGCCAATGCCAGGCGGACACGCGCCAGGCATACAGTGCCCGGGCCGCATGGGTGACACCTTTGGGATGCCCCGAGGAGCCGGATGTGTAGTAGAGGATTGCCGGCTCATCAGCGCCCAAGCGCACAGGCGTGTAGTCCGCTGATTCTGTCTCCAGGAGCGCATCCAGGTCCTCCCAGCCCGGCGCCGCGCCCACGGCAATGCGCACCAGGCAATCCGCGACCCGATCCAGCTTGGCCGTGTTTTCCGCGGTGGTGATCACGGCCCGGGCATCGGCATGCTCAATGCGATAGGCGAGATCCCGCTCGGTCAGCATTTCCACGCAGGGAATTGGAATGGCACCGCATTTCAGGCAGGCCACCATGGTGAGCTGCCATTCCGGGATGCGTGGCAGGGCTACCAGCACCCGGTCGCCTTTGCGGACCCCCAGGCGGTTGAGTGCATTGGCCAGGCGGTTGCTCTGTTCGCTGACGTCGCGGAAGGTGAAACGTCGCTCCCTGCCTTCCGCATCCAGGCAGATCATGGCGAGATGGTCAGGGTCCCGCGCCAGCGCATCGACCACATCCGCACCGAAGTTGAAGCTCTTCGGAATCTCCCAGCGGAAATCGCCCGCTGCCTGTTCATAGTCGCTCATGGCGATTCTTTTTGTCATGACTCCTCCGTTGCTGCGTTCTTACCAGGCGCTTTCCAGAATCGCCAACACATCCTCGGCCCGTTCCACCGGCCTGGGGTTGGTACGCACCCAAATGTTCTCCAGCGCCCCCTCGGCTACCTGTCGGAACTGGTCGCGCTGCACACCCACGTCCTGTAGCCGGGTTGGCAGCCCCAGGGATGCGATCAGATCCTCCACGGCCTGGGCGGCATCGCCGTCATCACGCCCCAGCGCCTGCGCCACCTGCTGCTGCCGCGCCCGGTTTTCCGGAAGTTCGCGGTTCCAGCGCAGCACTGATGGCAACAACACGCAGGAGGTGTGGCCGTGACTCACGCCGGCTGCCGCGCCGAGACTGTGGCCGATGCCGTGGCTTGCGCCGTAATGCACCCGGAGAATGCCCTGGCTCGCCAGCCAGGCGCCGTGCATGGCCTGCATGCGGGCATCCAGGTCGTCCGGATGACTGCGGCTGCGCGGCAGTGCCTGTTGCAACAGGGTCAGGGCATGCAAGGCGCAGCCGTCCACCAGGGGCGCGGGTGCGATGGAGCAAATGGACTCAACCGCGTGATCCACCGCGCGAATGCCGGTGGAAAGCCAGAGCCATTCCGGCGTGTGCACGGTAGCGGCCGGGTCCAGCAGTACGGTGGCCGGGCCGATCTCTCGACCGGTGTAACCGTGCTTCATCCGCCGCAAGGTGTCTGTGCAGCCTCCGAAGTTGGAGAACTCGGCGCCGGACAAGGTGGTGGGCACCGCGATCTGACGCACGGGAGGGGTGCCCACCTGAGGCACATGGCGGCTGCCGTCAGCGTTCACCCGGACATGCCAGTTATCCAGTTCATCCTCCTCGTGCACGCCTTGCGCCAGTACAATCAGGAGCACTTTGACGGTATCGATCACGGTGCCGCCCCCAACCGAGACGATCAGATCCGGTTCAGCGGCGCGAACCGCTTCCGCGGCGGCGATCACGGTCTCCCGTGGCGTGTGCTCCCGGCATTCGTCGAAAACGCCAACACACTGTTCGCCCAACACATCAGCGATACCGCGGACCACCCCGGTGGTCCGGTTCAGCGTTCGGCTGGCCACAATGAACACGCGGCTCGCACCGCGGCGGGCCGCCTCATCCTGAACGGCCTGAGCTGCGGGCGTTCCCCAGGCCACCCGGTCCTGCGCGATGTAATCGTAGGCACCTGCCTGCATGAGCGTCTCCCCTCTATTGTGTTGTGTTCGTTTCATGGCTTGCAGGGCAGGAAAGCCGCGCTCAGCCGCCATGCCGTCGTGCGTCCCGCGCATCCAGAAAACGGTAGTACTGCACCATGGCGCGGACGGCCGCACCGCGAAAACCGTGGAACGGAATGGGCTTCAGTGGTGTGACCGGGAAAGGCAGTGATTCCGGACCCGCTCCGTTGGCAAGCTGTGCCAGCAGGCGCCCCATGACCGTCGCCATGGCGACGCCCCGACCATTGAAACCCAGGCCCGCAAAGACCTGTCGATCCAGCACATGCAGATGAGGCAGGTGGTCGGCGGTCATGGCCACGCGGCCGGCCCAGACGAATTCGGGATCGATATCGCGGGTGTCCGGGAACAGTCGGTGCAGAGCCTGCAACAAGGGCGCCCCCTGATCGAGACCGGGACGGTCCATGGTCCCACGACCGCCCATCAGCAACCGGCCGTCACGGTCCAATCGGAAGTACCAGAGCAGACGGCGGGTATCCGAGGCGCTGACCCCGCCCTTGAGCACCCGGTCGCGTAAGTCTTCCGGCAACGGCCGCGTGGCCAGTTGCTGGCTGAATACCGGCACCACGCTCCTGGACAGGCCCGGCCAGAGTCCATCGCTGTAGCCGTTGGTTGCCAGAATCACGCTGTCCGCGCGAACGGAACCCTCCGCTGTCCGCGCCTTCCAGCCACTGCCATCGGTTTCGAGCCCCTGCACACGGGATTGCCGGAACAGTTGCGCTCCCTGTTTCAAGGCAGCCTTCGCCAGACCACGCGCGTAGGACAGCGGCTGCACCGTTCCGCCCCGCGGATCAAGCCAGCCGCCACGGTAGATAGGGCTGCAGCCGATCCGTGCATGGACCTCGTCCGCGGACAACAACCGAATCGGTACCCCACGCTCCTCCCACTGCCGGGCCCGGGCCGTGGCGGTCACCAGCGCGGCGTCCGTATGGGCGGGTTGTATCCAGCCCTCCTGCACCGCATCACAGGCAATGCCATGCTCGCGGATCAGGGCGAACACTTCGTCCGCCGCACCGCCGACGGTCTCCACCAGGCGCGCACCGGCTTTTTTGCCCAGACGTTGCTCCAGCGCATCCGGATCATCCTTCAGGCCAGGAATTACCTGCCCCCCGTTTCGCCCCGATGCGCCCCAGCCTGGCTCACCGGCGTCCAGCAGAACCACATCCCGGCCTGCCTCTGCCAAATGCAGCGCGGCGGACAGGCCCGTATACCCGCCACCGACGATCAAAACGTCCGCGCGGATCGCGCCTTGCAACGATTCCAACGCCGGGGCAGGCTCTGCAGTAGCCGCCCACAGGGACGGCGGCAGCGATGGCTGTTCCATTTCCGGAATTCGGGTCATGCGGTTACCCCTTCTTATGTTTTCTCCCGGGCGCAGCACGGCACACGAACGACCATCCGCGGAGTCCATCTTTCTCAGGCCGCCTGCCGCACCCAATTCACGAAACGCTGGAAGTCCATGACGCCCGCTTGTCTGGCCAACTCCTGACCATGCCGGAAAACCGCCAGCGTGGGAATACCGCGTATGCCCAGTTCAGCGGCCAGCGCCGGTTCATTTTCGGTGTTGAGCTTGACCAGGCGCACGTGGGGCTCCAGTGCCGATGCCGCCTGTTCGAATATCGGCGCGAACATCCGGCACGGCGCACACCAGCTGGCCCAAAAGTCCACCACCACGGGGATATCATTGCGCTCGACATGGCGACGGAAGGCAGCCGCATCCACGGCGACAGGTTCCCCTTTGAACAACGCCTGCCGGCATTGACCGCATCGCGGGTTCTGTTCCATCCGGGCCGGTGGCACACGGTTGACGGCAAGACAGTCTGGACACACGATATGAAACTGATCGCCCATTTGAGCCCCCTCCACTGATTTCCGGTTGCCCGTTAGCAAGCCTGATAGTACTCACCTGTCAGGAGGTAAAGCCATGACCCAGCACCGCACCGCGTTTGGTCAGAACGAAACCTCATGGCTCCCATGCCCGGAATTGCAGCGGGCCATTAGCCGTCACCTGCCTCGGGCCCGGATCTGCATGACGCCGCTGCGGGATGTGCCGGAAATCCGACTGTGGCTGCTGAATGCCGATTACTGCAGCGAGGATCTGCAGGCGGAGGACATCCAGCGGATCATGCGCTACCCGGCTTACTGGAGTTTTTGCTGGGCCAGTGGCCAGGTGCTTGCGCGTTATCTGCTGGATAACCCTGAGCTGGTGCGGGGGAAAACGGTCCTGGATTTCGGATGCGGTAGCGGCGTTGCGGGCATTGCCGCCGCCCGGGCCGGCGCCGGCAGGGTCATTGCCTGCGACCTGGATCCGGATGCGTGTCTTGCCACGCGGGAGAATGCGGCGTTGAATGGTGTACAGCTGGAGCTGGTGGCGGATTTCTGGCAAGCGCGCGATCCGGTGGACCTGGTTCTCGCGGCGGATGTACTTTACGACCGGGCCAATATGGCCTGGCTGCCACGCTTCCTGGAACATGCGAACAAGGCCCTGGTGGCGGATTCCCGGGTTCGGGATTTTGCGGCCCCTGGCTATCGACGTATTGCAGGCGGGGAAAGCCGAACCTGGCCGGATCTCGATGAACACGACGCCTTTCGGCACGTCAGTCTGTATCTGGGGCAGCGCCCGGCCCCAGACCATGTAACCACATGACAGGAAGCCTGCTATGCCCATGGAGAAGGACAACACGGAAGACAGCCTGACGCCGGACGCGCTCGACCGCATTCACGCCTACTGGCGCGCCTGCAACTACCTGGCCGCGGGGATGATCTATCTGCAGGACAACCCGCTGCTGCGCGAGCCGCTGGCACCGGAGCACATCAAACAGCGCCTGCTCGGCCACTGGGGCGCCAGCCCGGGCCTGAGCTTCATGTACGTGCATCTCAACCGGATTATCCGCCAGTGTCAGCAGCGCACGATATTCCTGGCTGGACCCGGCCACGGCGCCCCCGGCGTTATCGCGCCGGTGTATCTGGAGGGCACTTACTCAGAGGTCTACCCGAATATCAGCCAGGACGAGGAAGGCCTGAAACGGCTGTTCAAGCAATTCTCCTTTCCCGGTGGGGTCGGCAGCCATTGCACCCCCGAACTGCCCGGCTCGATCCATGAAGGCGGCGAACTGGGTTATTCCCTCTCCCACGCTTTCGGCGCCGCCTTCGACAACCCGGATCTGCTGGTGGCCGTGGCTGTGGGCGATGGCGAGGCGGAGACCGGCCCGCTGGCCACAGCCTGGCATTCGGCCAAGTTTCTCAACCCGGTGCGGGACGGCGCGGTCCTTCCGATCCTTCACCTGAACGGGTACAAGATCAACAACCCCACCCTGCTCGCACGGATTCCCCGGGAAGAACTGGAGAGTCTGCTGCGGGGCTATGGCTGGGTACCTTATTTCGTGGAGGGGTACGAGCCACGGCTCATGCATCAGGCCATGGCCAGGGCATTGGATCAGTGCCTCGCCCGCATCCACGACATCCAGCATGGAATGCGGCGCGGGGAGTTCCCCGTGAGCCGGGCACACTGGCCAGTGATCGTCCTACGCTCGCCGAAAGGCTGGACCGGACCCGCCGAAGTGGACGGACACAAGGTGGAAGGCTACTGGCGCTCGCATCAGGTGCCACTCAACGGTGTGCGTGACAATCCGGACCATCTCAAACAACTGGAGGCCTGGCTGCGCGGCTATCAGCCGGAGGAGTTGTTCGATGCCAACGGGCGCCTCGTGGCTGAGTTGCAGGAACTGAACCCGGACGATGGCCTGCGCATGGGCGCCAGCCCGCACGCGAACGGCGGCTTGCTCAGAAGGGATCTGAGGCTACCGGACTTCCGGGACTACGCCACCCCGGTTGTGCAGCCGGCACGGCACAGCGCACCGAACACCAAACCCCTGGGCGCCTTCCTGCGTGATGTCATGCGCCGCAACGCCGACACCTTTCGTGTGTTCGGCCCGGATGAGAACACATCGAACAAGCTGGATCATCTCTACGAGGCCACCAAGAAACTGTGGCTGGCCGACTACCTGCCGGAAGACGCCGATGGCGGCGAGCTGTCGCCGGACGGGCGGGTGCTGGAGATGCTCTCGGAACACACCCTTGAGGGCTGGTATGAGGGCTATGTGCTCTCCGGCCGGCACGGTTTCTTCGCCACCTATGAGGCATTCGTGCATGTGATCGATTCCATGTACAACCAGCATGCCAAATGGCTGGCCATGTGCGAGGAGATCCCCTGGCGCGCCCCGGTGTCCTCCATCAACCTGCTGATCACCTCCACCGTGTGGCGACAGGATCATAACGGCTTCACCCATCAGGACCCCGGCTTCCTGGATGTGGTGGTGAACAAGAACCCGGAGGTCACCCGCATCTACCTGCCACCGGATGTGAACACCCTGCTCTCCACGGTGAACCACTGCCTGAAGAGCCGCAACGACATCAACGTCATCGTCTGTGACAAGCAGCCCCATCTCCAGTATCTGGACATGGACGCGGCCATTGCACACTGCACCAAGGGACTGGGGATCTGGGATTGGGCCAGCAACGACCAGGGGCATGAACCCGACCTCGTCATGGTGGGCTGCGGCGATATCCCCACCAAGGAAGCGTTGGCTGCCACGGCGCTACTGCGGGAGCATTTCCCCGAGCTGAAGATCCGCTTTATCAATGTGGTGGATCTGTTCCGCATGCAGCCGGCCAGCGAACATCCGCACGGGCTTTCCGACCGGGAATTCGACAGCCTGTTCACGGTGGACCGGCCCATCCTGTTCAACTTCCATGGCTACCCCTGGCTGATACACCGACTGGCCTACCGACGCACCAATCACCACAACCTGCACGTGCGGGGCTACAAAGAGCGGGGCAACATCAACACGCCGCTGGAGCTGGCCATCGAAAACGAGATCGACCGCTTCACACTGGCCATGGATACCATCAACCATCTTCCGCAGCTGAGGGTGGCCGGCGCCCATGTGAAGGAAAAGCTTCGCGGCCAGCAGATCGACTGCCGGCGCTACGCCCATGAACACGGCGTCGATCGACCGGACATGGCAAACTGGGTCTGGCCCGGGAATTGACGGTTCACAGCCTGCTTTCCGGGTCGCTCCGGAGATCGAAACGCGCAACGATGTGCCTTTGAGCGAATTGCACGAAGACAGCCGCCTGCCTCCCGGCGCCTCGTCCGCTTTCCGGGGTAATATCAGTATCCCCGAAGGCCAGGCAGGGCGTGCGGTGTACCTGGATCTGAGGGATGGCTACATCGCCCAGGAACTGCCCTTCATCATCGAAGTGGAGGCCTTCCGCATCAGCTACTGGGGCAACGGGCAGCCACGCTCCTATGAAAGCGACCTAGGAATTCATGATGCCGAGCGTTCGGAACCGTTGCGCCAGACAATTGCGGTGAACCACCCGTTGCAGTATCGCGGCCACGCCAGCTACATAGACGGTGGCACCGAGATGGATCTGGTGTTCTGGCCGCAGGTACCGGGCTTCTTGCGCTTGCCGGATTTCCCATCCTGGTGGCCCTATACTTTCCCTCTTGCAGCCTACACTGCGGCGAGCTTCCAGTTCGCAGCGGCGGAGAACATTCAGGCGGGTTTCCTGCTCGGGCTTTTGGCTGCCGCGGCCACCGTGATCGTCCTGCTCGTCGCCGCGCGAACCGTGGTCGCTCTGGTCCGGGGGGAACTCGCTGATTGAAGTAAGGAGACTGATTTATGAAACGCCACGTTCAAGTCGTGATTCTTGGAGCGGGAACCGCGGGCCTCAGCGCTTATAAGGAGGTTTCCAACATCACCGATGACCTCCTGCTGGTGGATCCCGGCCCTTTGGGGACCACCTGCGCCCGTGTCGGCTGCATGCCCTCGAAGGCCCTGCTGAAGCTGGCGCGCGACGTGGAAGCATCATCGCGCCTGAGAGAAGGCGGTTACGTGGAGCAAGACCCCGGCACAGTGAATGGCACCGCTATTCTGGCGGAGGTCCGACGCCTGCGGGACCGTTTCGCCTCCGGCCCCATCGGTGCCGTGGACAAACTGGGAGAGCGGTATATCAAGGCGCGGGCACGCTTCCTGGACGCGAACACCCTGGACCTGAATGGCATGGAGGTCACCGCCGATGCCATCATCGTCGCCACCGGGAGCAAACCCATCGTTCCTGCATCTTGGGAAGCGCTGGGCGATCGCCTGATCACCAGTGACACTGTGTTCGAACTGGAGCATCTGCCCCGCCGCCTTGCCGTTGTGGGGCTTGGCGCCATCGGCACGGAACTCGGCCAGGCCCTGGCCATGCTGGGGGTGGAAGTCCACGCCTTCGGTCTGGAGGACCAGATCGCCGGGCTGAACGACCCGGAGGTGAATCAGTCAGCCTTGAAAGCGCTGCGACAGCACATGCAAATTCACACGGGCCACCCAGTGGAACCGGAACTGGACGGCAACCAGGTTCGCATTCGCTTCGGCGACCAGGAAATCACCGTCGACGCGGTCCTTGCCGCCATGGGCCGGAAACCGGTGGTGAAGGATTTGGGTCTGGAGGCGCTGGGTCTCGATCTGGAGCGCAACGGGCTACCGCAGCTCGACCCCCAACGGCTCCGCGCAGGCCACACAACGGTGTACTTTACCGGCGACGTGAACGGCATGGTTCCCCTCATGCATGAGGCTGCCGACGAAGGGCGTGTGGCTGCCTACCATGCGCTGCGGCCCGACGCAGAGTGCCTGAGCCGCCGTACGCCACTGGCCATCGTATTCACTGAGCCGGAGATTGCCCGCGTTGGTGTCGCCTATGACGCCCTGCCCGATAATGCGCTGGTGGGGCAAAGCGATTTCGCCAAGCTGGGGCGCGCCATCATCATGAACGATTTGGGCGGACCACTCCGTATCTACGCCGCCCCGGACAGCGGCCGTCTGCTCGGCGCGGAAATGGCCGTGACCGGCGCCGAACATCTGGCGCATCAACTGGCCTGGTTGATACAGCAACAGGTCACCGTCACGGATGCGTTGCTGCTCCCCTACTACCACCCGGTCCTTGAGGAGGGTATCCGCAGTGCGTTGCAGGACCTTCGTCGAAAGTTGCCGGACACGTCGCGCCGGCCGGACCTGCCCCTATGCGGAAACAGCGATGATCCGCTCGCTGGAATTTGACGCGAAGGACGCCGCGCACTGATCTATTCCCCAGGACTAACCAGCGGCGCTTGGACGGAGTTGTACCTCTCCGTCCCCGCCGCTCACCATTGTGCGCAATAATGGGGCCTGACGTTGCATGAACTCACGGATCACGTCCGGAGCTGAAGGGGCGCAGAAGTAGAACCCCTGCCCGCACTTGCAACCAAGTTGTTGCAACCGGACAAGCTGATCCGCCGTTTCGATACCTTCTGCAACCACGTCCAGCCCCAGTTTTTCCGCCACGGCCATGATCCCCTCGATCAGGCTTTCATTGCTGGCCAAGGCCGATATTCCGGCGACAAAATCACGGTCGATCTTCAGACCATGAACCGGGAAACGGCTCAAGTGGCTGAAGGCGGAGAACCCGGTTCCGAAATCGTCCAGCGCCAGCCGCACACCCACTGACTCCAGCCGTCGAATGCCCGCCTCCACTTTGTCCAGCACGGCCAGGTTTGCCGTCTCAACCAACTCAAGCTCCAGGGCTGCCGGCGGCAGACCGAAACGCTGCACGGCATCGAAAACGGAATCCACAAACTCCGGATCCTCCAGTTGTAGCGGACTCACATTAACCGCCACCATGGGCACCGGCACGCGTGCCGCCCACCATGTTCGCAGCTGCTGGCAGGCCTCGCGGACCACCCAGCGGCCAACTTCATGAATCAGCCCGATGTCCTCCAGCACCGGCACGAACAGTTCCGGAGACACCACACCGAAGCGAGGGTGGCGCCATCTCAGCAAAGCCTCCACGGCGCGAACGCTGCCATCCGTCAGATCGATCTGTGGTTGGTAATCCAGGCTGAGTTCGCCCCGCTCCAATGCGCGGTAGAGCCCGTTTCGCAGGTTAAACTGTTCATGAACCGATGCCGTCATTTCCGGCTCGAAGAAACAGTAACTACCACCATGCTTCTTGGCCCGGTACATGGCGGTGTCGGCGTGCTTGATCAGCGTAAACACTTCGGTTCCGTGATCCGGTGCCAGAGCAATGCCAATGCTGGCATCCACATAGGTGGCGACCCCGGAAACGTCAAACGGTGGGCGGAATGCGTCCAGGATTCGCTGCGCATCGGCAGCTACCGGTGTGGCATCCCCCACATCGTGAAGCAATATGGCGAACTCGTCGCCGCCCAGTCGTGCGAGCACGTCCGGTTCCCGTATCAGCTCACCAAGACGCTCTGCCACCTCACCCAGCAAATGATCTCCGGCAAAATGGCCGAAGCTGTCGTTGACTGCCTTGAATCCGTCCATATCGAGGAAGAGCACGGCAAACCGCGCATTCGAACCTGTGTCCACGGACTGTTCCAATGCATCCCGAACCAGTTCGAGAAATCGCTGCCGATTCGGCAGCCCGGTCAGACTGTCGGTATAGGCCAGGCGCTCAAGGCGCGATTCTGTTTCCACCCGCTCGGAAACATCCCGGCCGGTTGCGACGAAATGGGTTATGTCCCCATCTTTATCACGCACTGGCGTGATCGTCTTCGCCTCGTGATAAATGGCCCCGCCCTTACGGCGATTAATAAACACGTGCCGGAACGGACGCCCCGCCCGCAATGTTGCCCACAGGCTGCGGTAGAATATTTCCGAATGCTTACCTGATTT
>SLCE01000199.1 GCA_007125985.1 Ectothiorhodospiraceae bacterium | reverse complement strand
GGGCTGTTGCCGTGCCCGTCGGCCAGCAGGCGCGCGCTCCGGCGCGATGGCCGGGGCCTTGCCCGCAACGGCGGCCTCCACATGCTGGCGGTCCACTCGTGCCCGGCGGGCCAGATCGTCCAGCATCAGGTCCCGTAGGACCCCCGGGGTTATCTTTCCCAGCAGCGGCGCCGCGCGCTCCACCAACCGGGCCCGACCATCCAGAGTGCGCAATTCCCCGTCGATCGTCAGCTCCTGAAACAGGAACTCTGCCAGGGGGGGCGCTTCCTCAAGTTGTCGGCGGAACATGTCCGCATCCTGGCGGACCATGCTATCCGGGTCTTCGCCCTCCGGCAGAAACAGGAATCTGGCCTGCCGTTCGTCGCGCATGGCCGGAAGGGCGTTCTCCAAGGCCCGCCATGCCGCCTGCCGGCCTGCACGGTCGCCGTCAAAACAGAACACCACATTGCGCGTGGTCTGGAACAGACGCTCCACATGTTGTGTTGTGGTTGCCGTGCCCAGCGTCGCCACAGCGTTACCGAGTCCGTGCTGCGCCAGCGCCACCACATCCATATAGCCTTCCACCACCAGAATTTCCGAGGGGTGACGCTCGTGCTGCAGGCACTCGTACAGGCCGTACAGCTCACGCCCCTTGTGGAACACGGGCGTCTCGGGCGAGTTCAGGTACTTGGGCTCGCCTTGGTCAAGCACGCGTCCGCCGAAGGCGATGACCCGTCCGCGCCGATCCCTGATGGGGAACATGATGCGGTCGCGAAAGCGGTCGTAACGGCGTCCGCCGTCTCGCTCGATCAGCATGCCGGTCTGGGTCAGCAGTTGCTCCTCGTCCCGCGAGGAAAAGCATTTCAACAGGTTGTCCCAGCCCGGCGGTGCGAAACCAATACCATAGCGGGCTGCGATTTCTCCGCTCAGGCCGCGCCGACGCAAATACTCCACGGCGCGTTCCCGGTCGGGATGTTTGCGCAGCCATTGCCGGTAATGGCGCTCGGCCGCCGCGAGAATCTCATAGAGCCGGCTGCTGCCCGGAGTCTGGTCCCGGCGCGCTTCTCGCGGCACCTCCAGCCCGACCATGGCGGCCAGCGTTTCCACAGCTTCGGGAAACTCCAGCCGGTCATATTCCATCAGGAACTGCAGCGCCGTGCCGTGGGCGCCGCAGCCGAAACAATGATAAAACTGTTTGTTCGGCGCGACAGTGAACGAGGGCGTCTTTTCCGTATGGAATGGGCATAAGGCCTGGTAGTTGCTGCCCGCCTTTTTCAGGTTCAACCGCGCCCCGATCACGTCGACGATGTCGGCGCGCGCCAGCAATTCGTCGATGAACGGTTGCGGTATCAGACCAGCCATTCAGACTCCGTGAGCACGGCCCCGCGTAGAACGCGAAAACGCGCACCCAATCACTGTCGGATACGCGTGGAATGGCAGGAGCTGGGTGCTGACTAGCCGAGCAGTGCCTTGACCCGGGCGCTGGCGGCGCCCATGTCTGCTCGACCCTGCAACTTAGGCCGCAGTACACCCATCACCTTGCCCATGTCCTGCATGGAGCTGGCGCCTGTTTCGCGCACGGCCTCCTGGATCAGCCCCTCAACCTCATCCGCGCTCAGCGGCTGGGGCAGAAACTCTTCCAGAATGCCGATTTCATAGCGCTCCTGCTCGGCCAGATCGGGACGGTTGTTCGCTTCGTACTGCTGGATGGATTCCTGGCGCTGCTTGACCTGCTTGCTCAGCAGGGCCAGCACCTGGTCGTCATCCAGTTCGATGCGTTCGTCCACTTCGCGCTGCTTGATGGCAGCGGTGATCAGCCGCAGCGTGGCCACGCGCTGCTTGTCGCCAGCGCGCATGGCTTGTTTGACCGCATCGAGGATGCGGCCCTTCAGTTCGGGGCTTGCGCTCATCTGTACCTGACGGCTGTATTAGTACAGGCGGGTGCTGCGCTGCTGTTCGCGGGACAGGCGCTTCATGTGCCGCTTCACGGCAGCCGCCTGCTTGCGCTTGCGAACCTGAGTCGGCTTTTCGTAGTGCTCGCGACGACGGATCTCGGACAGAATGCCCGCCTTCTCGCAGGAGCGCTTGAAACGGCGCAGAGCAACTTCGAAATGCTCGTTTTCTCGAACCTTAACGTTAGGCATGCAGCTACTCACCTTCCTCGGTCTAAGGGTGCCGCCCAGTCCGGGCGGAACTCAGAATGTGGGCGCGGTATTCTATCCAGGCCGCCCGTCGAATACAACTCTAGTCGTTTTTCTGTAAACTGCGCGATCCGGGTGGTCGCTGAGTGTATGGGTGATATGCGGGTCTTGGGAATCGAAACCTCCTGTGACGAAACGGGGGTTGCCGTGTACTGCACAGAACGGGGTCTGCTGGCGCATGCTCTGTTCAGTCAGGTGAGGATGCATGCCGCTTACGGCGGCGTGGTGCCGGAGTTGGCGTCGCGTGATCACGTGCGCAAGCTCCTGCCCTTGATCCGGCAGGTGCTGAATGAGGCCGGGCTTGGCACGGCGGATCTGGACGGCATTGCCTATACGCGCGGCCCGGGCTTGGTGGGTGCACTGCTTGTGGGGGCGTCGGTGGCCTCCAGCCTGGGGTATGCGCTGCGGCGGCCGGTGCTTGGCGTCCACCACATGGAAGCCCACCTGCTGGCGCCCATGCTGGAAGCATCGCAGCCCGAGTTTCCGTTCGTGGCCTTACTCGTGTCCGGTGGGCATACCATGCTGGTGCAAGTGGCCGGTATTGGGCGCTATCGTCTGCTGGGGCAGTCACTGGACGACGCCGCCGGTGAGGCTTTCGACAAGACCGCAAAGCTGTTGAATCTCCCGTATCCTGGCGGCCCGGCGCTGGAGCGACTGGCGGCAGACGGGAATCCGGCACGTTTTCGATTTCCCCGCCCCATGACCGACCGCCCGGGCCTGGATTTCAGTTTCAGCGGCCTGAAGACATTCACGCGCAATACGGTGCAGTCGCAGGGTGATGATCCGCAAACCCGTGCGGATATTGCCCGCGCCTTCCAGGACGCGGTGGTGGACACATTGGCCATCAAGTGCCGCCGCGCCTTGCAGCATACGGGAGTCAGCGGGCTCGTCGTGGCCGGTGGCGTGGGTGCGAACCGGGCGTTACGGGACCGGCTGCAGACGGTCGCGGCAGAGCAGGGTGCCCGGGTCTATTATCCCCGGCTGGAGCTGTGTACCGACAATGGCGCCATGGTTGCTCTTGCCGGTGCGTTGCGCCTGGAGGCGGGCGAGCGGCAACCGAGTAGCGCCTTCGACGTGGTGGCGCGCTGGCCGCTGGACAGCCTTTGCCCGCCAGGTGAGGCTATTCCGCCTCGTCAGGTCTCTTGACGCCGATGCGTT
>SLCE01000085.1 GCA_007125985.1 Ectothiorhodospiraceae bacterium | reverse complement strand
GGTGAAGGTGAGTTTCCAGCAGAAGCCGTATCGCCGGGCATTTATGGAAACTTTCGGCGCCCAGTGCATTCCCAGCCCCAGCAACACCACCGAGGCCGGCCGCGCTATTCTGGCCAAGAGCCCGAACAGCACCGGCAGCCTGGGTATCGCCATCAGTGAAGCCGTGGAAATGGCTGCACAGCGGGATGACACCAAGTACGCGCTGGGCAGTGTGCTGAACCATGTGCTGCTGCACCAGACCGTGATCGGCGTGGAAGCCATGGAACAACTCGCCATGGCGGACGATTACCCGGACATGGTGATCGGCTGCACCGGCGGCGGCAGCAACTTTGCCGGCATCGTGTTCCCCTTCCTGGGCGAACAGCTCCGCGGCGGCCGCAAGGTGGACGTGATTGCGGTGGAACCCTCCGCCTGCCCCACGCTGACCAAGGGCAAATTCGCCTACGACTTCGGCGACACCGCCCATCTCACGCCGCTCACCAAGATGCACACGTTGGGCTCCAGCTTCGTGCCACCGGGGTTCCACGCCGGGGGGTTGCGCTACCATGGTATGGCCCCGCAGATCAGTCACCTGACCGATCTCGGCTACATCAAGCCGCGTGCCTACAACCAGATCGAATGCTTCCAGGCAGGCATCCAGTTCGCCAAGGCGGAGGGCATCATCCCGGCGCCGGAAGCGAACCATGCCGTGAAGGGCGCTATCGACGAGGCGCTGAAGTGCAAGGAGACCGGCGAGGCAAAGACCATCCTCTTCAACCTCTGCGGCCACGGCAACTTCGACATGCAGGCCTACACGGATTTCCTGGGCGGCAA
The DNA here is from genome assembly GCA_007125985.1 of Ectothiorhodospiraceae bacterium. Lineage (GTDB taxonomy): Bacteria > Pseudomonadota > Gammaproteobacteria > Nitrococcales > Aquisalimonadaceae > LSCE01. Next base: position 32,779 of record SLCE01000085.1, on the reverse strand, counting down.
GCTGGAAGAACTGGATTACGACGAGGGCGAAGGCGCCATGGCCCTGGCGGGCCTGCCGGCGGTAAACGCCTGAGCGGATCGGACACACGTCGGAAACAGACATACGCCGCTGAATAGCGGCGTATGTTCTTTTGGCGGTGCGCTTCGTTGACGCTCAGAGCACCCTACGCGATCGAGGAGGGTTTTGGGATTGGGTTTGGTGCGCTTCGCCTCGCGGCTCAGAGCACCCTAGGATAGGCGAACCGGGATCAGCGATCGGGTAGGCCGGAAACCGCCACCGGCGGTTGTCGGCATCCGGCCGCCAGGCAGGAACGCCTGCCTTCATTCACCCTCGGGCCTGCGGCACCACGCCGCTGGATATGAGCTGCTCGATCTCCTCCTCCGAGAAGCCCGCATCCCGCAGCACCTCATCATTGTGCTCGGCGAATGCGGGGGGTGGTCGGCGATACGTACCCGGTGTGCGGTCAAACTTCACCGGCGTTCCGGTGCCTTTGTAGCCGTCCATCTCCACCACCATCTCCCGGTGGGCGGTATGCGGGTGCTCCAGCACCTGGGCGGTTTCCAGCACCGGCCCGGCAGGAACGCCGGCCTTCATCAGCGCCGTGGCCAAGGATTCGCCGTCCTGGTCGGCCATAACCGCCTCCAACTCATCACGCAGCGCATCCCGGTTCACCACACGTTGACCGTTGTCGGCGAAGCGGGAATCACTGGCCAGTTGCGGCGCCCCCAGGGCTTCGCACAGCCGGGAAAACTGCACATTGTTTCCCACGGACAGGAAGATGGGCTGGGTGGCGGTGCGGTATGTCTCGTACGGCGAAATGTTGGGATGGGCATTTCCGGTGCGCTTCGGTTGGTTTCCCCCCAGAAACACATTGGGAAAATGCGGGTGCATCAACGCCAACCCGGAGTCGAACAGCGCCGCTTCCACGAACTGCCCGCGGCCACTGCGCTGGCGCTCGTGCAGCGCCATGGTGATGCCGATCACCGCGTTCAGACCGGTGACGATATCCACAATCGGCAGCCCAACGCGGAGTGGTTCGCCCCCGGCTTCACCATTGACGCTCATCAGACCGGCCATGGCCTGGATGATGGCATCGTAGCCGGGAAGTCCCCCCATGGGGCCATCGGCACCGAACCCGCTGATCCGACAATGGACCAGGCGCGGGAAACGCTCCTTCAGGCTGTCGTAGCCCAGGCCCCATTTTTCCAGCGTGCCGGTTTTGAAGTTCTCCACCAGCACATCGGCATCTTCCAGCAGGCGCAGCAACACCTCCCGGCCCTCCGGCCGGCGCAGGTCCAGCGCCATACCGCGTTTGTTGCGGTTCACACCGATGAAGTAGGAGGCCGTGCCCTCGCGGAACGGAGGGCCCCAGCCACGGGTCTCGTCGCCGGACGGTGGCTCGACCTTGATCACATCGGCCCCGTGATCCCCCAGCATCTGGGAACAGTACGGCCCGCCCAGCACGCGGCTGAGATCGATAACACGAATTCCGTTCAGGGCACTGGATTGCTCACTCATGCGGGGGTCACCTCCGCGCCGGCCGCCGTTGCAGGCAACAGGCTCATGGCCTGCTCCCGGGTCATGGGCTGCTCTGCCAGCAGGAACTGCAGCGCCTGCGGGTCATCCACGGTTTCCGCCAGTGGATCCCGGGGCAGCACCTTGTGTTTCACCACCAGGTGCGCCAGGGCCAGGCGACGCCAGTCCTCGCCAATCTGGCCCGCTTCCCAGGCCAGGAAAACCGCGGCGGAGATGTTGTACAACGCGGACGCCAGCTGGCGCACATCCTGTTCCCCATCACTGGACTCCGCCGCTGCGCTCACGCGTTTCACCACCCGGTCAACCACGGAACCAAGCATGGTGGCCGCCTGAACCGGCAAACCCGCCTCGCTGAGCTTGCGGTGCAGGTACACCTGCAGCACCGGCAGCGTACCTTCCCGGCGGATGGCCCGGAACACGTCCAGCGCGACGATATTGCTGGTGCCCTCCCAGATGGAGCCCAGGTGGGCATCGCGCAGCACGCGTGCGTCCGACCATTCCTCGATGTAGCCGCAACCACCCCGCACTTCCATGCCGTCGGCGGTGACCTGGCGCGCGTCGCGGGTGGTGCGGAACTTGATGAGCGGCGTGAGAATGCGCAGCAGCTTCTGCCCTTCCGCATCACCGGCATCGGCGCGTTTGAGGCAATCTGCGGTGTGGAATGCCATGCTGCGGCCCTGCTCCGCGGTCACCAGCATCTTGAGCAACTGGCGCTGCATCAGCGGCAGGTCGATCAGGCTCTTGCCGAAAGCCACGCGGTTTCGGGCGATAAACAGGGCCTCGTTGACCGCGCGGCGCATGAGGCCCGCGGAGCGCACGCCGTTGGAGAGCCGCGACATATTGATCATGTCGGTCATCTGCTTGAAGCCACGCCCCGGCTCGCCCACCACATAGGCCTCGGCCCCTTCCAGCACAATCTCGCCGCTGGCCATGGAGCGCGTGCCCAACTTGTCCTTCAGGCGGATGAGGCGGTAGTGGTTCAGGCTGCCGTCGGAGAGACGGCGCGGCAGCAGGAACAGGGTCAGCCCGCGGGTACCCGCATCACCGCCCTCCGGCCGCGCCAGCACCATGGCCAGATCCGCATCCGCGTTGGAGCAAAACCATTTGTCGCCATACAGCCGCCAAACACCGTCTTCGAACCGGGCTTCCGTGGTAATCGCGCCCACGTCGGAACCAGCGTCCTGCTCGGTCATGAACATGGCGCCCTGGAACATGGCGTCGAAATCCTGGGACGTGAGCTGGGTGATGTAACGGTTGATGAGTTCCTCGTCACCGAACTTCCGCAGCGTCCGCGTCAGCGCATCGGTCATGCTCAATGGACAGCAAAGCCCGAACTCGGCCTGAACGAACAGGTAGGTGAGTCCGTATTTGACTACCGGCGGCATGGGCGCAGTCCAATCGAACACCCCACCCCGATGGGACATGGCCGCAAGACCGAATTCGCTGAAGGCGTACCGTTCCAGCTCTTGGTAGGACGGGTGCTTGTTGATGCGCTGGGAGTCAGCGCCATTGCGGGTGCGCAGCTCCAGCGTGGGCGGGTTCTTGTCCGCCTCCAGCGCCAGCTGCTCCAATTCGTCACCCACCAGCCCACCCAGGCGCTGAAACTCGGGTTCCACATGATTCAGAAGCTCCGGGTCCATGTAAACCCCGAGCAGCCGCCGGAAGTCCGGATCCACCGTGTAGGCGTTGCTACCCCGGCTGTCCGGGATATTTCTGTGAATGCTGTAGGCCATGATGCCGCTCCTCCAACTGTTTTGATCGATGGTGCAAGCCTAGGTGAGGCCGGCGCTAGTGCCCAATACCGCTTTTCTATTCATTGATTCATTTTTATGTATCAATAACGAGGAACAGGCGCAGTAAGGTGCAGATCATGGCAGTAACGTTCCGGCAATTGAAATACTTTCTGATACTGGCCGAGGAGCTGCATTTCGGGCGTGCTGCCAAACGACTGCACATCTCGCAGCCGCCGCTCAGCGCCAGCCTGAAGCAGTTGGAGGAAGAACTCGGGGCGCGCCTGCTCGAACGCAGCAGCAAACACGTGGCGCTGACTCGGGCCGGTGAGGTGTTCCGCCGCCAGGCACAGCGGTTACTGAGTCAACTCGGTGACACCCAGGAACTGGTGCGGCGGGTTGCGGAAAGCGCGTCCGGTCTGGTGCGGGTGGGCTTCACGCCCACCATGATTTTCCGCCGATTGCCACTGGTTCTGGGAACCTTTCGGGATCGTCACCCGGCCATGGACATCCAGTTGCTGGAACTGAATTCCGCTGAGCAGGTGGAGGCATTGGGCACCGGGCGGATTGATATCGGCTTTATCCATGCCATGCCCCTGCCGGACGGGATCACATCTCTGACCATCGCCAACGAGCCCTTCGTCTGCTGCCTACCCAGCCATCATCCCCTGGCCGGCCGCAGCAGAATGCGCCTTCAGGAACTGGCCGGCGAGCCACTCATCATGTTCAACCGACAACTCGCCAGTCATTATTACGACCGCATTATCGGCCTGTTCCGCTTGGCCGGCGTGGAGCCGGACATCCGGCATGAGGTCAATCACTGGCTGACCATCACGGCATTGGTCGCCGGGGGCATGGGCGCCTCGCTGGTACCGCGGGCACTGGCAGAGTCCGGATTCGCGGGAGTAAGTTTCGTACCGCTGGAGTCCTCAGACGCGTGGCACGCGGCCTGCTGCATCTGGGTGGCAGAGCAGGAGGATGCGGGGCGGGATCTGTTTGTGGACTGTGTCCGGGAGACTTTTGAAGCCGGATGAATGCAGGGAGGAGTCCGGTCAAGGGCCGGGCGAGCGCAACAACCTGTTTTGATGGTGCGCTTTGCCTGCGCCAGACCAGGCGCGCGGATGCCGGCAACCGCCTGTAGCGGTTACCGGCCTACACCGGATCGCCGATCCCGGTTCTTCTATCGTAGCGTGCTCTGAGCGCAGCAAAGCGCACCATTGCGCAAAGATGCATCGCTATGCGGGCAACCGGTAAATCAGGCGTCCCCTGCCCCCACCACCTGCTTCTGCTTGGTCTTGCCAAAATCCAGCATCCGGCCCAGCGACACCAGGGCCTGCTGGGCCACGACCGGGTCCACGAACACCTCGTTATCGCCGGTTTCCAGCACGTGGGCCAGGCTGCGCAGGCCGTTCATGGCCATCCAGGGGCAATGCGCACAGCTGTTGCAGGTGGCGCTCTTGCCGGCCGTGGGGGCTTCCAGCAGCGTCTTGTTCGGTGCCAGCTGGCGCATCTTGTGGAAGATGCCATTGTCGGTGGCGACGATGAAGGTGTCCGCCTCCATGGTCTGCACGGCTTTCAACAACTGCGAGGTGGAACCCACCACATCCGCCTGCTCCACCACGCCCGCTGGCGATTCCGGATGCACCAGCACCTTGGCATCCGGATACTCGGCGCGGAGCTTGTCCAGTTCCAGGGTCTTGAATTCCTCGTGGACGATGCAGCTGCCGTCCCATAGCACCATGTCGGCACCGGTTTCCCGGCGGATGTAGTCACCCAGGTGCTTGTCTGGGCCCCAGACGATCTTCCTGCCCTGGGCGTGCAGATGGCGCACCACGTCCACCGCAATGCTGGAGGTCACCACCCAGTCCGCCCGTGCTTTCACGGCGGCACTGGTATTGGCGTAGACAACCACGACGCGCTCCGGGTACTGGTCGCAGAAAGCACTGAATTCATCAGCGGGGGCGCCCAGGTCCAGCGAGCAGGTGGCCTCCAGCGTCGGCATCAGCACCCGTTTCTCCGGGCTGAGGATCTTGGCCGTCTCGCCCATGAAACGCACGCCGGCGACAACCACGGTTTCAGCCGGATGCTCATAGCCGAAGCGCGCCATCTCCAGCGAGTCGGACACACAGCCGCCGGTTTCATCGGCCAGTTCCTGCAACGCAGGATCGGTGTAGTAATGGGCCACCAGCACCGCGTTCCGGGCCTTGAGCAGTTCCCGGATACGCTGTTTCAGCTCCTCCCGTTCGCCGGCCCGCAGTTCCTCACTGGAACTGAACGCCTGCTCCCGGAAGAAAACCGGGCGTGCTACCTGGGCCGTTTGCGCCTTCGTCATCGTCTTACCTCCGGCCTGTCGCCGTCGTTCACTTGATGTACTCCACCGCGCCGGGCTGCTTCAGTCGATACAGTCGCGCCGGCCGGTGGTTGCCGGCGCGATACCAGTCGCCGGTTTCCTCGATGCAATGCAGGCTACGCACCCGCTTGCGGAAATTTCGCTTGTCCAGGGGCTCCCCCAGGATGATTTCATGCACCTGCTGCAGCTCACTCAGCGTGAAGCGTTCACCCATGAGCTGGAAGCCGATGGTGGAGTATTCCAACTTCGACGCCAGCCGCTGGTGCGCCATGGCCACGATCCTGTCATGGTCAAAGGCCAGATCCGGCAGTGCATCCACCGGCGCCCAGCAACGCTGATCGGGCAGGTCGTCCAGTTCCCCGTTCAGGCGGGCCGGCGGCAGCAGCGCGAAGTGCGCCACCGTCACCACTCGCGTGCGCGGATCGCGGTCCGGGTTGCCGAAGGTATAGAGCTGTTCCAAATACAGCCCCTTCAGCCCGGTCTGGTCCCGCAGCGTACGTACCGCGCAGTCTTCCAGACCCTCATCATCCCCCACCAGGCCGCCGGGCAGACTCCAGACGCCGGCGAACGGTTTCCTCGGCCGCCGGACCAGCAGCGCCACCAGCCGCTCGTCGCGGATAGTGAAGACCACCACATTAGTGGCCAGCACGGCGGTCGCCTTGGGGATGGGCAAGATCATGCTCCTGTCTGCGATCCTCAGACTGGCAACTTAGTGTGTTTTCTACACTATGTCAATTCGATGTCAGGAATGAATGGCCGCTGGACCTGGGAAGGCCAAGCACAACATCGCCGCGGGAATCCGCGCCGACGCCGGAAATGCAGTTACCAGTTACACTATAAGGAAACACGTGCTCCAACAGGCACATAACAACCCGGCACGAGGCGAGAGGAGGAACCAACCATGAAGCACATCGCCATATCAACTGTCGCTGCGCTGGCCGTGTTGGGCACCAGCCTGGCAACTCAACCCCAGCCGGCCTCCGCCCAGGAGATCACACAGCTACGCTGGGCGACATCAGCCACCGGCTCTGCAGGCCACCGGGCCAAGGTCAACCTGATGGCCGTGCTCAACCGGGAATTGGATGCGTATAACATCACGGTCATGCCCACCCCCGGCGCCATTGCCACCATTCGTGGTTTCACCATGGGTGAGTTCGACGGCTTCTACGGCGCCGATATTGCGTTCAATGAGCTGGCCCACGACACAGGCCGCTTCCGGGACTTCCGTGACCGCATGGAACGTGAACCGGTGCAGTCTTTCTGGGCATACACGATGGAGGTGGGGCTGGCTGTACGCAAGGCAGATGCTGAAACCCTCAGCGGCTGGCGCGACCTGTCCGGCAGCCCGGTGTTCACCGGGCCGGCGCCGTGGGATGTACGGGCGCAACTGGAGCGCGCGATGAACGTGCTGGAGGTCGGACACGAGTATCGCGAGCTGGATCTTGGCCTTGCCGGCAGCTCGCTCGGCGATGGAACCATCGACGCCTTTATCGCCTATACCGCCGGTGAAGCGTCCCTGGCGCCATGGGTTGCCGAAGCCGAGTTGGCGACGGACATCGCCGTGCTCAATCCGAGCGAAGAAGAGGCGGAGGCGCTCAAGGCGGCCGGCCTGGAAGTGGTGCGCGTCAGTGCCGATGTATTCCAGACGGACGTGGGCACCGATGAAGCGCATTTTGTGCCGTTTTTCTACGGCTTCCACGTCGGTATGAATGTGTCTGAGGAAGACAAGTACCAGATGCTGCTGGTCATCGAGGAAAACGCCGAGGAGTTGGCCCAGGCGGATTCGGTTTTCGCCCAGATCAACGAAGACATGCCCGCCATACAGCGCAGAGGTGTCGAGGCGTCCATTGATGATGTCAAAGTGCATCCTGGCCTGGCGCGGTACATGCGTGAGCGTGATGTATGGAACCCGGACTGGGATGATCGCATCGCGGACTGATGCCCCTGGCGGGGCTCCGCGCCCAATCCGCCTCGCAAACTGAGGACGGACGACGGCCCGTGGCGCAAAGCGCCGCGGGCCGTGACGCGCCATGACCGATTCCAACAAGGACATCACCAGCCTCCCGACAACGCTGCCGCTGCGCATCGCCAACTGGATTTTTTTCGCGGCAGCGCTGTTCTTTTTCCTGTATCTGTCGCGCTACTACGTCACGGGTGCCGGCGGCCCCACACTGCTGGCCGTTACCATGGTGCCGGTGGCAATCGCCCTGGTCTATCTGAACGATGCGCGCAAGGGCGAACTCTATCCTCTGCTTGGACCCTGGCTTGGTCTGCTGATCGCCGTGATCTACGTCGGGATCTGCGCGGCGGCCACGTACCATCTGGTCACGGAACTCGACGAGATTCGCATCTACCGCGTGGGTTTCTGGGACCGCAAGGACTATCTGGCCGGCGGCGCCATTGCGGCCCTGGTTCTCGAGTACACCCGGCGCAAGTACCTGGCGCTGTTCGTGGTCAATCTGCTGCTATTGGGTTACACGGTCTACGGTTATCTGGTCCCCGGCATGTTCCACCATCCGGGGATTTCCTTTAATCGCGCGGTCAGCGCCGTCAGCATCGAAATGAGCACTGGCGTGTTCGAGCGCCTCTCCCAACTGGGGTTAACGCTGATCGGGTCGTTCATTCTCGTACTGGCAGCCCTGCGCGCCTTCAACTGCATCGACTCCATTCTCAGGGGCAGCGCCCACATCGCCGCACGTTCGCCAGCCATGCTGCCGCAGACCGCCGTGGTGGGCTCGTTCGCCGTGGCAGCGGTGAGCGGCAGCGGGGCGGCCAACGCGGCGACCACAGGGACGGCCACCATCCCCGCTCTGATCCGTGCCGGCTTCCCGCGGGTCAAGGCGGCGGCCGTGGAAACTGCGTCATCCCTGGGTGGTCAGCTCATGCCGCCGCTGATGGGCATTGCCGCATTCATGATGGCGGAGATCATGGGCGTGCGGTATTTCGATGTGGTATCCCGAGGGTTCGGCCCTGCCTTCATTTACTTCCTGGGCGTGTGCGTGGCTGTTTATCTGTTGGCCGTGCGTTACCAGAGCAAGGCCGTTGTGCCGAAGGTAGAACCCATGGGGCTACTGGACTGGATCAATATTGCCGCGTACCTGCTGTCGGTGGCGGGCCTGATCTACCTGATGGGCGTGGAACGCAAGGCTGCCATGACCTCCGCGCAGACCGTATTCGTATTCCTGTTTTCCGGCTTGGCATTGCTGTTCCTGGCACAGCGCCTGTGGCACAGAATGTGGCATCCGGCCGAGCTGCTCCGCCCCTTTCACAAAATGGTGGAGACCTTTGCCTTGACCACATCCGAGCTCACCGTTCTGTTGGCGACGCTGGGCATCCTGACCGCGGCCTTTACCGTGACCGGTGTGCCCACGAAGGTCGGCATTCTGGTCATGGAGGTGGCGTCGATCCATCTGGTGCTGATGGTGCTGGTGGCGTTCGCCTTCGGCTACCTGGTCGGTATGGGCCTGCCGGTGGCGCCCACCTACATCGTGGTGGCAGTGGTGATCGCCCCGTTCATGATTCGCGCCGGAATCGATCCGTGGGTGGTGCATTTCTTCGCATTCTTCGTGGCCGTGTTCGGCGAACTTTCGCCCCCCACTTCGGTCACGGCCGCAGTGACTTCCCGCATTGCGGACGCTCCGTTCGTGCGCACCATGATCGATGCGATGGGCCTTTGCATCCCGCTGATTCTGATGATTTTCGCCGTGTTCACGCGGCCTGAGCTGGTGCTGGAACCTGGCGTGGCCCAGCTTGCGGCCATCGTGCTGGTTAGTACCGGAACCCTGGGCACGATTTTCGGGTTGCAGGGACAGTTTCACGGCAGGCCGGGCATCGACCGTTTGCTGCGGGCGTTGCTGGTCATCCTGTCCATGGTTACCTTGCTGCACCCCGAAAACACAGTTGCGACCGTGGCCGCGACCCTCGTTCTGGTCGGATTGGTGGCAGGGATCCTGCGCACCTACCGCATCCGACGGGAAAAACTGGCCAAGGCTCCGGTAACCGAGGTGGAAATCGCCCCGGGCCCCGGCGACGAGCGACCGGTGTAACGTACTAACCTTTCGGCACGGAGACGCTGAATACACCCGTGGCGGTCTGCGCTGGACATGCTGCAATGTCCGAGCACCATGGGAATAGATCAGTACTTCCCTAACGCCCCAGATACAGATCCCTGAGGAGTGTGATGTATTCGCCTTCGATGGCAAGGAACCCCACCAGGACCAACAGGCACAGGGGCGGCAACAGAATGGCGTACACCAGCGACAACCTTTCCCAGAACATGTGCATGAAGAAGATCACGATCAGCGAGGCTTTGATCATCATGAACATCAGAACCAGCGTCCACCGCCAGATGCCCTGCAGATCGTTGTAGTCCACCAGATACGACAAAAAGCTGAACACAAACAGCCAGCCCCACACCTGCAGGTAGAGTTTGACCGGGTGCTGCTGCCCTTCGCTCACGTTAGCCATCACACCACCTCACAATAGGTAGAAGAAGGCGAATATGAACACCCACACCAGATCCACGAAGTGCCAGTACAGGCCGGCGATCTCCACCGGTTCGTAGTTGCCCGAGCGGTCGTAGTCTCCGCGCTTCACCTTGCGCGCCACGATCAGCAGGTAAAGCACCCCGATAGACACATGCAGGCCGTGGAAGCCGGTGATCATGAAGAACGCCGCGCCGAACTGCGGCGCCCCCATGGGGTTCTCCCAAGGGCGGACGCCCTTCTGGATCAGGTCTGTCCATTCGAAGACCTGCAGGCCGACAAAGCTCGCGCCCAGGATGGCCGTGAACAGGATGAACAGTGCGGCCATCCGACGGTTGCGGGCATAGGCGAAGTTCACCGCCATGGCCATGGTTCCGCTACTGGTGATCAGGATGAACGTCATGATGGCGATCAGCAGCAGGGGGAACTCGTGCCCGAGCACGGTCAGCGCAAACACTTCGCCGGTATCCGGCCAGGGCTGGGGCGTGGTGAGGCGCACCGCCATGTAACCGATCAGCAGCAGGCTGAATACGAACGTGTCGCTGAGCAGGAAGATCCACATCATGGCCTTGCCCCAGGACACCTTGAAGGCCTGGCGGTCGGAGGACCAGTCGTCCACCAGACTCTGCCAGCCTGTATTCTGGGGTTGCGGTCGTTCGGGGGATGTGTGATCAGCCATCGTCCCGCCCTCTTTTCACGCCAGGAACAGCAACACGCCGAACAGCACCAGCCACACCGCCAGCAGGAAGTGCCAGTACCATGCACACAGTTGCACCATGCTCTGCACGGTGGCGGGCTCTGCCTCACCGGCCAGTACGGCGCGGGTGCGGAACCACGCGGCCAGACCGGCGACCAGATGCACCGCATGAAGGCCGGTCATCAGCGTGAAGAAACTGCTGGCCGGGTTGGTCGCAACGGCCAGACCGGCCAGTTGCAACTGTTGCCACGCCCAGAGTTGGGAGCCCAGGAACGCCAGCGCAAGGAGGCCCGCAACAAGCAAGCCGCGGCGGACATCGTCCACCCAGCCGGCCGCGGCGGCCCTGCGCGCCCATTCGAAGCCGGCGCTGCTCAGCACCAGCAGCACCGTGCTCAGCCAGACCTGCCATGGCAGTGGCAGCGGTTGCCAATCCCCCATGTGCCGCCGCATCACATAGGCACTGATTAGCAGACCGAACATGGACGTCAGCGGAAGCAACAGGATCAGCAGACCGCGCATGGCCAGTTTCGGGCGCTCCGGCGGCCCGGGCCAGCGGTCCCCGGTGCGGGTCGGCTCAATGGTGCCGCGTTCCGGATGGCTGCGATCCACCCAGAAACTCATGACCTCCCCTCCTCTGCCTTGTGATGCTCGCCTTCCGCCGTGCCGGAGTGAGGGCGAGGTTCATTCTGGGGAATGAAATCCTGCTCCACGCCGGGCACGTTGTAGTCGTAGGGCCAACGGTGCACCACCGGCAGTTTCTCGCCCCAGTTGCCGTGTTTGGGAGGCGTGTCCGGTGTCTGCCATTCCAGGCCGGTCGCCCGCCACGGGTTCCCGCCGGACGGGCGACCGTAGAACGCACTCCAGAACATGTTGTAGAGGAACAGCAGTTGTGCGAGCCCGACCACCAGAGCGGCATACGTGATGAAGGCATTCAGGTCGTGGGCCGATTGCGGGATGAATTCATAGTCCTCGTAAGCGTAGTAACGGCGGGGCATACCCATCACGCCGAGGTAATGCATGGGGAAGAAGATGATGTAGGTCCCCAGGAATGTGATCCAGAAATGCAGCTGTCCGAGCGTGTCGTTCATCATCCGTCCGGTGATTTTGGGGAACCAGTGATAAATAGCCCCAAACACCACCAAAATGGGAGCGACACCCATGACCATGTGGAAATGGGCTACCACGAAATACGTGTCTGCCAGCGGGATGTCCACCACCACGTTACCCAGGAAGAGCCCGGTCAACCCGCCCACCACAAAAGTCACGAGGAAGCCCATGGCGAACAGCATGGGAACAGTAAGGTGGATGTCCGCCTGCCACAGGGTCAGTATCCAGTTATAGACCTTGATGGCAGTTGGCACGGCGATTACCAGCGTGGAAATGGCGAAGAAGAAACCGAACGCCAGGTTCATACCGCTGACATACATATGATGTGCCCAGACGAAGAAGCTGAGCACGCCGATGATCACAATGGCCCAGACCATCATGTGGTAGCCGAAGATATTCTTCCTGGCGTGGGTGCTGATGATGTCCGACACCAGCCCGAAGGCCGGCAGCGCCACGATGTAGACCTCGGGGTGGCCGAAGAACCAGAACAGGTGCTGAAACAGCAATGGGCTACCCCCTTCATGCGGCAATTCGCGGCCCATGGCGATGATTGCCGGCATGAAGAAACTGGTGCCCAGCGTGGCATCCAGAAACATCATGATGGCGGCGACCAGCAGGGCCGGGAAGGCCAGCAGCGCCATGATGGAGGCGATGAAAATGCCCCAGACGGTGAGCGGCATGCGCATCAGCGTCATGCCACGGGCCCGTGCCTGGAGTACAGTGGTGACATAGTTGAGCCCGCCCATGGTCGCCGCCACGATGAAGATCGCCAGCGACAACAGCATGGTGAGTATGCCCCAGCCCGCACCGGGCGTGCCGCCGGTAATGGCCTGCGGCGGATACAGAGTCCAGCCCGCGCCGGTTGGCCCTCCCGGCACGAAGAAACTTGCCATCAGCACGAGAACGGAGAGCAGGTAAAACCAGTAGCTGAGCATGTTGACGTAGGGAAATACCATATCCCTCGCCCCCAGCATCAGCGGTATCAGGTAGTTGCCAAAACCACCCAGGAACAGCGCCGTCAGCAGGTAAACCACCATGATCATGCCGTGCATGGTCATGAACTGGTAGTAGGCACTGGCGTCCACCAGGTCCGTTTCCGGCATGCCCAACTGAACACGCATCAAGCCGGAAAGCACCAGCGCCACTATGCCGACCGCGATGGCTGTCAACGAATACTGGATGGCAATGACCTTATGGTCCTGGCTCCAGATGTATTTGGTCACGAAGCTCTGCGGCTCGTGATGTGCATGTGCATCTGCCGATGGAACGTATGCCATATGCGTTACTCCTGGCCAGCGCCTTCCGAAAGGCTTCGGATGTACGCCAGCAAGGCCTCCATGTCGTCCCGATCGAAACTGTACGCGGGCATGACCGGCGGGTACCCGGCTGTCAACTGAGTCCCGGGCTCCTCAATGGATTGGCGTAGGTAGGGTTCGTCGGCAATGACGGTACTGCCGTCCGCGAGCGTGACTTCACTGCCGTAGAGGTTGAGCCACGTGGGTCCGACACGGCGGCTCCCGTCCACGCTGTGACAGCCTATGCAACCTTCGGCGTTCGCCAAGCGCCGGCCGACCGCCACCAGGTCGTCAGGCGCCTCGTCGTTGTCGGCCGCCGCCATCGACTCACCGAAGGTTTCCTGCTCCTGAAGCCAGGCGTCGAATTCGTCCTGCTCCATCACCACCACGTGACTACGCATGTTGTAATGCGCGATACCGCAATGTTGGGTGCAGAGCACCTCGAAGCGTCCGGTGCGAGTGGGCGTGAACCAGAAATGGGTCACCATGCCAGGCACCATGTCCATCTTGGCGCGGAACTGCGGCACGAAAAATCCGTGCAACACATCCTTGGAGCGCAGCATCATTCGGACCGGCCTGTCCACCGGAAGTCGCAGTACGTCGTCATGGATGACCACATCATCCATGGCCATCGGGTCACTGGGGTCGAGCCCGAGAGGATTATCGGAACTGATATGGCGTATATCGGCATAGCCCAGGACGCCGTCCTCGCCCGGGTAGCGGTAACTGTACCGCCACTGTTCCCCGAACGCTTCGACCTCCATGGCATTGGACGGGGGCCGGGTAAAATCGCTGTAGACCACCAGGCCCGGTGCCAGCAATGCCACGATGCCCGCAGTGGTCGCACCGATGAGCCACCATTCCAGCTTGCGATTGTCAGGTTGAAAACGGGCGCGCTGGCCTTCCCGATGCCGGTAGCGGATGATTGCCACGACCATGAACAGCGACACGGCGACAAACACCACGCCGGTGATCAGAAACGAGATATGCAGCATGGCGTCCATTGAACCCCAATGGGACGCCAGTTCCGTGAGCATCCACGGGTTCAGGAAATGAAACACCACGGAGCCCACGACGATGATGAGCAGCACGATCGCCAGTATCATCTCACCTGCCTCCTCGCCGCCCTGGTGAAGTCCGAATAGAACCCTGTCGGGTCGAACTCGGACTCCGGCCGTTCCCGTAACCGCCTATGGAAACGTCTGCGTGAAGAAACGTTTCGCGCGATACTGCCAGAACACCACCCAGTGCGGAGCGGCACGTCCAACGCCGGCGGACTGCAGGCTTGGATGGTTTTCGAGCGCTTTCCGCAGTACGGCTTCCTGGCCCGGTTCCAAATCGACGAAGAACACGTGCTTACCCTCCTCCAGGACTTTCTGGAAGCGTTCGAAGTGCACGTTCGGCGATTCAATGCCGCGCAGGCCGCCTTCCCAGGTAAAGAAGCCCAGCAGTACAACAGCGAGGAAAACGAACGGCAGCCAACCGGCGGGGGTATCCGTCCAACCAGCCAGATAAGCCACCACCAGGACCAACACGAAGGCGCAGGCACCGACGGCGGCGCCAATGAGCGCAGAGTGCACAATATCCTTCTTCATCAGGGCAGTGACCTGATGCAGGTTTTGATGATGCTCCGCGCCACTGTCGTCCAGCGTCAGCACGTGAATCTGGGGTGTGACCACCCCTGCTGCTTCCAACTCCTCTTCCAGTCTTTCGAGATCGTCAAGATCATCACCAATATAGAAATAGCGCTTCATTTTCATCAGCTTTCCCCCAATCTGTTATGGCCCTCGAATCATCAACCCCCCCTTCATACCAACGACGTGACAAGAATCAGGTAATGGTCCAGCAGGAGTGCCAGAAACAGCACCCCGAGATAAAAAATGGAATACCGGAACGTTTTCATCGGTGCGACGCAATCCCCAACCAGCACTTTCCGGGCCCAGTACAGGAAGCGCAGATTCAACACCAATACCACCCCCAGATAGACCAGCCCGGCCATGCCGACGACCACGGGCAGTGCGCTGACCACTGCCAACAGCGCGGTATAGGCCATCACGCTCCGGCGTGTGTAGATCACACCGTGAGTAATCGGCAGCATCGGAACACCGGCATCCCGGTAATCATCCAACCTCGCCAACGCCAGGGCCCAGAAATGCGGCGGCGTCCAGACGAAGATAATCAGCACCAGCAACAGGGGTTCCACACTGATCGTGCCAGTGATAGCCGTCCACCCAAACAACGGCGGCGCCGCTCCGAACAGCCCCCCGATCACGATGTTCTGCGGGGTCCGATGCTTCAGATAAAGCGTGTAGATGAGACCGTATCCGACCCAGGAAATCAGATTGAGTAAAGCCGTGAGTGGATTGACCAACAGGGTCAGCACCAGCATACCGGTCAGGCCGAGCAGCCCGGAGAAGAGCAGGGCCTGCGGCGGAGCAATTCGCCCCTGCGCCACTGGCCGCGCCTGGGTTCTTTTCATGGTCTGATCCACGTGGGCGTCCGCCACGTGGTTGACCACAGCGGCAGAGCCGGCCACAAGTGCAATGCCCACGATGCCGGCAGCCACAAGATCAAGCGGGGGGACACCGGGGGCAGCCAGACACATACCGACGATAGCCGTCAGCAGCATCAACAAAACTACTCGCGGTTTACACAACTGGACATAGTCACGCCAGGTGGCAACCGTTACAGCCGATTGGAGATAGGTCATAGCGTCTAGTCCGTGCTCCGTGGAATCCTGATTCTTCTGCAGGACAACCCGCTGTCCATTCTTCACGACCCCGGATGCCGGACTGCTCTCCTTTATGTATGAATCCCCCTATTGGTGAGTTTTAGTTCATGTGGAGCTGCTGGCAATTTCGCCATTAGACTTTTCCCATATAAGAATTACTAATTTTATTACTTCAAGGGGAAGCCTTATGCCGGCGAGGCAATCCTTTCAACGCAAGTGCAAAGCACCGCATTCACCAAGACATCGCCCTGGGAGGTAAAGCGGAAACGCCTGCTCAACGCTCCCGTCTATACTTTGCCAGAGCAGGGCTGGAAGGAGCCGGCCACCTGACAGACTGTAGAGTCGCGGACAGAAATCGCGTCGGGAGGTGCATTATGGCGGAGCTGGGCAGAGGTCTGTTTGCCGGTTTCGCGGCGACGCTGGTGATTTCAGCGCTGATGATCGTGCGCTTGGAAGCCGGCTTCATGACCTGGTTTAACCCAATCCAGATCATGAATCTCAGTGCCCATCAGGCACTCGGCACACCCAACAATGCAGCCATTGGCTGGGGGCTCCATTTCATCGTCGGCACCGTGTTATGGGGCGGGCTTTTCATCACACTCGTGAAGGTGCTGCCGGGCACCACTTACGCCCGCAAGGGGCTGCTGTTCGGCATTCTGGCATGGCTGTTGGTCATGCTGACCGTGTTTCCGTTGGCGGGATCGGGGTTCTTCGGCACTGGCTTTGGCCTCGCCATTCCATTAAGCACCTTGATCGCACACCTGGTCTTCGGCGCGGTGCTCGGTTACGTCTATGGCTGGCTTAAACCAGCGGGGGCTCATGACAGTTCACGGGCTGGAATCAACGTTTAACCGGCCTGACGGAAATGCCTCCTTCCCGTGAGATCGGGACGAGTCATGCCGCGCCCTTGATTTGGACATAATTCTCTTCCCACCCCCCCATGAGGCGTGGTATCCATAAACGTAATGGATGTGCCCATGCGTAGTCCGACAAGAACCACAAGAAACCAAGAGGAGACCCCTTCCCCATCGGCTGTTCAGACTGAAACCCCAAAAAAGCGATTCCTCTGGAGGAGAGCATGATCAATATCGCAAACGCGAAAACCCCCTTGTTGTCCGGCCTGTTGGCCGCAGGCTTGTGTTTTGGGGCCGCCGCAGATGCCACTCAGCTGCGCTTTGCATCGGGCACCCCCCCCGGCTCAATGGGTGAAATCGCGGTCGACGAGTTCATCAAGGCTGTTGAATCCCATTCCGAAGGCGAGATACAGGTTCGGGGCTTTATTGCATCGCTGCTCAGCTTCATGGAGACACCGGATGGCATTCGCGACGGCATTGCCGACCTGGGGACCGTGCTGGTGGCCTACTTTCCATCGACGTTCCCCACGACCACCATGTTCACGGAACTGACCATGAGCCTGGCCATTCAGGAGGCCACGCCGAAGCAGTCGACCTTTGCCTATACGGGTGCCGTTTCGTACTTCGTCATGAACCACTGTGACGCGTGCATGGACGAGCACCATAAGGAAAACCAGGTCTATCTGGGTATGGCCGGCAGCCCACCATACGGGCTGTTTTGCACCAGGCCAGTCCGCAGCCAGGAAGAATTTGAGGGTAGGCGCATTCGTGTCGGTGGCCCACAGTGGTCGCGCTGGGTGACGGAATTTGGCGGCACTCCGCTGTCCATTCCAGTCAACGAAACGTTTGAAGCGCTGAGTCAGGGGGTTGTGGACTGCACCGCGCACAACCTACCGGATCTACTCAACTTCATGTTCATCGACGTGGTCACCGATATCACGATGGGTGTGCCGGGCAGCACGTTTGGCGGCGTTGGAACAACCATCAACCGAGAAACCTGGCAGCGTCTCACCGAGCAGGAACGTGAATCCGTTCTGTATGGCGCGGCGGCCATTAACGCGGAAATCGCTTGGCAGTACCTGTCGGAGCACAGGGAAGCGTTACGGCAGCTTGATGAGCGCTCCGACGAGATCACCATGCATGAACCGGATCCATCATTCCAGGAGGTGACACGCGCGTTCCAGGAAGCGGACCTGGAGGCCGTTCCGGAACGGTACGCTCAGCGTCACGGCGTTCAGAATGGAGCAGAAATGACCGAGGCCTTCACCGAGGTGCTGGCCAAGTGGATGGACCTGGTGGAGGACGTGGAAACACGAGACGAGTTGGTCCAACTCTACTGGGATGAAATCTTCTCCAAGATCGACGTAACCAGCTACGGGCTTTGATGCCCTGAATGCTTCCCCGCAGGCGCCGTCGCCTGCGGGGAAGCATTTTTCGGGGGATCATCATCCCCGTCTTTTCCGGCAGCGATCAAAGAAATCATTCCTGCGAAGCCCCCGTCGGTGCCGCAGCCCAGCCCCCAAGCACCTCACATCACACCGATCCACCGCAGTGGCCGAAGCAATTTCGCCGATGCATGGTGGCGCTTAACGCCAGCTTGACAGGGCAAGGAAGCAGTCTACCGTTAAGTGGTGAAGTCGACCTGCGCACATACTAGCAATAATTTGTCAAGACCCGATCCGGCGCGCACTGCATCCACTCAGAATAAAATCGGCAAATGGTCCTTGATTGAACGCTGGTCTTTCGCGCCCTACCACGAAGCAAACCGACTTCATGTCCATGAGGCACTGACCGGACGCCCTACCCAGCGCTGTGCCGGTCGATAACCCCGGGGAGGGACCTCAGATGATTCGCAATCGCCTTAACTCATCAGGCCTGGCTCAACTCGCCACGACTCTTGCCCTGTCAGCGCTGCTGGTCTCAGCACCTATCGCCGCCACTCCATCGTCACAGGCCGGGCCCCCATCCCATGCTGGCCCCCCGCTACATGCGGGACCGATGCTTGAGGGGAGCGGCACCGGAATGATCACTCACATTGAGGTGGAAGTGCTCCGAGAGACCGGCGGCAACTCGCATCAGGCGAGGACAATCACCGGCACCGTTCAAGGAACATTGGAAGGAACATTTGTTCAAGAGGTGACCGGCACCGTTAAGCGCAACGGTGATGTGACATTCGGGGGAATCATGGAATTCACCGGAACCATCGACGGATGCGGCCCAGGTGCACAGTCCGTCACACTGGGGCTTTCCGGCAAGGGGATAGGCGGAGCAGCACCGGTCACGGAATCCACTGTCCGGGTCATCCGTCAACCAAGCAATACGCTCCATGCCACCGGTCATGGCATTGTCAGCCAGGAAGGCCTGGATCTGACCTATACCCTCCAATACAAGTGCCGCTGATGCCACTCGGGCTGCGGTCACGGTCGCCCCGCGATCGCAGCCCCAGGTTGGAGTTTCGGCCATGGACATTGCGATTGTTGGTATCGGTTGCCGATTTCCCGGGGGGGCCGACTCTCCGGGCGCATTCTGGAGGTTGTTGTGTGACGGTGTCGATGCCGTCACCGAACTGCCCCCGGACCGGTTTAACCTGACAGAGCTGTTCGATTCAGACCCAGCCAGCCCCGGGAAAATCTACACGCGCTGGGGCGGCTTTCTCGATCACGTGGATGGTTTCGACGCCGATTTCTTCGGCATCGCGCCGCGCGAGGCGCGCCGCATGGATCCGCAACAGCGCCTGCTGCTCGAGGTGGTGTGGGAGGCCCTGGAGGACGGCGGACTGGCCCCGGACAAGCTCGCGGGCAGCAGCACCGGCGTCTTCGTCGGCGTCTCCACCCATGACTACGTCGACATCCAGGTGCTGCCGCATAATCGACACCGGATTGACGCCCATGTGAACGCTGGAACCGCAGCGTGCATCTCCGCGAACCGGGTCTCCTATCTGCTGGATTTGCGCGGGCCGAGCTTCTCCGTCGATACCGCCTGCTCCTCCTCGCTGACGGCAGTCCACCTTGCCTGCCGCAGTCTCGACGCCGGCGAGTGCGCCCTGGCCATCGCTGGCGGCGTCGGCGTGCTTCTGGCACCGGAAGTGACCATGGGGTTCTGCAAGGCCTCCATGCTGTCGCCCACGGGGCGCTGCCGCGCTTTTGACACCGACGCCGATGGCTATGTCCGCAGCGAGGGCGCCGGCGCCGTTGTTCTCAAACCCTTGGAGCAGGCACGGGCGGACGGGGACCCGATCCATGCAGTCATTCGCGGCAGTGCGGTGAACCAGGACGGGCGGACCACGGGTCTCAGTCTGCCAAGTGCCACCGCCCAGGCAGCGATGCTGCGGCAGGCGCTCCGGGATGCGGGCGTGGCATCAACAGAAATCCAGTATGTCGAGGCCCATGGCACCGGGACACCGGTGGGTGACCCGGTGGAGGCGGAGGCCATTGGCCGGGTGCTGGGTGAGGGTCGCGCTGACGATGCCCGGTGCCTGCTCGGTTCGGTAAAGACCAATCTGGGTCACCTGGAAGCAGCCGCCGGCATGGCGGGCCTGATCAAGGCGACACTGGCGCTGGAACATCGGCAAATCCCTCCGAACCTGCACTTCTCGGAACCGAACCCCGCAATTCCGTTCGACGCGCTCCGCTTGCGTGTCCCCACACAACTGGAACCCTGGCCGGACACGGAAGGCCGCGCCATGGCCGGCGTCAATTCATTCGGCTTCGGCGGCGCCAATGCGCATGTGGTGCTGGAGGCGCCGCCCCCCGTTAAGCGCCCGTCCATCGACGGGAACCGTGAACAGGTACTGACCCTGTCGGCGCATACCCCGGACGCGCTGCTGGAATCGGCGCGTCGCTATCGCGCGTTGCTCCAGGGAGGCAGCGCCCTGAACCTGCACGATCTGTGCTACACCGCTGTCGTGCGCCGTAGCCACCATGCCGAGCGGTTGGCAGTGGTGGCCCGCTCACCAGAGGAGGCCATTGAAAGCCTAGACGCCTTCCTGGACGGAGAAAAAAGCGCCGCCTACGTCACGGGACATGCACGCAAGGGGCACATTCCCCGGCTGACTTTCGTGTTTCCCGGCATGGGGCCGCAGTGGTGGGGCATGGGGCGGCAGCTGATGGAGGACGAGCCGGTATTCCGGCGGAGCCTGGAGGAGGTGGACGCCTTGCTGCGGCCGTTGGCCGACTGGTCTCTGCTGGAGGAATTATCGCTGGACGAGGAAACATCCCGGATCGCACGTGCAGACCGGGCGCATGTGGCGAACTTCGCCATTCAGTTCGCGCTCGCCGCCCTCTGGCGGTCCTGGGGCGTCATTCCGGATGCCGTTGTCGGCCACAGCTCCGGTGAAATGGCCGCAGCGTGTGTCTCGGGTGCCCTCCCGCTGCCGGACGCGGTGCTTCTGGCCTTCCACCGTGGCCGGCTGCAGCATCGCACCAGCGGCACCGGGCGGATGCTCGCTGCCGGGATATCGCCCGACGCGGCCCGGCGCCTGATCCGCGGCCATGAACACACCGTGTCCCTGGCCGCGGTCAATGCGCCGGAGTCGGTCACCCTCTCCGGTGAGGAAGACGCACTGCAGCAGATTGCCGAAGCGCTCACGGCGGAGCAGCGCTTCGCGCGTTTTCTTCCCGTCGACGTTCCGTATCACGGACCGCAGATGGAGGCGATACGGGACGAATTCCTGCACGTTCTCCAGGCCTTGTCTCCCCACCCACCGGAGATTCCGATGGTGTCTACGGCCACCGGTGACTGGGTGGATGACGCACGCGTCGACGCCGCCTATTGGTGGCGCAACGTCCGCCAACCCGTGCTGTTCGCCGACGCCGCGAACCGGCTTATCAGAGACGAATGCGAGTTGTTCATCGAACTCGGCCCCCACCCGGTGCTGGCCGGGGCCCTCACGGAGAATCTTGCCGAGCAGGGAGAATCCGCGACGGTACTGCCCAGCCTGCGGCGCGAGGAGGACGAGCGCCAGTGCTTGCTCCGGACCCTGGCCGCCCTGCACGTGCGCGGTCGGCCCCTGAACTGGTCCAGCCTGTATCCCGTCGGAAACTGCGTCACGCTGCCGCCTTATCCGTGGCAGCGGGAGCGCTACTGGTATGACACCGGAGAGGAACCGACGCCGCAGCGGACGCGGCCTGCGGGTGTCGATACCGGTCATCCATTGCTCGGCCGCCGCCTTCCTTCCGCCCAGCCTACCTGGGAAGTAAGCCTGGACGCCCCGGCGAGCGGGTACCTGGATGCACACGTGATCCATGGCACCATCCTCTTCCCGGGGGCCGGTTACCTGGAAATGGCGTTCGCGGCGGGGCGGGAACTGTGGGGCGAGATACCGGTTCGCCTGGAGGATGTGCAGTTCCGCAAATTGCTGTTTCTCAGCCAACCGGGCCAGGACGTGGTGCAACTCCACTACCAGGCACGCGATTCCGTGGTGGAGATACACAGCAGCCCACCGGACGACGGCGCTACATGGAGCCTTCATACCACCGCGAGACTCGCCCCGTATAACGCAGGCGATGCAGCTGCACCGGACCTGCAGGGATTGCGCGAGCGGTGCACGACGCCGTTTCCTGTGGCTGAGCATTACGACTTCCTGGAGCAACGCAGCTACCGCTTCGGTGCCGCGTTTCGTACCCTGCAGGAGATCTGGCTCGGCCCCGACGGCGCGCTAGCCCGTATTGCGTTCCCGCCGGGCGTGGAACGCCCGGTGGACGGTTACCGGATCCACCCTGCCCTGCTGGACGGCACGATTCAGCTCTTCGGCGCCCTCGGTACCCGCACTGGCGCCGAGACACAGACCGATGCGGTCTTTTTCCCGGTATCCATCCGGCGCCTCGTGTTTCGCCATAGCCCTGGGGCACATTTCTGGGCCCATGTCGTGATCCGGCATGGCGAAGGCGCGCGGGTGGACGACATGGAAGGCGATGCATGGCTGATTGATGAGAACGGCGAAGCCGCCGTTGTCCTGGAGGGGCTGCGCCTGCGGGTGCTGGAAGAGGATCAACCCTCCGATCAGGCCGGCATCGATGACTGGCTGTATGAATGGCGCTGGGAAGAGGCTTCCGCCGGGAACAACAACGCCCGCAGTCTGCGCCCCGTCGCTGACATCGCCGCTGCGGTGGCGGCCGACACCGTCACGCCGGAAGACACACCGGATGTGGCCCGGTACCTGGACACCGTGGAACCCTGGGTGAATCGCGTGACCCTGGGATACACGCTCGCCGCCCTGGACGAGATGGGGTGGATTCCTGTCCGCGACCTGGAACTGCCCGCCGAGACCGTTGCGGATTCACTGGGGGTGGTGCCCAGCCATCGGCGACTTTTCGCTGCCCTGCTGGCCTTGCTCCGGGAGTCACCCCAGGGCACGACTGACACCTTGCAGGCGATCCCGCGGGATCATGCCACGCTGCACCGGAAACTGGACGAGCTCATTGCGGCGGAACCGCAGTATGCCGCCGAGGCCGAACTGCTCCGCCGGGGCGGCACGCACCTCGCCGCCATCCTCCGCGGCGAGACAGACGCCCGGGAGGTGCTGCTGACCGAGGATTCACTGGAACTGCTGGCGCAGTTCTACACCAACAGCCCCCCCTGCCGGACCTACCACCAGTTGCTTGCCGAGGCCGTTGCCAACGCCACCGATGGCGCCGATGGTGACGAACCCGTGCGGGTGCTGGAGATTGGCGCGGGCACGGGCGCCGCCACCGGCACGATTCTCCCGTTGCTGCCGGATTCCGCCGAGTACACCTTTACCGATGTCTCCCCCCACTTCCTGGAGGAGGCACGGACACGCTTTGCCGACCACCCGGGCATCCGCTTCGCGACCCTGGACATCGAGACCGACCCGGCAGCACAGGGCTTCAAACCCCACACGTTCGATCTGGTCATCGCCGCCAACGTGCTCCATGTCACCGCGGATCTCCGCACCACGCTGAGCCATGTGCATCACCTGCTCGCAGAGAACGGGCTCCTGGCCATGCTGGAACTCACGCGCCGGTCCAGCTGGCTCAACCTGGTGTTCGGACTGCTGGAGGGCTGGTGGCGTTACACGGACGTCAACCTGCGGGCGGGCGGCCCCATGCTGGAACCGCGCCAGTGGGGCGCATTGCTTGAGGCCGACGGCTTCAAGGACGTGACCGGCTTGTTGGCCGATACGACAGACGATCGAAGACTGCAGACCGTACTCCTTGCGCAGGCAACGTCCGCCGTGCACACGTCATTGTCGGTCCCCGTGTCCGGCTCCCCACGGCACTGGCTGGTGTTCACCGATTCGGTTGGCCAAGCAGACCGGGTGACCGAGGCGTTGCAGGCCAGGGGTGATCGCTGCACGCCGGTGCGGGCCGGCGACACCTACCAGCGGCACGCGGACGGCAGCTTCACCATCCCGCCGCTGGACACTGGCGCCTATGCACGCCTGCTGGATGCATTACGCGACGACACCGTTAACGGCGTGCTCCACGCATGGAGTGTAGCCGCTGCGACCAATGAGGACATGGATGCGGCCGCCCTCATGGATGCCCAGCGCTTCGGCTGCGGCAGTGTGCTTGCGCTGATGCAGGCCCAGGAGACGTCGGGCAACCCAATCGGCGAACTGTGTCTGGTGACCGCCGGCGCACAAGCCGTTGACGGGTACGATGCCGCACCACACGTCACGCAATCACCCTTGTGGGGTCTCGGGCGCGTGCTGATGAGCGAGCACGACACGTCCCACTGCCGCTTGATCGATCTCGGCCCTACCCCTTCTGAGGAGGAGGCGGAAACCCTTGCCGCGGAACTGTCCGGCAACGACGGAGAAGAGGAGATGGCCCTGCGCGGCCGGGCGCGCTTTGTGCGCCGGCTGCGCCGCGTCGCGCTCGCCGAGCGCGCTCAGCCCGAGACAATCCGCCCGATCTCCACCGAAACGGGTGGGTTCCGCCTGGAGGCGGGCGCGCCCGGAGCGATCGAAAGCCTCCTGTTGCGCGAAACGGCGGTGGCCGAGCCAGGACCGGGTGAACTGGCCATCCGGGTCCACGCGTCCGGTATCAATTTCCGCGACGTGCTCCAGGCGCTGGATATGCTTCCGCCCGCCGCCTACCAGCACGACCCCGACCCACAAGGCCTGGGCATCGAATGCGCCGGCGTCGTGCTCGCCTGCGGCGAGGGCGTGACGCGCTTCCGGCCGGGAGACGCGGTCATGACCCTGGCCGCAGCCGCACACGGCGCACGAGTGATTGCCCGCGAGCATCTGACCGTCGCCAAGCCGGCACGCCTGTCTTTCGCGGAGGCCGCCTCGGTGCTGAACGGTTTCGTGACGGCAGAATATGCGCTCAATCACGTGGCCCGGATCGCCCCGGGGGAGCGTGTGCTGATCCAATCCGCCACCGGCGCGGTGGGGTTGGCCGCCATCCAGCTCTGCCAACGCGTCGGCGCGGAGATCTTCGCCACCGCCGGGACGCCGGAGAAGCGCGCCTACCTGCGCGAGCTCGGCATCGAGCACGTCATGGATTCGCGCTCGCTTGCGTTTGCCGACGAAGTGCTGCGTGACACGGACGGCGAAGGCGTGGATGTGGTCCTGAACGCACTGTCCGGTGAAGCCATGCTGAAGGGGCTGGCCGTACTGCGCCCCTATGGCCGCTTCATCGAACTGGGCAAGCGGGATATCTACGGCGACGCCCAGGTGGGGCTGCTACCGTTCCAGCGCAATCTTTCGTTCCACGCCGTTGACCTGATCCCGCTGGCGCTGGATCGGCCGACGCTTGCCACCCGCCTGCTGGAGCACGTTGCGCGACAAATTGGGGACGGTTCACTGCAGCCGGTTCCTGTCACCACCTTCGATCTCGCCGAGGCGGAGCAAGGGTTCCGTCTAATGGCCCAGGCGCGGCATATCGGCAAGGTGGTGCTGACCATCGACGAGCAGACGTATCCCGTGCATTCGCGCCAGGACACGCCCCCGGTCCATGAGGGCGGCACGTACCTGATCACCGGTGGGCTCGGCGGTTTCGGGCTGACCGTTGCGGAGTGGCTGGCTCGCCAGGGTGCCGGGAGCCTCGTTCTCATGAGCCGTTCAGGCGTCCCTCAGGACAACGAGGCTGCGCTCGAGACCCTGCGGGCGTTGCCCTGCCGGGTGAGCGTGATCCGGGGCGATGTGTCTGATGAGACGGACGTGCGGCGCACACTCGAGCATATTCGTCAGGAACTGCCACCGCTCAAGGGAGTGATTCACGCGGCCATGGTGTTGGATGACGACGTCCTGGTGCGCCTGAATCAGCAGCGGTTCAACCGTGTGCTGGCCCCCAAAGTGGCCGGCGCCTGGAATCTGCACCGGCTGACCCGGAGCGACCCGCTGGACTTCTTCGTCCTATTCTCCTCCATCGCCGCAGTCCTGGGTCATCCCATGCAGGGCAACTACGCGGCGGCCAATGCCTTTCTGGATGCCTTGGCGGCGCATCGCCGGGCGCAGGGCCATCCAGCACTGACCATCGCCTGGGGTGCACTGGCGGATGTCGGCTACGTCTCCCGTCACGACGAGCTTGCACAGTACCTGGATCGCGCCGGCTTCCGGCAGTTCCGGGCCACACAGGCGCTGGACACACTGGATCAGTTGCTGCGCCACGATTTCGGCCATGTGATTGCCGCCGGCATGGACTGGCGGATGTGGACGGAGTTCAATCCGCTGGCTGCCGGATCCCGGCGGTTCGAGGCATTGGTGGCTGCGGACAGCCCCGAATCCCAAGAGCAGGCCGGCAACTCGCCGGACTCGCCGCTGGCCATGCTGCGGGGCGCGGCACCTCCGGAGCGGAGCGCTCTTCTGACCGACTACCTCGTGCACAAGGTCGCGCGGGTGCTGGGCACGACCCCGCAGAAGATCGATCCGGATCGCCCGTTCACGGAGCTTGGTTTCGATTCGCTGATGGCTGTGGAACTGGGCGCGGCCGTCAAGGTGGACCTCGGCATCAAGGTGCCGGTGGTTGCCATCCTGCAGGGAACCAGTAGTGCGGAACTGGCGGAGAGACTGCTGGAGCAGCTGGCGTTCGACGCCCCCGCCGCCGCCAGGACCAACGATGCCGAACAAGCCGCCGTACCGGCCGCGCCGACAGCGCAGACCGAGGAATATCCACTGTCTTTCGAGCAGCAGCGCTTCTGGTACCTTGACCGGCTGAACCCGGGGACGGCCGCTTACAACATTGCCGTGGCAACCCGCCTGTCCGGCATGCTGGACGTGGCTGCGCTGGAGCAAAGCCTGTCGGAGCTCCTGCGTCGCCACGAAATGCTCCGCGCGACCATCCGTGAAGTCGACGGAGCCCCGCTCCAGCAATTCGCACCGCCCCCGCCAGCCACCTTGCCGCTGGTGGATCTGGCCCTTGTGCCGGCAGCGGAACGGGAGATCGAACTTGGCCGGCTCACCACTGAGGAGATCCAGCGGCCATTCGATCTGGGCCAGGGGCCTCTGATGCGCGTCACGCTGTTCCGGCTGACCGAAGAAGAGCACGTCATCCTTCTGATCGTGCACCACATCGCCGCCGACGCCTGGGCAATGAATCTGCTCGTGCGCGAGTTGGCGGCGCTGTACGACGCATTTTCCAGCAAGCGGTCGTCACCGCTCCCAGCTCCACCGTCGCGTTACGTGGAGCACATCCAGCAGCAGGCGCAGTGGGACGAGGCGATGATCGACACCCAACTCGCCTACTGGAAACGCCAGCTTGCCGACGCGCCGGCCGGCCTGGGGCTTCCGGCAACGCAGGCGTCACCCGGGGCCGGCGATATGCGCGGCGGCCATCGTTGGTTCGCGCTCTCCGCTGAACTCTCCGATGCACTTCGGGCATTCAGCCGTCGCGAAGGCGTCACGCTGTTCATGACGCTGCTTGCCGCGTACCAGACGCTACTGCACCGATACTTCGGGAATGAAGACATCTGTGTGGCCACAGCCGCCTCTTCCCGGGCGCAGCGCGGGAGCGATGCCGTGGTCGGCTGCTTCATGAACACCCTGGTCCTGCGCTCGGATCTGTCCGGTAAACCAAGCTTCCGCGGGCTACTCCAGCAGGTGAAACGAACCACGCTTCAGGCATTTGAGCATCAGGATGTTCCATTTGATCGCGTCGTCGAAGCACTACAGCCCGAGCGGGATGCCGGCCGGAACCCCCTGTTCCAGGCAATGCTCGTGCTTCACAACGCACGGGTTCCAGAGCTGCGGGTGGCGGGCCTTGACCTGCAGCCGCTGGACGTCGAGAGCGGAACGGCGGCGACCGAGCTGATGCTGCTGCTGGACGACGGTGAGCGGATCAGCGGCACGCTGGAATACAACGCGGATCGCTTCGACGTCGCCACCATGGACTGGATGATCGCGCATCTGCGGAACCTGCTGGAGGCCGCCGTGGCCGACCCGGAGCAGCCCCTGTCCCGGCTGCCGTTGTACTCCGGACCAGAGCGGGACCAGGTCCTCATCCAGTGGAATGACACCACCGCTGATCTGGGCGATGACACCTGCCTCCATCGTCTGATCGAGGCCCAGGTGGACCGCTCGCCGGACGCCCCGGCCGTGGTCTTCGGCGACACGCGGGTCAGCTATCGGGAACTGGACCGGCGCGCCAATCAGATCGCCCGTCGCCTGCGCAAACTCGGCGTCGAGCCGGGCGTCGTTGTTGGCGTCTGGATCCCACGGTCGCCGGAGACCGTGATCGCGGCCCTGGGGGTGATCAAGGCCGGCGGTGCCTACCTGCCTCTGGATCCGTTGGAGCCGGCCGCACGCCTGGGCGGACTAATTGCGGACGCGGGAGCGCAAATTCTGCTCACCCGGCAGCCGCTACCGGACGGCATGGCTGCGCACGATGCCATCGTGGTGGACCTCGACGCCGACCGGGCGCTGATCGCCGGCGAACCTGACGACAGGCCTTCCGGCGTTACCGTGCCTGACGATCTTGCCTACATCATCTACACCTCTGGCACCACCGGCTTGCCCAAGGGCGTCATGGTCCCGCACCGCGCGATCTGTAACCAGGTGCGCTGGCGGCAACAGGCTTTCCCGCTAACGAAGGAGGATGCGGTGCTGCAGCGCACCCCGCTGGGATTCGATCCCGCCATCTGGGAGCTGTTTGGGCCATTGTCGACCGGCGCCCGACTGGTTCTGCCGCCGCCAGGTGTCGAGCACGACGGCGCAGAACTGCTGCAGGTGATCAAGGAGCAACAGGTGACCACGTTGCAGGTCGTGCCCGCGTTGCTGGAGGTGCTGCTCGAACTGCCCGGCATCGACGACTGCCGATGCCTCAAACGTGTGTTCTGCGGCGGTGAGCTGCTATCGGCCGGGTTGCAGCGCCGGTGCCGCGCGCGCCTCCCCGCGGCCCTGCATCATTTGTACGGTCCCGCCGAGGCAGGTATCGATGCCACGCACTGGGCTTGCGAGGACGACGATGATACGGCGCGCGTGCCCATCGGGCGGCCCATCGCAAACGCACGCGCCTACGTGCTGGATGAGGAGCTTCAGCCAAAACCTGTGGGTGCTCCCGGTGAGCTGTATCTCGGCGGCGCCGGTCTGGCCCATGGTTATCGCAACCAGCCGGAACTGACGATGGAACGGTTCGTCCCGGATCCGTTTGTGGCTGGACAGCGGATGTACCGGACCGGAGATCTTGCCCGCTGGCGGCCGGACGGCACGCTCGATTTTCTGGGGCGCACCGACCGTCAGGTGAAGATCCGGGGGCGCCGCGTGGAGCCGGAGGAAATCGAGGCATTACTGGCTCGCCATCCGGCCGTGCGGGAGGCCGCCGTTATCCCCCAGTGTGCCGGAGACGGCGAACTTCAGCTGCAGGCATTCGTGGTAACGGAGGCGCCTGCCACCGCCGGTAATCTTCGGGAGTACCTGGCGGCACGGCTTCCCGCTCAGATGGTGCCATCCACCATCACGTTGCTGGATGCCCTGCCGCGTGCGGCAGGCGGGAAAGTGGATCGGGCCCGGCTGACCGTGGACACAGCCCGCGAGCGGATAAACCCCAGCATCGCGCCGCGTGATGCAGTGGAACTCCAATTGCTGCGCATCTGGGAAACGTTCTTCCCCGGCCGCAACATCGGCGTGACAGATGACTTCTTCGCACTGGGCGGCCATTCCCTGATGGCCATGCGGGTGATTGCCCGGATCCAGCGGGCATTCTCACGGGATATCCCTGTCTCCAGCCTGATTCAGGGCCGCACCATCGAGCAACTCGCCTGCATGCTGCGAAAGGCGTCAGACGCACCCGTCTCTCCCATGGTCACCATTCATTCGCAAGGCGACCGGCAGCCGTTATTCCTGATCCATGCGGTCACGGGAACCGTGTACTGCTATGTGGAACTGGCACATCTACTCGGCGCGGACCGTCCTGTCTACGGATTGCAGGCGGCGGGATTGGTCGACGGCGCCCCTGACCGGCGTATCGAAGACATGGCTGCGCGCTATATCGCGGAATTGAAGCGCGTTCAGCCACAGGGTCCCTATCTGTTGGGTGGCTGGTCCATGGGTGGGGTCATCGCATTCGAAATGGCCCGCCAACTCGAACAATCCGGCGAGACCGTCTCGCTGCTGGCGATGCTGGATGCACCTGCGTCCGCTGCAACCCGATACGACGCCCGGGACGCACTAGCCCAGTTCGTGGAGCACCTTGGCTTGCCAACCGGCGCAGTGGAGAAATTCCAGCGCCTTGATCCGCAGGCGCAGCTCCGCGCCGTCCTCGAGCAGGCGCAGCGGTCCGGCCTGGCCCCTCCGGATCTGGAGCTTTCGGAACTGCGACGACAACTGGAGGTTTTCACCCACAATATCCGGGCGATGCATGACTACACACCAGCACCATACGCCGGCCGGATCACGCTGTTTGAGGCGGAAGAATCCGCCGCAGGGGCGAACCCGCATGAGTTCGGTTGGGACAGGCTCGCGGATGGTGGTGTCGCCCGTTACGTGGTTCCCGGGAACCACCACACGCTACTGCGTCAGCCACATGTGGCGAAAGTTGCCCGGCAGTTGGCCACCTGGCTTGAAGAGTCAGACCTGGTGGCGTCGTGAGTGAAAACCCGTCGGAATCCGGTCACGGCACCGGGCCGTGCCCCTCGGCGGTAACCTCCTTGGGCATCGGCGAGGTGCATACCTGGCTTGCCGATCTAGACCATCCGCCATGGCCCATCGCCTACCTTGCCCGCAGCCTCTCACCCGACGAACTTCGGCGCACTGAGTCCTTTGTTTTCAGGCAGGATCAGCGACGGTTCATCGCTGCCAGAGGCCTGCTTCGCTGGCTGCTTGCCGGCTATCTTGACGGTGAGCCGGGCCTCCTGCGCCTGCGTTACGGGAACTGGGGCAAGCCGGAGCTCGCGACTCCCTCGGCGGACCCGCCTCTGCGGTTCAACTGTTCCCGTTCGCACGGGCTTGCCTTGTATGCCCTGACGCGAGGTCGTCGTATTGGTGTCGATCTGGAGGCCATCCGGGACATTCCGGAGGCAGACGACATTGCCAGGCAGTGGTTCTCGCCCCAGGAGCAGGCGACGTGGAAGGCGGCCCCTCCGGGTCAACGGCCGCGGACTTTCCTGCGAGTCTGGACCGGCAAGGAAGCCTATGCGAAGGCGATCGGGTGCGGACTGAGCGATGATCCGCAGGACCTTGCACCGGCGCTGGCGGACACCGGCCCTCCAGGGCACCTGGATGATGATCGAGCGGAATCGGCCGTGACCTGGTCCGTGACGGAATTACACCCGGCGGAAGGCTACGTCGGCGCCTTGGTCGTGGAAGGCGGCGAATACCAGCTGTCGCAGCGGTTCTTCAGAACACCGCGCCCCGCGCGGCGACCGGCCAGAGGCATTCGACATGACCGTTGCGGATGCCGACCAGCCAGTCATGCAGATTGACTGTCGGATCGCAATGCCCCGGGATCAGTCTGAGCTGATCACCGAGCCGCAGCACGTCGTCCGGATCCTCCAGCACACCGTGTTCGTCAGACGCCTGAATATAGCGGACACCTGGCAGCGCATGCACAGCGGGCAGACCGGAATCCACGCTGTGCGCCTTGAGGCCGGCATCACATACCGCCCGCCCGGCGCGCGTCTTGCTCATCACCGTGGTGTACAGAAATAGGCTGTTGTCGAAGGCATCGAAGGGGCGGTGATCTTCGGTTTCAATCCGCTGGTAGTCCGCGTCCATGAACACGTAGGAGCCGCATTGCAACTCGTTGAACACCGTGTGTGCACCTTCCAGATCATAGGTTCCGGTGCCGCTGCCGGTAATCACCCCAGGGGCGAGACCGGCTTCATTGAGTTGTTGAACCGTGCGCTCGGTTTCCCGGATGGCGGCGTCGATGAGCGCCTTGCGGCGGGCGTATTCCCGCACATGCTGCGCGCTGCCCTGATACGCCTGAATACCGGCGAATCGCAGCCCCGGAGCACCGGCAACCCGTTGCGCCAGGTGCACTGCCTGCGCCCCGGGTTGCACACCGCACCGCCCGGCGCCCACATCTATTTCCACCAGCACATCGATTTCACTGCCTGCGCGACTCGCAGCGGCACTGAGCGCATCCACATTGCCCGCATCATCAACACAGACGCCGACACGGGCCTCCCGGGCCAGGGCGGCCAGGCGATCAATCATGCGGGGCTGCACCACCTGGTTGGATACCAACACATTGTTCACGCCACCGCGGACCATGGCCTCGGCCTCGCTAACCTTCTGGCAGCAAACGCCCACGGCGCCATGCGCCATCTGCAGCATGGCGATATCCGGGCTCTTGTGGGTCTTGGCGTGAGGCCGAAGCCGCACCCCCCGCTCAGCGGCATGGCGGGCTAGGTACGCAATATTCCGTTCCAGCACGTCCAGGTCCACGATGAGGCAGGGCGTGAGCAAAGCACCCACCGGCATGCCGATATCACCGGGCCTGGTCCTTCCGGATTCCGTGATCCCTGGCCGACCAGTCATTGTTCACCCTGGCTACGGATCTCGGGTGGAGAAAACGCCTTCACCGATGCCACCGGCCCCGAATACAACTCGACATCGACCAGGCACGACAGCGCACTGGGACCCTGGGCC
>SLCE01000162.1 GCA_007125985.1 Ectothiorhodospiraceae bacterium | reverse complement strand
TGTCCACGGCAACACCGATATTGATGTATTTCTTCAGGATGATGGCATCGCCACTGGGCTTCAGGCTGCTGTTGAACTCCGGCAGGGCCTTGAGCGCGCCGGCGCAGGCCTTGACCAGGAAAGCCAGCGGCGTGAGTTTTACGCCGTGCTGCTCCGCCGCCTGCTTCTCCCCCTTGCGGAAGGCCTCCAGCTCGGTGATGTCCGCCTCGTCGAACTGGGTGACATGGGGCACATTGAGCCAACTCCGCTGCAAGTGCGGCCCGGAGATCTTCTTGATCCGGGACAGGGGCTGTTCCTCAATTTCGCCGAACCTGGAAAAATCCACGGCCGGAACCGGCGGGATGCCCGCGCCGGTCTCGGCGGTTGGCGCAGCAGCGGTGCCGCCCTGTTGCATCACGCCCTTCACGAACTGCTGCACATCGTCCTTGAGGATGCGCCCCTTGCGGCCGGAGCCCTGCACCTTGGACAGGTCCACTCCCAGTTCCCGGGCGAAGCGCCGTACCGCCGGCGAGGCATGGGCCTTGCGGAACAGGCTGCTGTCGATGTCGCTGTGGGGTACCGGGGAGCGGTCAGCCTCCACCTGATGGGCCGGGTGGTCGGTGGCCGGGGTTTCCGCGGGCGGCGACGGGGCTTGCGAGGCGGCAGCGTCCTCCTTTGGCTCCCCGGAGGCGTCGGAAGATGCCGGCTCGTCCGCGGCCGGTGTCTCCGGCTTGTCACCGGCTTCCGGTGCGGCGCCGCCTTCAGCGGGTTCCAACTCCATGATCACGGAGCCTTGCTTGACCTTGTCGCCGACCTTGATTTTGACGCTGGTCACCGTACCTGCCTCGGGGGCGGGGACTTCCATCGTCGCCTTGTCGGATTCCAGGGTGATCAGGGACTGCTCCGCGTCCACGGTGTCCCCTTCCGACACCAGCACCTCGATGACGTCCACCTCATCAAAGTCGCCGATGTCGGGCACGGTAATGGTTTTGGTCGCCATGGCCTGCTTCCTGTGTTCGTTGCGCTGTTGCCGGTCAGCCGTGAACGGTCGTTCAGACCGTGGTCGGCATGGGCTTGTCCGGGTCGATGTCGTATTTCCTGATCGCCTCGGTAACGGTCTTCGCCTCAATCTGGCCGTCATCGGCCAGGGCCTTCAGCGCTGCCACGGTGATGTAGTAGCGGTCCACCTCGAAGAAGCGGCGCAGCTGTTCGCGGGTGTCGGAGCGGCCGAAGCCGTCGGTACCCAGTACCACATAGCGCCGCCCGTCCATGTAGGGGCGGATCTGGTCGGCAAAGGCGCGCATGTAATCGGTGGCGGCCACCGCCGGCCCTTTGCGTTTGCCCAGCTGTTCCTGCACCCAGCAGCTGCGGGGTTTTTTGTCCGGGTTCAGCATGTTCCAGCGCTCCACCGCCATGCCGTCGCGGCGCAGCTCGGTGAACGAGGGGCAGCTCCACAGGTCTGCGTCCACTTTCCAGTCCTTTTTCAGCAACTCGGCAGCGGCCACGGCCTCGCGGAAGATGGTGCCGGACCCCAGCAACTGCACTCGCAGCTTCCCACGGCCGCCCTCCTGGAACAGG
This sequence comes from Ectothiorhodospiraceae bacterium, assembly GCA_007125985.1. GTDB lineage: Bacteria > Pseudomonadota > Gammaproteobacteria > Nitrococcales > Aquisalimonadaceae > LSCE01. The sequence continues at coordinate 1,787 of SLCE01000162.1, read as the reverse complement.
TACATGCCCTTGCGGATGCCCTCCTCGGCGCCTTTCGGCATGGCCGGCTGCGCGTAGTTCTCGTTCATCATGGTGATGTAGTAGAAGACGTTTTCCTGCTCCTGATACATGCGGCGCAGACCGTCCTGGATGATCACCGCCATCTCGTAGGGGAAGCTGGGGTCGTAAGAGATGCAGTTGGGAATAGTGGCGGACAGCAGGTGACTGTGGCCGTCCTCGTGCTGCAGGCCTTCGCCGTTCAGTGTGGTGCGGCCGGCGGTTCCGCCCAGCAGGAAGCCCCGGGCGCGCATGTCGCCGGCCGCCCAGGCCAGATCGCCGATGCGCTGGAAGCCGAACATGGAGTAGTAGGCGTAGAACGGGATCATGTTCACGCCATGGTTCGAATAGGCGGTGCCCGCGGCGATCCAGGAACACATGGCGCCGGCCTCGTTGATGCCCTCCTGCAGGATCTGCCCGTTCTTGCTCTCCTTGTAGACCATGAGCTGGTCGGCATCCTCGGGCTCGTAGAGCTGTCCCACCGAGGAATAGATGCCCAGCTGGCGGAACAGCCCTTCCATGCCGAAGGTACGTGCCTCGTCCGGCACGATGGGCACGATGTGTTTCGCCAGCTGCTTGTCCCGGGTGAGAATAGCCAGGATGCGGACGAAAGCCATGGTGGTGGACATTTCCCGCTCGCCGGATTCCTTCAGCAGCAGTTCAAAAGCGGAAAGCTCCGGGACCTGCAGTGGCTCGGCCTCGGTGCGGCGTTGCGGCAGGTAGCCGCCCAGCGCTTCCCGCCGCTCCCGCAGGTACTGTATTTCCGGGCTGTCGTCGGCCGGCTTGTAGAAAGGGGCTTCCTCTAGCTTGTCGTCGGGTACCGGGATGTCGAAGCGGTCGCGGAATTCCTTCAGCGACTCCATCGCCATCTTTTTCTGCTGGTGGGTGATGTTCTGCCCTTCGCCGGACTTGCCCATGCCGTAGCCCTTGACCGTTTTGGCCAGGATGACGGTGGGTTGGCCGGACGTGTTCACCGCCGCATGGTAGGCGGCATAGACCTTGTGCGGATCATGGCCGCCACGGGAGAGCGCGGCGATTTCCTCGTCTGACATGCTGGCTACCATGTCCTTCAGCTCGGGGTATTTGCCGAAGAAATGCTCCCGCGTGTAGGCGCCGCCCTTGGCCTTGAAGTTTTGGTACTCGCCGTCCACGCATTCTTCCATGCGCTTGCGCAGCAGGCCCTTGTCGTCCATGGCCAGCAGTTTGTCCCACTGGGACCCCCAGATCACCTTGATGACATTCCAGCCGGTGCCACGGAACTCGCCTTCCAGTTCCTGGATGATCTTGCCGTTGCCGCGCACCGGGCCATCCAGTCGTTGCAGGTTGCAGTTGACCACGAACACCAGGTTGTCCAGCCCCTCGCGGGCGGCCACGTCGATGGCGCCCAGCGACTCGGGTTCATCCATCTCGCCATCGCCCATGAAGGCCCAGACCTTGCGGTTGCCCATGTCGATGATGCCGCGGTGGTGCAGGTACTTCATGAACCGGGCCTGGTAGATGGCCATGATGGGCCCCAGCCCCATGGACACCGTGGGGAACTGCCAGTAGTCCGGCATCAGCCAGGGGTGCGGATAAGAAGTGACGCCGGTGCCGCCCACGTCCTGCCGGAAGCCGGCTAGCTGCTCTTCCGACAGCCGGCCTTCCAGGTAGGAGCGTGCATAGATGCCGGGCGAGGGGTGGCCCTGGATGAACACCAGGTCTCCGCCATGTTCCTTGCCAGGCGCGTGCCAGAAGTGGTTGAAACCCACATC
>SLCE01000171.1 GCA_007125985.1 Ectothiorhodospiraceae bacterium | reverse complement strand
TGGTGATCGCATCCATGCGGTCACCCTGCGGGCCTTTGGGTCTGCGGGGCGGGCCTCCGCAAAGCTTGCGCCCTAGCCAGCCCAACACCCCGCAGAGCACCATGGGAATAGATCAGTGGTTCCTTAGAATGGCCTCTATCCCGCACTTCCCAGTCCCACGTTGTTCTTCTGCAGCACTTGGTCCGCACGGTAGCTGGATCGGACCAGAGGGCCGGAGACCACCTCCAGAAAGCCCATCTCCAAACCCCAACGGCGGTACTCGGAAAACTGCTCCGGCGTCACGAAACGCTCCACCGGCAGGTGATTCACGGTCGGGCGCAGGTACTGGCCGAAGGTGACGATATCCACACACGCATCTTTCAGATCCTTCAGCGCCTGCCGGATCTCCCCGTCGGTTTCCCCCAGGCCCAGCATCAGACTGGTTTTGGTGAGCACCTCGGGCCGGTGTTGCTTGGCGTGGGCCAGTACCGCCAGCGTCTGCTCATAGGAGGCACGAGGATCACGCACCACATGGGTCAGGCGACGCACGGTCTCCACGTTCTGGGCGAATACTTCCAGACCGGAATCCACCACCGTCTCCACGTCCGCCAAGCGGCCCTGGAAATCCGGCGTCAGCGCCTCCACCGCCGTCTCGGGGTTCATTGCCTTGACCGCACGGATGCAATCCGCATAGTGTCCGGCGCCGCCATCGAGTAGATCGTCCCGATCCACCGAGGTGAGCACGACATAGCCCAGGCCCATGATCCGTACCGAATCCGCCGTATTTTGCGGTTCCTCCGGATCCAGCCAGCCCTTCGGGTTTCCCGTATCCACCGCGCAGAAACGACAGGCACGTGTGCATACCGAACCCATGAGCATGATGGTGGCCGTGCCCGCGTTCCAACACTCGCCGATGTTCGGGCACATGGATTCCTCACACACGGTGGACAGCCGGTGTTCCTTCACATTGCGCTTCACGGCGTTATAGCCCGCACCACTGGGCAGTTTCGCACGCAGCCAACTGGGCTTGTTGCCGCGGGGCACCGGCGCCGCCTCGGGATTGTGCTTGATGCCGTTCTTGATGGCGCGGAAACCGTGTTCAGTCTCGAACTTGCTGCCGCTTTGCACCACCACGGGAATATCCTGCAATCGGCTCATGGCCATGCGCCCTCGCTGTGAATGCTGACTAACCCGTCAATTGGTATTGAAGTTCATACAGTCTGGCGGACCATTCTGGGGGAGTAAAATTCACCGCTCCAGCAGCCGTCGCTTGGCCTCGTTTACGCGGCTGGCCAGGTAGTCCGAACCGCCGCGGTCCGGGTGCAGCCGCTGGATAAGCTTGCGATGCGCCGCGATCACGGTCTGCCGATCGGCGTCCGGCGGCACACCGAGGATGGAGCAGGCCTCATCCACCGACATCCGCCCGGGGCGTTCGGGCATCTGCTGCTGGCCCCCACCGGGTGGCGCGTCCCCCCGCTTGCCGAACAGGCGACGCAACAGCGGCACATAGGAAAGCAACGGGGCAAGCTTGGCGATCCCGAGCACAGCGCCCATGATCAGGCCGCTGATCCAGTGCAGGCGGCCTGTGACCAGCATGATGACCAGAAAGATCACCGCCAACCAGATCAAGGCCGTCCGCCCCTGCTTGCGGACCCACGGAATGCGGTGCCCGCCCAACAGGTAGATGATGAACCCCACCAGGCCCAATGCAATGAGTAGCTGTATCACGGAATGTCACAACCAGACAGAGGAAGTCCGCGTCTATTGTCCGGCAATCGGCGCCCGGGTAAAAGCAACGCGGGATGACACCCGCTGGCAGGCTGACATAAGGTGGTGCCGCCGACCGCCCCGGCCAGGCACACGTTGCCGGCGACGAGACGTGAAGGGACCATGCGGGAAAGCCAATGACGGGACCGAGCAACGAACACCGCCGCGGCACGCTGTTGGCCGCCCTTGGCACCATCGCCCTAAGTTTCGATGCACTGCTGGTGCGCCTGGCCATGGCTGATGCCTGGGACGTGATCTTCTGGCGTGGCCTGTTCATGGCTGTGTCCCTCACCCTGGCACTGCGCCTGCTCCGCCACCGCTGGACCTGGCAGGAGTTGCACATCGGCGGCTGGCCGGCGCGCATCAGCGCGGTCGGGTTCGCGCTGACACTGACCTTGTTCGTGCTCGCCGTACTCAACACCCGGGTCGCCAACGTCGTGGTCATCCTTGCCGCCGCGCCCCTGTTCGCGGCCCTGCTGTCCGGCGCGTTTCTGCAGGAATGGGTGCCGTTGAGGACCTGGGTCGCCATGGTCGCCTGCATCGGCGGCATTTTCATCGTCTTCGCCGGCTCAATGGATTTCGGTGGCTGGCTGGGCGACCTGTACGCCCTGCTGGCGGCATTCACCGTCGGCGCGAACCTGACACTGCTGCGACGCTCCGCGGGCGTGGACCGTCTGGCCGTGGTGGCCGGCGGTGGACTGATCGGCTGCCTGCTGGCGGTCTGGCTGGCCAACCCGCTGGGCGTGCCGGGCGGCAGCCTGCTGTGGCTGGCCGTCATGGGACTGGTTCAGATGCCCCTGGCGCTGGCACTGATGGGAGAAGCCACGCGTTACCTGCCCTCCGCGGAGGTCTCCCTTTTCCTGCTGGTGGAAACCGTGCTCGGCACCTGGTGGGTATGGATGATTCTGGGGGAGGAACCGCCTCCGACCACCCTGCTGGGAGGCGGATTGATCCTGCTCACGCTGTCGCTGCACGCCTGGGTGTCACTGCGTCGGACGCAGCCTCCAGGGCATTGAAGCAGGCCTCCGCCAGGGTCAGTTGCTCCGGCGCCGATTGCACCCGCACCAGCCGCCGCCGCATATCCTCGCCACCCGGCTGCTCCGCCAGGTACCAACCGATATGCTTGCGTGCCACGCGAACCCCCTGATGCTCGCCATAGAAGGCGTGCAGAGCCCGCAGGTGGCCCAGCATGATCTGGCGCACCTCGCCGACGGGGGGCGCCGGCAGACGGCGCCCGGTCTGCAGGAAATGGTCAATTTCCCGGAACAGCCAGGGTCGCCCCTGGGCCGCACGCCCGATCATCACGCCGGCGGCCCCGGTGTATTCCTGCACCCGCGCCGCCTGATCCGGCGTCCGGATGTCGCCGTTGGCCAGCACCGGAATGGTGACCGTACGGCAGATGTCCCGGATAGTGTCGTACTCCGCCTGGCCGCGATAAGCATCCGCGCGGGTGCGGCCATGGACTGCCAGCGCCTGAATACCCAGTCGCTGTGCCAACTCCGCGATACGTACCCCGTTGCGCCGGTCCGGTGCCGGCCCGGTGCGTATTTTCAGCGTCACCGGCACCTGCACCGCCTCCACCGTGGCCTGCAGAATGTCATGCACCAGCGCCTCATCCGACAACAGGGCCGACCCCGCCGCCTTGTTACAAACTTTTTTCGCCGGACAGCCCATATTGATGTCGATGATCTGGGCGCCACGGGCCACGTTGTAGCGGGCCGCCTCGGCCATCCACTCCGGGTCCGCTCCGGCAATCTGAATGATCCGAGGCTCGGATTCACCGGCATGGTCTGCCTTTAACCGGGACTTGCGGCTGTTGCGCAGCGCCGGGTTGGAGGCCACCATCTCGGATGCGGCCATGCCCGCGCCGAGGGATTTGCACAGCATGCGGAACGGCCGGTCCGTCACCCCGGCCATGGGCGCAAGAGCCAGATTGTTAGGCAAGCGGTGGGGTCCGATATGCATGGTCACTGCACCTTCGTCTCTGGGGCGCATCATACCCGCGTTTACCGGCAGGGGTAAGACGACGCTTCCTTAAGGCATTGCGGCTTCAGCAAAAACCACAGGTGTTAACAACATGGCAAAGGCGGTATTCCTGGATCTGGCGTCCATGGGGGATGGACTGGACCTGAGTGGAGTGGAACAGGTGGTGGAGCACCTGGTATGCCACCAACGCACCACCCGGGAACAGGCCGCTGCGCGGATGCGCGGCTTCCCCATCGTCATTGTGAACAAGGTGGTTCTGGACCGTGAAACCCTGGAGAGCACACGGCCGACGCTGATCTGCGTGGTGGCCACGGGCGTCAACAACATCGACCTGGAGGCCTGCAGCGACCTGGGCATCACGGTGGTGAATTCCCGCGCCTACGGAACGGACTCGGTGGCTCAGCACGCACTGATGCTCATGCTGGTGCTGAACACACGGCTGATGGACTACCACGCTGCGGTGCGGGCAGGTGACTGGCAGCGTAGCAACCAGTTCTGCCTGCTGGATTACCCCATTCGCGAACTCAACGGCAAAACCCTGGGCATTATCGGCTACGGCACACTGGGCAAGCGGACGGCAGAGCTGGCCAAGGCCTTTGGCATGAAAGTGATGGTGGCACAGCGGCCCGGCGGCCAGCCGCGTCAGGACCGGGTTCCGCTCCAGGATCTGCTGCCGCGGGTGGATGTGCTCAGCCTGCACTGCCCGCTCACCGAGGACACGCGAAACCTGCTGGGAGCCGAGGAACTGGCGCGCATGCGCCCAGGATCCCTGCTCATCAACACCGCGCGCGGCGGCCTGGTGGACGAGGAGGCGCTGGCAGAGTCACTACGCACCGGCCACCTAGGCGGCGCCGGTTTCGACGTGCTCACGGAAGAGCCTCCCCGACAGGGAAACCCACTGCTCGCCCCGGACATCCCCAACCTGATCGTCACGCCACACTCCGCCTGGGGCAGCCGGGAGGCGCGCCAGCGCATTCTGCAGCAACTGGTGGAGAACATCCGGGCCTGGCGGGCCGGTCAGCCGGTACGGGTGGTGCGGTAGGCGGCGCGCCGCACGCTTGGGCCATTACAGCCGTGGCTCCCGCCGCGTCCTGCCGTTAGCTCCGGACGACGTTGAAGCCGGCGCATCCGGCCCTTCGTCGCCCAGGTGTCGCGACAACCCACCCAACGATTCCAGATCCTGGAAGGTATCCCGGATCTCCTGTTCCGTAGGGAGTGATTCAGCGCTGTAACGCAACAGAGGGATGGCTGCATCCCGCAGCAGCGCCTCGGCCTGCGGATCACCGGGCCGGCCCAGGGCCACCACCGCGAGCGGCCGCGCCTGATGATCACAGACGAGGAAATCCACCACGTGATTCCGCAGGCCCTCCGCGCCCGATACGCCACGGCCTTTCGCGGCCTCCGGCAAGGTCAGGAACCGGGCGTAACCCACCGCCGGCATGACCACATGGGTGGGCAGACCCCGCTGCAGCACACGGAAGAAGTCCAGTTCCCGCGGGCCAAGCACCGGCTTCAGCCGCGCACGCCCGGCAGGGCTTGAGCGACGCCGGCGGCCTAGCAGGCGCAGCAGCAGGAACAGGATTAACACCGCCAGCACCACAGCGCCGGCAATCAGCGGCAGACTTTCCATCAGGAGCAGTCCTCGATCGGGCCAGGCGCATAGCCTGCGACCTGCGGTACCAGCTTTCAAGCCCCAGACAGCACCTGGGCATAATCACAAATCCCGTTCCACACGCACCAGGGCAGGATCATCCGGGTCGCGACGCCGACTGAAACCGAGACGCTCCATGAGCGCCAGCATGCCCCGGTTCTGCGCCAGCACCTGTCCGTCCATTTTCTTCAGGCCGTGCGCGCTGGCCGCATCCAGCAAACATTCCATCAGGCGCCGGCCCACGCCTTTCCCCTGCCAGTTATCGGCCACGGCAACGGCGAACTCACAGCTCTGCCGGTCCGGGTTGGTGACGAAGCGGGCCACGGCTAGCATCTCCTGTTCGCGCTCGTCCTCGTTCAACGCCACCAGCGCCAGTTCCCGGTCATAATCGATCTGGGTAAAACGGATCAGCATGGATGTGCTGAGTTCACGGATGTGCTCCATGAACCGGAAGTAGCGCGAGCGCTCGGACAGGGAACGGACGAAACGCTGCTCCATGACCGCATCCTCCGGCCGTATGGGCCGAATCAGTATAGGAGTCCCGTCCGTGAGCTGATCATGCCGGCTCAGATGCCCCGGGTACGGCATGATCGCCATGTGCTCATGGGCCGGCCCAACGCCCGTGGCGGTGGCAATGTTCAGTCGCGCGTCCACGGCCATGGCGCCATCCGCGTCCACGATCACCGGATTGATATCCAGATCCCGTACTTCCGGCAGCAGCGTCACCAGGTCGGACAGGCGTAGCAGCGCATGCTCCAGGGCGCGGCGCATGGCGGAGTCCTCAGCCAGACCCAGGTGCTTGCCGACCCGGGTGCGCCGCATCACGTCCCGCGCCAGGAAGTCATTCAGCGGCGGCAGGGTCACCGCGCGGTCCTGGATCATTTCAACCATGGAACCGCCCGCGCCGAAGGAGATCACCGGCCCGAACACCGGATCCCGCACCACCCCCAGCATGATTTCCTGGCCATGCAGCGGCGAGTGCATGGGTTCCACGGAAACACCATCCGGAGTGATTTCCGGATGATGCTGGGCAACCGCATCGATTACCGAATGGAAGGCGCGCTCCACCGCCTCCAGCGACACCAGGTTCAGGCGCACACCACCCACCGCCGCCTTGTGAATGATCCGCGGGCTGTTGATCTTCACGGCCACCGGCAGCCCGAGTTGTTCCGCTGCCGCACGTGCCTCTGACGCGCTACGCGCCACCTGGGTGGGGATCACCGGGATACGGAAGGCGTCCAGTACCTGTTTGGACTGGTAGGGCGTGAGCCGGTTCTGCCCCGCTTCCAGCGCCTCGTGCACGATGGCCCGCGCACGCTCCAGATCGGGTTCCACCCAATGATCGCGGGCGTCAGGAACCTGCATCAACAGCTCCTGGCTGTGCCGGTAGCGGGAAAGCGCGGACAATGCCTCCACCGCATTCTCCGGCGTGGCGTAGTTGGGGAAATGCTTGCGGGTGAAGTGTTCGCGGCCTGACCGGATGCGCCGCCCGCCCATCCAGCAGGCCACCACCGGCTTGCGACGCCTGCCGATGGCCTCAAGCACCGCATCCGCCGTGCCAGTGGGGTCGGTACGGCCCTGGGGCGTGAGCACCACCACGGCACCATCCACCCCCGGGTCATCCAGGCAGGCCTGCAACGTCACGCTGTAGCGTTCGGGATCCGCATCCCCCAGGATGTCCACCGGGTTGCCGCGGGACCACCGCCTGGGCAGATGGCCGGAGAGGTGGGCACGTGTTTCATCGGATAGGCGGGCCATTTCCAGGCCACGATCCACCAGCAGGTCGGTGGCGATGATGCCGGGACCGCCGCCGTTGGTGAGCACCGCGATCCGATCACCGTTCAGGCGATGACCCGCCGCCAGCAGCTCGGCTGCGGCAAACAGCTGCCCGATGGTGGGCACCCGCACGGCACCGGCCCGGTTCAAGGCAGCGTCAAACGCATCATCCTGCCCCACCAGCGTGCCGGTATGCGTGCTGGCGGCGCGGTAGCCTTCCTGGTGCCGCCCCACCTTCATCACGATCACCGGTTTCAGGCGGGCAGCCGCACGCAGACCGCTGAGAAAGCGGCGTGCGTCACCGATGGTCTCCACGTACAGCAGAATGCTGCGGGTACGGTAATCCAGCGCCAGAAAATCCAGCACGTCACCGAAGTCCACATCGGTGGTATCACCCAGGGAAACCACGGCGGAAAAGCCGATCTGCCGGGCCATCGCCCAGTCCAGCACGGAGGTGGTCAGCGCCCCGGACTGGGAAACCAGGGCCAAGTGGCCGTCCTGGGCCGTGCTCCGGCTGTAGGTGGCATTCAGGCCCAGCGGCGGGCGCATCAGCCCCACCCAGTCCGGCCCGATCACCCGGATGCCATAACGGCGCGCCGTCCGCATGGCGGTGCGCTCCAGCCGTTTGGTCACCGAGCGGGGCTCATCCAGCCCAGCCGCCAGCACCAGAGCGGCACGCACGCCCCGCTTGCCGCAGTCCTCCAGCACACTGACGATGGCCTTGGGCGGCACCGCCAGCACGGCCAGATCCGGAGCCGCTTCCAGATCCTTCACACTACCCACACACGGCAGCCCGCGTACCTGTCGGTGGCGTGGGTTCACGGGGTGGATACTGCCCGAGTACCCGCCTTCCAGCAGGTTATCCATCACCTGCTGCCCCACACTGCCCTGGCGCTCACTGGCGCCGATCAGCGCAACGCTTTCCGGGTTGAAGAAACGTTCCAGATAGTGGCTGCCCATGCCAAGCGATCCCTATGGTTGCCGGAAGCGACCCACACCCTCATGCTGCATTGCATCGCGGATCTCCTCAAGGCTGCTGGGATCATCAATGGTGGACGGCACCTTCACATCGTCCTGTAGCGCCAGTTGCCGGATGCTCTTGCGCAGGATTTTGCCGGAGCGGGTTTTCGGCAGTTTGCCGACGATCATCACCGTCTGCAGACAGGCAAAGGCGCCGATCTCGCTGCGGATCAGCCGCACCAGCTCCTGCTCCAACTGGTCGTGACCGATGTCCTGACCATCCTTCAGCACCACGAACCCCACCGGCATCTGCCCCTTGAGCTCGTCTTCCACACCGACCACGGCGCACTCCGCCACGGCGGCGTGGGCGCCGATCAGTTCTTCCATCTCGCCGGTGGAGAGGCGATGGCCGGCCACGTTGATCACATCATCCATGCGGCCCATGACGAACAGATAGCCATCATCGTCAATGTAGCCGCCATCCGAGGTGTCGTAATAGCCCTGAAAACTGCTCAGATAGGATTCACGATAACGGTGGTCATCGTTCCAAAGCGTGGGCAGACAGCCGGGGGGCAGCGGCAGGCGGATGGCAATATTGCCCTGGGTGCCGGCCGGTACCGGATCGCCGCCACTGTCCAGCACCTCCACCTGGTAGCCGGGCAGGGGGAACGTGGCGGATCCCGGCTTCTCGGGATGCGGCTCGATACCCATGGGGTTGCCGGCAATGGGCCAGCCGGTCTCGGTTTGCCACCAGTGGTCGATCACGGGCAGGCCCGAGATCTCCTTGAGCCACTGGTAGGTGGGCGGATCCAGTCGTTCCCCGGCCAGGAACAGGCTCTTCAGGCAGCTCAGATCATACTGCTGTTTGAGCTTTGCCTCCGGATCCTCCTTCTTCACGGCGCGGAAGGCAGTGGGGGCAGTGAAAAAGGTCTTCACCCGGTGCTCGCTGATCACCCGCCAGAACGCGCCGGCATCCGGTGTGCGCACCGGCTTCCCCTCGTAAACCACCGTGGTGCAGCCACGGATCAGCGGCCCATAGACGATGTAGGAATGACCCACCACCCAGCCCACATCGGAGGCGGTCCAGAACACATCACCAGGATCAAGATCGTACAGAGCGCCCATACTGAAGTTCAGTGCCACTGCATAGCCGCCGTTGTCCCGCACCACGCCCTTGGGCTTGCCGGTGGTGCCCGAGGTGTAGAGTACATACAGGGGATCTGTGGCCTCCACCGGCACCGGGTCCACCGCCGGCGCCTGCTCCACCAGGCTGGCCCAATCATGGTCCCGCCCCGGCTGCAACTCCGCCTCCGCCTGCGGCCGGGCAAACACCACGGTGTGATCAGGCTTGTGGCCGGCCTGCCGGATGGCCTCATCCACCAGCGGCTTGTAAGGGATCACCTTGGTGAACTCGATGCCGCAACTGGCGGTGAGGATCACCTTCGGCTGCGCGTCGTCGATACGCACTGCCAGTTCATGCGGCGCAAAGCCGCCGAACACCACCGAATGCACCGCCCCCAGCCGGGCGCAGGCCAGCATGGCCATCACCGCCTCCGGCATCATGGGCATGTAGATCACCACCCGGTCACCCTTCTCCACGCCCAGTTGCCGCAACATACCGGCAGTGCGGGCCACCGCGTCACGCAGCTCACGATAGGTATAGGTGCGCTTGGTGTCGGTCACGGGCGAATCGTAAATCAGCGCCGCCCGGTCCCCGCGGCCACCGTCCGCATGGACATCCAGCGCCAGGTGGGACAGATTCAGCTTGCCGCCGTGGAACCAGCGGTACAGCCCCTTGGCGTCCTGCGTGAGGATCTGCTTTGGTGATTCAAACCAGTCCAGCGCCTCCGCCTGTTCACGCCAGAATGCCTCCGGCTGCCCCACCGAACGCTGATAGATCTCCCGGTAGCTGCTCATATCTCCTCCATGTCCTGGTTTGTTCGCTTGCCGCACCAATTTGATGGGCGGGCAGCGACTTCTGGTATGCTCGAACGCCGGCCGGCATCCGCGATGCAATCTACATTGTATGCATGTTCCGCGGCGCTGTGTCGTCTATGCACGATTGTGCCTATGTGAGGAGACAGACAATGACAGATCTGGCTGTGGTCACCGGAGGCGGGACCGGCCTTGGCCGCTCCCTGGCAAAGCACCTGGCATCCCGTGGGATGGAAGTGCTGGTGGTGGGGCGCCGGGCGGCACCCCTGCAGGAAACCTGTGAACTGGCCCCGCAGCAGATCAAGGCCGTGGCTGCGGACGTCTCCAGCCCCCAGGGGAGGGACGCTGTGGTGGCTGCCGTCGGCGAGCGGCCGGTCCGTTGCCTGATTCACAACGCGGGTGTACTGACGCCCATCGGTCCGCTGGCCGATGTCACCGAGCAGGACTGGAGCTATGCGCTGTCCGTCAACGTCAACGGCCCGCTGTTCCTGACCCAGGCATTGTTGCCGCAACTGCCCGGCGGCCGGGTGCTGCACATGTCCTCGGGTGCCGCACACAATGGCTATCCCGGCTGGGGCGCCTACTGCGTCAGCAAAGCCGCCCTGCACATGCTCTACCAAGTCCTGCGTGACGAACTCCGTGAGCGGGACATTACCGTGGGCAGCCTGCGCCCCGGCGTGGTGGACACCCCGATGCAGGGCCTGATCCGGGAACAGACCCCAGACCGCTTCCCGGCAGTACAGCGTTTCGTTCAACTGCACGAGAGCGGCCAGCTGGAAGACCCGGATGAAGTTGCCGACTTCACGGCCTGGCTCATGCTGGACGTTCCCGCCGAGCGCTACAGCGCCGAGGAATGGTCATTCACCGACGAGGAGCACCGCCGACAGTGGAAACAGCAGTAGCAATCCAACCCTATCAAGCACTGCGCACGCCCCGGCGCCGGCAGCTGCAGATCCGCGGACTGGATTACCAGCTCACCGAATGGGGCCCGTCGGAAGGCCGCCCGCTGGTGTTGTTGCACGGCTGGATGGACTGCGGACCGAGCTGGCAATTCCTGGTGGACGCGCTGGCGCAGGAGCGCCGCATCCTGGCCCCGGATTGGCGCGGATTCGGGGACAGCGCCTGGTGCGACGACGGTTACTGGTTCCCCGACTACCTGGCGGACCTGGATGCGCTGCTGGATGCAGAGGCGCCGGGGCAGGCGGTGGACCTGGTGGGCCACAGCATGGGTGGTAATGTGGCGGGACTGTATGCCGGTGTGCGGCCGGAGCGCATCCGGCGACTGGCACTACTGGAAGGTTTCGGGATGCGGCCGGCGACGGCTGATGACGCGCCGGAACGCTACCGCCAATGGCTGGACGAGCAGCAGACCGTTCCGACCATGCATGCCCCTGACTCCTGGGACGCGCTGGCAGAACGCCTGATGCGGCAGCATCCGCACATGCCGCCGGAACATGCGGCCTTCGTCGCCCGCTGCTGGGCAAGGGAGAATGCGGACGGAAGCCTGGAACTGCGCGGCGACCCTCTACACAAGCGCAAGAACCCCGTGCTCTACCGGCTGGAGGAAGCGCAGGCCTGCTGGCGCAACATCACCGCCCCGTGCCTGTGGATCTGGGGCACGGAATCCCGGGTGCTGCGGATGTTCGAGGATCCAGCCAGTTGGGAGGCACGCACAAGGTGCTTCAGGAACTGGACCGGGATTGCCATAGAGCATGCCGGCCACATGCTGCAGCACGACCAGCCGAAGGCGGTGGCGCAGGCCCTGGAGCCGTTCCTCGACTGAATCAGTCCCGGCCGTAGGGGTTGCGCATGACATCCATCCAGCGCCGATGGTGTTCATGCGCCTCCTTCCTCCAGCGCTCCACCTCCTCGCGGGAATGCTCTTCCAGCACCCGCTTGTCGCTGACGGCACGGGGATCAAAACTGGTATCCTGCGGCCTATCCTGATTCATGGTGATGCACTCCGATCAATCCGGATACCGGATCCATCTGAGTGTATCAACACACGACTCACTGCGGACAGAGCATGAGTGACCATTTTGATCACGAACTCGATGTGACTGGGCTCAACTGCCCCATGCCAATCCTGCGCACAAAACGCGAACTGGTGCGCCTGGAAGCAGGCCAGGTGCTGCGGGTGGCGGCGACGGATCCACATTCCGTCATCGACTTTCTGGCCTTCACGGAGAAAACCTCGCACCGGATGGTACGCCACTGGGAAGAGCACGGTGTCTATTACTTTCTGGTGGAAAAAGGCGCCTGAGCCTCGAAGCCCAGGCGCCCTCCGATTCAGCCGAGCGGATCATCTGCCGATCTTGCCCC
>SLCE01000106.1 GCA_007125985.1 Ectothiorhodospiraceae bacterium | reverse complement strand
TGCTTCCCGGGCCGGGCCGGTCAAGGAGCCCCAGGTTAGGATGGCTGTTCTGCCCGTGCCTTCGGTATCAGCCCAGCGGTCACCAAAATCATGGTGCAGCAGCTTGTCCCGGCGCTTATCCAGTTGTTCAAGATGGTCTTCGGTGCGGCTAGACGGCCGGCCCTGGACATCATGCGCAAGCCCCTCAGCCACGTACTGACCGCCGCGCGTGCCCGGTAGCGTCATCGGGGAGATTCCGTCCGCGGTCAGGGCGTAGCGCCGGTATTCGTCTTCCGGTTGTTCACACAGCGTGCGCCGGTCTGCGAAATCGCTCAGTTCAGGTGCGTCAAGAACGGCTCGGGCCTGCGCCATGTTCTGATCACTGAGCACGATGGCAGGTGTCTGCAGCCGTTCGCTCAGGCCGACCGCCCACTGTGTGGCGATGACGCAATCGCTGATGGTGTTGGGCGCGAGCACCAGATGCGGGGCATCGCCATGGACGCCGTAGAGCGCGATATCCAGATCGGACTGTTCCGACTTCGTGGGGATGCCGGTGGATGGACCGCCTCGCATCACATCCACCACCAGCACCGGCAATTCGGCTGCCACACCCAGGCCGATGGATTCCACCATCAGCGAAAGCCCGGGACCGGATGTGGCTGTCATGGAAGGGACGCCGCCATATGAGGCTCCGAGGCACATATTAATGGTGGCCAGTTCGTCCTCCCCCTGGACCAGGTTGCCGCCCAGGGCGGGCAGGTGTTCCGCCAGCCACTCCACGATGTCGGTGGATGGCGTGATGGGGTAGGCAGCGCAAAATCGCACCCCACCGCGCAACGCGCCCAGGGCCACGGCCTCATTTCCTGACAGAGCCCAGCGTTCGGCCTGGGTTTCCTTTCCGGAGGGGATGGGGGCGCTATCCATGTCGCAGGCACGTTCACCGGCTTCAAGACAAGCAAGGGCCTGCTCCAGAATGTCCTCGCCTTTGCCCTGCATCTGCCCGGTGACTGCGGCCTGCAGATCTTCCCGTGCCAGGCCGGTCAGCCGACCCAGCAGTCCCAGCCCCAGCATGTTGACCCGTCCTCGTTTCAGCGCACGGGCCTGTTCCTGGAAGGGGATCGCGAGCAGACGTGCGCCGCTTTGGGCGATCACGTCCGGCACCGCCCCTGCCGCGGGGTCATGGATGACCAGGTTGCCGGGTGCCAGCGGCAGTTCGGCGGAAAAGCGCTCAATGTTGCCCCAGTCGAAGGCAAGCAGGATATCCAGCGTATCATCCTGGTTATGGAGCGGCGTACTTCCAAGGCGCAGGATGGCTGCCGCCTCACCGCCGCGGATCTGTGGGCCGTAGGACCGGGTCATCAAACCGTAAAGCCCGGCGCGCGCGGCGGCATCCAGAAGAATCTGGCCTGCGGTCATGACGCCGGTACCCCCGCTACCGATCAATGCGAGTGATCGGCTTCCCATGTCAGTCATGCGAACTCCCTCGGCAATCCAGGTTGTGTTGCGCATTACTATGCGACGGCCGGGCCTGGGATGACTTGATGCACGTCAACCCTGGCTAGGCCCGAAGGTGGCGGGTCCATCGCGTGGGAGTCAGGGGCCGCTGCAAGGAGGAGTTGCGCCCTGAAGGAACTTATATGGACTCCCTCTTTGCAAGATAACGTCATGATCCGTTAACACGCAGAGTCGACGCCGGTTCCCCCACGGGAGCCGAGTTGTGGACTCAGACCCACCGATGTCAGCCGCCCTGCCGATGCACGAAATCCATCACCGCCTGGGTGTCGGGCAGGGGGGCGAGCGCGTCAAGGGTGGCGATGGTCGGGCGAGGCAGCGTCAGAGTCCCGGCTTGTTGCCGTTCAAGGGCATCCTGCGGGCGGATCCACATGTGATGAATGACCTCATCGCCGTCATGTGATGGCGTTTGCGACTCCGGCGCCACGGCTACGAAGAAACGGGTATCGAAACGTCGCGGACGCCCGGGCGGCGTGACCCAGTGGCTGAGGTAGGCCAGCCTGTCGACTGCGAGTCTGATGTCATAGCTCCGGCAAAGCTCAATGAGGCTGCCTTCGCCGGCCGCGAGTCGGGCACGGAATTCGCTAAATGGCTGCTTTCTGGCGGGGTGGTTCAGATTGACGTAGTTACCCTGTGAATCGTAGGCAAGCAACCAGCCGGATTCCTCAAAGCATTCGCGGATTGCGGCCACGTGGTATGCCAGTCCGCCCAGTTCGACGCCGAGCTGTTTGCTCGCGGCCGCCGCGTCCAGGCCGTGTACCAGGTGTTCAAGATCGCGGGTTTGATCTGCCGGGTCCAGGGCGCCGCCGGGGAAGACATAGGCTCCCGGATGGAACGCTGCCCGCTGTGTTCGGCGCACCATGAAAACTTCTACTCCGGCCTGGCCATCGCGGACCAGAGCCAGCGTCGCCGCCGGGCGCGGTACCATCTGTTCTTCACTCATCGTTATTGTCTCCGCGGCAGCACGCTGTAGGAAATCGCTCGTTGATAGGGCTTTTTGTCCTGCGGGGGATACTCCAGCCTGGTTTGATCAAGCCGGCCACACTCTAACGAATATCAGACTTCAGAATCAGTACGCAATGACTGAAGGCGCACTGGGATGCTTCCAATCAAGTACCACATGGCGCGGTCATGGCAATGGTGGCGTGAACCTGAGTAAGATGATGGGCATTCAGGTAACTGTGATATCGGATCATCCATGGCCAAGCGCAAGCAACTGTTCAAAGTCTGTTTCATAAATCAGGGCAAAGTGTACGAGGTGTTCGCCCGGAAGGTGTATCAGGGCGAAATGTATGGCTTTGTTGTGCTGGAGGACCTGGTGTTCGGGGAGCAGACCACCCTGTTGGTGGATCCTTCGGAGGAAAAGCTGAAGTCTGAGTTCGAGTCGGTGCGCCGCAGCCTGGTTCCCATGCACGCCATCATTCGCATCGATGAGGTGGAAAAAGAGGGCGTATCAAAAATCAGTGACATGAGCGCCAACGTCACCCAGTTTCCCACCTCGTATCTGCCACCGGGCGGTCCTGGCAATCGCGGGGAATGACAGCGCAAAACATCGGATAACAATTGGAGGAGCCCCGCATGATCTCGTGTGCCAACCCGGAAACCCTGGGCCTGGATCCATCGCGCCTCGCCCGCATCGACCGCTGGCTGGACGGCCTGGTCGAGCAGCGGCGTCTGGCCGGCATCAGCCTGCTGATCAATCGTCACGGCGAGAATGGGCATTATTACGCCACCGGCCAGGCGGATATGGAGCGCGGCACGGAGATCACGCCGGAGACCATTTTCCGGGTTTACTCCATGACCAAGCCGGTGACCAGCCTCGCGGCCATGATGCTGTACGAGGAGGGCGCCTTTCAGCTGGATGATCCCATCGCGGCATTCCTGCCCGAGTTCGCCCGCATGCAGGTCTGTGTCGGTGGTGATGTGGATGTGCCACAGCTGGAGCCGGCGCGCAGTCTGATTACTGTGCGGCATCTGCTCACGCATACGGCGGGTTTCAGCTACGGCTTCATGCATCAGACGCCGGTGGATGCGCTGTACCGAAGGCATACTATCGACTTCGGGCCCAGCGAGGTGCCGTTGGCGGAGATGGTGACGAAACTGGCGGAACTACCGCTGGAATTTCAGCCCGGCACTCGCTGGCGCTACGGCTTCTCCACCGACGTGCTCGGTCGCCTGGTGGAAGTGGTTTCCGGTGAACCCCTGGATGTGTTCTTCCGCCGCCGCATCTTCGAGCCGCTGGGCATGGACGACACGGCCTTTTGGGTTGCGGAAGACAAAACCGACCGGATGGCGGCTATGTACACCGCCAGTGATATGGACCCGCCGCCGCGCATTGGTGCCGAACCGCTGGAGCTTCCCCCTCCGGTGAAGCCAGGGCTTAAGCTGGCGGACCCGGCCGCGGGCGGGCGATTTGCACGGCCAACGCGCCTGTTCTCCGGTGGGGGTGGCCTCACCTCCACCATGAACGACTACCTGCGGTTCACGCACATGTTGCGCCAGGGCGGGGTGCTGGATGGGGAGCGCTTGATCGGCCGGAAGACGTTGGACTTCATGCGCACCAATCACCTGAACGGCTCCATGGCCGATATGGGAGAGCCCCGGTTCAACAATGCTCATCTTGGTGCCGGTCTCGGCTTCGGTCTGGGTTTTGCCGTGGTGCTGGATCCGGCGAAGGCCCAAACCATGGGGTCACCCGGGGAATATTACTGGACCGGCATGGCCAACACGCAATTCTGGATGGATCCGCAGGAAGACCTGATCGTGATCCAGATGGCGCAACTGATCCCGTCCACGCTGGCGCCTGTTCGTCGGGAGTTGCGCACGCTGGTCGGGCAGGCGTTGGTTTGAGCCCAGGGCTTCCTTAATGCAGATCGTACACGTGCCACGGGCGGGCTGCCTCGGGCACGTGGCCGAACACCGGCGCATACCACAGCAGATTCCGCGCCACCGGTGTGTCCTTCGGCAGTTCCGGGTTCTGCAGCCAGATGATCCGGTCGCCGGCCTGCTCCAGTCGGTCCAGCGCCTTGCGGTTGGCCGAATGGTGCTGGAACAACTCAAAAAAGCTGCCATCCTCGATGGCGTGTCGTAACCCGACCTCCAGGCGCAGCGCCAGACGCAGGTCGTCCTCTTGCACGAAGAAGTAGCTCGGCGCGTAGTAGGCGATGAGCGGTCCGTCCAGTGGACGCAGATTGTGTGCGTCATACAGGTGCTGCTCAGTCGCGACTTCGGTGACGCTGCGCGGCACGTAATCTACCCGCCTGTGGGCAAGCATGCGGAATAGCGACTCGTAGCTGGAAGACGTGGCCACCTGCAGGCCGTTGGCAGCCAGGATGCGGGTGTCCGGCCAGTCGTGCCCCTGGGCTACCGTGTAGGCCTTCAGCTCATCCGGTGTGGTGGCATCGGATAGGCTGTGCGGGACATCATCGGCGCGGACCACCGGTATGCGCACGCCCATCAGACCCTGCAGCAACGGTACACGGACCGGCAGCAGGCTGGTTTCCCGCGCCTCGCTGGTCATGGTCCAGACCACGTCCACATAGCTACCTTCGCGCAGGGAGGCAATGGCGCGACTCTGCGACATGCGGACCGGAGCCATGTCCAGGGTGCAGGGGCCGAAATCCAGTTCTGTCTGATGCAGTGCCAGTTCCAGCAGCTCCAGGAAATAGGCGTCGCGGGAATCCGCATCGATGTCCGGCCGGATATGTCCTACAGAGCAGGGCGGCATTGCCCAGGCTGCAGAGCCGGTGAGCAGCAACGCCCAGACCAAGAGCAGCTTAGCCATGGCGCGTCCCGCAGCCTTCTAGGAATCCACGCAAAACCTGGAACGGCATCGGGCGGGCGATCAGGTAGCCCTGGGCGAAATCGCAGCCCTTATCCTGCAGGAACTGCAGCTGCTCCTCTGTTTCCACCCCTTCGGCCACCACCTTGATACGGAGCGCATGGGCCAGGGAAATGATGGCCTGGACCAATAGGGCATCGTTGTCGTCCGTGCCCATGTCGCGTACGAATTCCTGGTCGATTTTGAGCAGATCCACTGGAAGGTGGCGCAGGTAGTTCAAGGCAGAGTAGCCAGTGCCGAAATCGTCAATGGCCAGCCCCACACCCAGCGCTCCTAGTTCCGACAGCACCTCGCGCACTTCCGGCCGATCCTGAATCAGGCTGCGTTCGGTCAATTCCAGCTCCAGGGCGTCGCCGGGGAGTTGGTACTGGTCAAGCAGTTCCCGGATGCTGGCGGCGAAACCGGGAGCCGGAAGCTGCTGGGACGAGATATTCACCGCAACAACCAAGGTCTCGCAGCCTTTGCACTGCCGTAGTGTGGCGATGGAGCGCAGGCTTTCCTGCAGTATCCAGCGGCCCAAAGGCACAATCAGTCCGCTTTCCTCCGCCAGCGGAATGAATTCGGCCGGGGGGATCATGCCGCGTTCCTGATGTGGCCAGCGCACCAGCGCTTCCAACTTCACCACCCGCCGGCTGGGGATGTCGATGATGGGCTGGAAGTGGACTTCAAACTGTCTGTCTTCCACTGCCTGACGCAGTTCCGAGGCCACCACCAGGCGTGCCCGCGTCTCCTGCTGCATATGGGGTGCATAAAAGGCGAGGGTGCCGCGCTGCTGCCGCTTCGCCAGTGAAAGGGCGGTGTCTGCAGCCTGCAACAGCGACTGCGCCGTGTTGCCGGCTTCCGGATAGGTGGCGACACCGGCTGTCGCCGCAACGAATAAGGTGGTGTCAGAGACGGTGACCGGGCCGTTGAAACGGTCCAGCATCTGTCGCACCGCCCGGGCCAGGCGATACGGTAAAGGTTTTCACGGCCTGCGAGCCCAGAATCATCACCACCCGATCACGGGTGCGGGCATCGATTCCAGCCAGATCCGCAGTGATGCGTAGTTCGCCCAGCCGGTGTCGTATTCCGTCCTCGCCCCGGTAGGTGATGGGGATGACATGGTGGCGTTGGCGTGGATAATCGGTGCCAATGCCGATGCTGACGTCCAGGTCGCCAACCAGATCGACCCGGCGCACATGAGGCAGCTGTAGAATGCCGCTTAACTGTAGTCGGAGTTGGGATTCGTCAAGGGTCCAAAGGCTGCTGCCCAGGCTGTCCGCGAACGTATGTTCTGCCTGATGCAGCTGTGCGCTCAGCGCGTCAAGGTCGCGCCGATATTCGCTGACAAGCTGATAGGCTGTGATAAGAAGTGTCATGAGAGCGCTGAGCAACAACACTGCCAACAGCGCCCGCAGGCTCAGGCGTCGATGGATCAACCAGGCTGGTGGAGTGAGTTGCAATCCAGGCTCCTTCTCCTTGGCAGCCAACCGGGGCTCCCTGCCGTCCACCAGTGGTGCTGACATTGCAGGCAAATCGATCATAACGAAGCATCGTGATAAGACTACCACCCAATGACAAGGAGTGTATGTGGTCGTGAAACTGCTTCACACCGCCGATTGGCAGCTGGGACTGAAGCTGCGCTTCATCACCGGCGAGACGGCCGCCCGTCTTCGGGCGCAGCGCTTCGACACTATCCGGCGTATAGCGGAGATTGCCCATGAAGCGGGTGTCGATCTTGTGGTTGTCGCCGGTGACGTGTTCGATGACAACGGTGTCGGGGGAGACACATTACAGCAGGCCGCCGACGCGCTGCGCACCTTCGGCACCATCCCGGTGCTCCTGATCCCGGGCAATCATGACCCCGGCACGCCGGATTCCGCACTGCAGCGCATGCCCCGCCTTGAGCATGTCCATGTGGCTACGGAGCGCGAGGTGCTCCATCTGGGTGGGGTCCAGGTCTATCCTTGCCCATTGACCCGCCGACATGAGCGGGATGACCCCACAGCCTGGCTGCCCGCGCGGGAGCCGGAGGACGGCATTCGTATCGCAGTCGCCCATGGAGGGGCCATTGCCTTCGGGGAAAGTACGGAAACACCCAACCTGATTGATGTGCCGGCGGTGATCTCCAAGGGCTTCGATTACCTGGCGCTGGGCGATTGGCACGGCGTTTACCGCGTGAATGAGCGGGCCTGGTACTCCGGTGCCCATGAGGCCACCCGCTTCAAGGAACAGACACCGGGCCATGTGCTGTTGGTGGATATTGATGGGCCGGGCGCCCTTCCTCGGGTGGAGCAGGTGCCGGTGGCCCGCAGCCGCTGGCTGCGCCACGCGGTGGAGTTTCATGACGACGCACAAGTCAGGGAACTGGAAGACTGGCTGGAGGCCCTCCTGGAACGCTCCTGGACACTGCTGGAATTGGAGCTGTCGGGGCAGCTCTCGTTGTCCGCCCGGGCGCGGCTGGATCAACTACTGGATGAACACGGGGAGCGGCTGGCCTATCTGCGATTTACCGATGAGGTGCTCGCAGAGCCCACCGAGGCAGATCTGGAGCAGATGTCCGGCGAGGGGTTCATCGGCGAAGTGGTGGACACGCTCCGCGCCGGCGAGACACCGGAGGACCGGGACGCCCTGCGCTTGTTGCACCGGCTGATGCAGGGGGCGGACTGATGCGGTTGATTGAATGGCAGGTCCAGCACTGGCGGGGTCTCGAAGACCAACGCATCGGGCCCTTGTCGCCCCACCTCAACCTCATTACCGGGCCGAATGAGTCGGGCAAGAGTCGGCTGGTGGAAGCGCTCTGGTTCGGGCTGTTCGAAAGCAGCAAGGGTAAAGCCCAGCACAAGCAGGAGCTGGAATCCTGGCGGGCACCGGGTACATCGCCGTTCACGCGTATCCGGTTTGCCGTCCGGAACGTGGAGTACACGGTCGAGAAACAGTTTCTCAAGGGAGCCTACACGCGTCTCAGCGGCGGGGGTGAAACCCTGGATGGTGACGTGGCGGAGGAGCGGCTCCGGGCGCTGCTGCGGACCCGGGAGGGGAAGCGTACCGGCGTCTCCGGGGCGGACCTCGGATTATGGCCGCTGCTGTGGCTCCGCCAGGGGGATTCCCGGGTGGTGCCCCATGAACACATGAACGACGACAGCCGTGGCTGGCTGCAGGACAGCCTGGCCGCACAGATCGGTGAGGCGACGGTGGGGGAGGATGGGCAGGCGTTGCTGCAACGGGCACGGGCGGAATACGACCGTTACTTCACCGCCACCGGGCAACCCGCCAAGGCCTTGAAAGACGTCCACGAGGCCGTGGCGCGGGCCCGCGCAGCCTTCGACAACGCCCAGGCGCTGCAGGCAGCAACAGAAGAGACGGCGACCGAACTCCAGCGGCTGGACGACGAGTTGGTCGGCCTGGAACCGCGCATTGAAGGCCAGCGGCAGGAGTTTCAGAAGGCGCAGCAAAAGGCGGACGCTGCCCGTCGCGCGCGGGAGGAGCTCAAATCCCTTGAGGAACAGGTGAAATGGCGCGCCGGGGAGCTGCAGGCGGCGCAGCAGCAACGGGCTGAACGCACCCGGCGCGAGGAGGAACTGGCCCGGAACATCAAGGACGCGGAAGCGGCACGTGCTGAGCTTGAAAAGCTGGATGGCGAAGTGGCCCGGCTGAGCCGTGACTGGGATACGGCCAAGTCCGCTGCCGTTGAGGCGGAGGTAGCGCAGCGTCAGGCGCGGGCGGTTCTGCAGCGCGTTCAACAGGCCGGCGAACGGCGGCGCCTGGGCACCGAACGCGAGGCGCTCACGCGGCAGTTGGCGAGTGTGAAAGAGCTTCATGAGCAGCAGAGCGGTATCGAGCGCCAGCTGCGTGATTGTGGCGCCGTGACCGCGGCCCAGCTGCAGGCGCTGCGGGAGGCCAACACGGAGCTCAAGCAGGCCCGGGCGCGCCTGGAGGGCGCTGCCACAGCCGTGGAACTGCGCGCCCTGGACGACGTGTTGGTTGATGGAAATCCCATGGCCCGTGGTGATACCGCACGTTTTGCGGTCACGGATGATCGTGTCGTGCGTGTCGGCGATCAGCTGGAAGTGGCCATCAGCCCGGGCGGTGGGGACGTTGTGCGGCTGCGCGATGCGGTGCGGGATCAGGAGAGCCGGGTACAGTCGCAACTGCAGGCGTTGGCGGTGGAGAGCCTGTCAGAAGCCGAGGCCCTAATGGAACGCCGTACCGCGCTGGAACAGCAGCGGAAGACCCTCCAGCAGCGTCTCAAGGATCTGGCTCCAGAGGGCGCTGCGTCACTGCAGCAGCGGCTGCAGGATCTGGATGCGGCGCTGCAGGCTGAGGCAGACCCGGATGCGGAGGCCTTGCCGGATCATCGCGCTGCGGAGCGGCGAGAACGGGAAGCGGAAAGCCGCCTGCAGGCGGCCCGCAGGGAGCGGGACGCCGTTCAGATGGCGCTGGGTGAGTGTCGTGAGGCCCGGGCCGGACAGGCGCAGCGGGTCCAGAGCCTGCTGGAACGGCAGACGCGGTTGCAGGACGAACTCGGGAAACTGCCTGCTGCCGGTTCCCTGGAACAGCTTGAATCCGAACGCCGCACAGCCTGGCAGGAGACGGTTGCCGCTCGGGACCAAGCCAGAAAATCCTTCCAGGAACTGGGCGGCGAACAGGCGGAACTGGACCTGGAGCAGGCGCAGAAAGCGCTTGCCGGGCTCGAGGGTCGCAAGCATGAGCTGATCAAGGAGGCGCAAGTGCTCCGCGGCAGGCTGGAACGGGCCACGGAGGATGCCCCGTACGAGTCGCTTCAGGAACAGGAGCAGCACCTGGCGTCGGCAGAACAGCAGGCCCAGCGTGTGCAGCGTCAGGCGGATGCCGCCAGGCGGTTGTGGACACTGCTATCGGATAAGCGCCGCACCGCGCAGCAGCGGCTCAGCGGTCCGGTGATGGAGCGCATCGGCCCGTATCTGACGGAAATCTTTCCGGGAGCCACGCTGGCGCTGGATGAGGAACTCCAGGTTGTCGGCCTCGAAAACGCGGGGGTGCGTGAGGCCTTCGAGGCGCTTTCCGGTGGTGCCCAGGAACAGTTGGGTATTCTGGTGCGTATCGGCCTGGCCGAAGTGTTACGTGGTGACGATACCCTGCCGCTGGTGCTGGACGACGCTCTGATCAATACCGATGCGGAGCGTATACGGCAGGTTCAGAGGCTGCTCTTCCGCGCCTCCCGGGAGCAGCTGCAGATTATTCTGCTCACCTGTCACGGACAGCTGTTCGATTCGCTCGGCGCTGATAAAATCATTCCGTTACAGGCGACCCGTGTGGCCGTCTGATAGGGTTCAACGCCTCCCAAGGATGGGGCGCAGTGACGACGACAAGGAGGTCGATGATGAAACACGTTCCCGAGTTCCGGGAGTTCCGTTACATCCAAATGCCCATCCGCATGAGCCATGGGTACAGTCTGCTCACGTTATTAGGCATTCTCCCATTTCTCCCCGTGGTGCTGGACCAAGGTTGGGAACTCCTCTTCACGCCCGAGGGAGACCTGCGGCTGTCAGCCGTCGAGCAGATCATCCTGCTTGGCGGTCCTCTGTTGCTGGCTGCGATAATGGGGTTTGCTGTCTGGGCAGCCGGGCGCGCCGGGCTCCGGGTGGATGCCAATGGATTCCAATGCGATCCGCCGCTTAACAGCTCCGTAACTGAAGTGACCCCGCATCCCTGGTGGCTGGGCTGGTCCGCCATCAACCGGGCGGTGTTATACCTCCCGCCCGCCAGGGAGCGGAGCGTGATCAAATGGGTCAAGGCCGTTCTGTGCCTGCAGACCGGGGATCGAAAATACTGCCTGCCGCTGCTGTATCTGGACCCCCGCAATGCCC
Organism: Ectothiorhodospiraceae bacterium; assembly: GCA_007125985.1. Classification (GTDB taxonomy): domain Bacteria; phylum Pseudomonadota; class Gammaproteobacteria; order Nitrococcales; family Aquisalimonadaceae; genus LSCE01. Next base: position 1,248 of record SLCE01000106.1, on the reverse strand, counting down.
CGATCGACAGGCGCCTGCCATTTCTCCCGTCGCGCATGCGGCGCAAGGTGAGAACCCTGCTGCTTGAGCATCCCCTGCTGGCCATGATCGAGGCGAAGGGGGTTCCGCTGCATGTCGAGGACCTTGACCGTCAAACGCGCCGCCGGCTGAAACGCAACGCAAGGAAGCGGAAACAGGAGGCGCGGACAGCGGGCCAAGTGGACCTGCTGGGGCAACCGTCCACGATACTGTTGTTGGGGGTGCTGTCGGTGCTGGGCCTGTTCCTCGCAATGCATTATATGGTGCTGCCTCCGGTCCGCCCCTTGTGGGAGCCGGCGTTGTGGTTGCCGGTACTGGGTGGTGTCGCGGCTTTCCTCCTGGCGGCGGTTGTCGCCGCTCGGGTGCGGACGACGGAGCGGTTTGCGCTTGCGGCGATGGTTGGCGTCGCCACCGCCCTGGTCTGGAATCCGGCGGAACTGCGCCTTCAGCTATCGGGCCAGGGCCCGGGTGAGGTGCTGCCGTATGTGGCTATGGAACCCGCCCTGTTCGTGCCGCAGCAGGGGGATTATCCGGTGATCGATCTGCGGGATGTGGATGTGCCGGAATACTGGAACGCGTATCCGGCCGGGGCCGAACATCCGTTCCATGTGTTGGCGCTAGGGCAGGAGCGCTTCGTCCTTAGCCTGGGCCCACTGTTCGAGCGAACACGGGCCTTTTACGCCAACGAATGAAGGAGACAGCACCCGGCTGGCCGGTGCCTGCCGGGTGCCCCCCTGGTCTCAGCCCATGGGAATGGCCGGCATGCCGGTGATCGGGATATGCAGGTACATGGCGAACACGAAGTAGGCCACCAGGCCGATCACCACCGTGGCAATGGTACTGCCCACGCTGGTGGCTTCGGCCGGCCCGGATGTGCGGCGGCGCGCCGCCCGGAAACAGAAAATGGCCCAGACCAGAAAGGCGCCGAAGAAAACGATATCCCCCAGGCGGCCATTGGCCAGCAGATGGGAGAAGGCCCACAGTTTTACCGCCAACAGCATGGGGTGTTTCAGCTTCGCCCGGATATGGTTGCCTGGCATGTACGCCGCAACCAGCAGGATGAAGGCCGGGATCATGAACAGGGACACCGCGTGTTTCAGCCCGGTCGGCGGGAACCAGAGCCAGGTAGGATCCAGCCGCATCTGGCCGTAGCCCCAAATCGCGATGGCCAACCCGATGATGGAGGCCACCGCGTAGGCCGCTTTCCACGGCAATTCGCCCATGCGTTGG
>SLCE01000247.1 GCA_007125985.1 Ectothiorhodospiraceae bacterium | reverse complement strand
GAGATCATGCTCGGCCATCTTCGGGTTGGAGAAGAAATCCACGATCATGGCCGGCGGCGCGCTCCACGACGTAACCCGGTGGCGCTCCATTAACAGTAAGGCGGCTTCCCGGTCCCAGCGTTGCATGAGCACCACCGTGGCTCCGGTAAACATGGGCCCGTTCATGCCACTCTGCATACCGAGAAAGTGAAACATAGGCGCGACGGCGAGGTGAACATCCACCGTCCGGTTTCCGCGCCAGGCCTGGGCGGCCGCAACGGCGCTGAGCACGGTGCGGTGCGAATGCATGCACCCCTTCGGCTGCCCCGTGGTACCGGAGGTATAACCGATGACGGCGAGATCATCGGGGCCAGGAATCGGGCCGACGGGCGTGGAGCCCGTGGCCATGGCATCTGCCCAATGAACCGCGTGACCGTCCTCCACGGGGGTTGCCGGAGCCGTGATGCCCTCGGGCAACGGCACATCACATCCCGCTGGCAGGAATTCACTGTATGCGAACAACAGTACACGGCGCAGCTGACCTGATCGGACCAGGTCCTGAAGGGCCGGATACAATTCCTGCGCGGCGATGGCCACCGTGGCGCCACTATCCTTGAGGTAGTAATCCAGTTCCGCCGTGATGCTCATGGGGCTGACAGGGACGACGACGCCCCTCACCCGCAATATGGCGTAGTACGCAATGACGTACTGGGGGCAGTTCTGTGCGTAGAGCAAAACGCGGTCCCCGGGCTGGACGCCGTAATTCCCTCCCAAGTAGGCGGCAAGCCGGTCGACCTGAGCGTGCAGCTCACCATAGGTGAGTTGCGCCCCGTAAAACACGATGGCCGGCTTGTTCGGGTAACGCCGGGCCGCGATATCCAGATTGCAGTACAGGCTGGTTTGCGGAAAATGCAATTGCTGCGGTAAACCTCGCGGCCAGAAGTCCCCATGAGGTGAATGCATCGAGCGTCACTCCTTCAGGAGCACCGCTCCCGCAGGCCCCCTGATTATTCTATTGCTTTCGCTGCGGCGAATCCGGGACAGCGATTCAGTGTGGACAGGGGGCACCGCTCAGAACAATGACCGTTCCCGACAAAACAAGTGACCGAAACGTCCATACCCGGCAGGACACCCGAACCCGTAACGGCTGCGGGCAAAAGATGCGTGTCTGTCTATTCATTGATCCTCATTCGGATTACAGGAAGTGCACGAAAGGTGCGGCCAGGCGGCCCGGACAGCCGCCTGGCCGCCAGCTCTAGAGGTAGCCGAGTTCCTCGAGGTACGCCTCAACGCGCTTGATAGCGTCTGCTGCCTTGTCGCCCTTGGCCGCTTCCTGTTCCCAGATACCTGCGGCTGCCTCGGTCATTGCATCCATCACATCCGCGGGCAGTTCGATGACCTGGACACCTTCATCCTCCATGACTTCCGACAGCACGACCTTTTCCCTGAACTCGTTCCTCGCCGTCGTAAACCACGACTGCTCCGCCAGAGTCTGCACCAGGATCTCCTGCACATCGTCAGGCAATGACTCCATGGCACGCTGGTTTACGATAAAACCGTTTGACGAAATATTGAGCGGCGGACGCACGTGATATTTCGCCAGTTCGTACAGGCCCATGCTCTCAGCCCCGGTCACGGCACCCCAGTGTGCGCCGTCCACCACGCCGGTAGCCAGCGCCTGGTAGAGTTCTTCCCCGGGAATCGATGAGGCAGCAGCACCGGTCTGCGTGAGAAAGTGCTGTAGCGTCCCAATGGACCGCAAATTCAGGCCGCGGAAATCCGAGAGACTTTCTATAGGCTCCTTGACCACCATTTCGGTGGGATAGAAAAGGCTGGTGGCCCAGTAAACGCCATAATTCTCGAGAAGATCTTCGCGATAAACAGACTCGAAATCCAGGTTATGCCAGAAATAGGCAGCCTCCCAGACATCGCGGAATGCATTCGGTAATCCAAATGCGATTCCCGAAAGCTCCGAGCGGTCCAGGATGTAGCCGGCCGAAATACTGCCCATCTCCACAATGCCGCGCTGTACCGCCGGAAAAATTTCCATGGTCGGCACAAGACTACCCGCTTCGTAGATCTCGATACGTAAACGACCATCGGTACGTTCTTCGATCCGCTCCTTGAAGAACTCGACACTGTCAGCATAAGACACGCTGGCGCGCGGGTGGTGGGTTTGGAAACGCCATGTGGTCACATCATCGGCAGCGGCAAGCAAAGGCGTCAATGCCAGTGCAAGCACAATCGATACAGGCAGGGCCAGACGTTTTATCATGGTTATGGAAGTCAATGTTTTCATGGTCTCCTCCGCGTTGCGGCACTTGGCCCGCCACATTGCGGGCCATGTTCTGGCAAGAACTCTGAGATCCTCCATATTGCGAAACACGCTTCAAAAAACTGGGTAGATAAAACCCCACGCACTGCTATGCGTTGTACTCTTTGATTTTCAGCTTGGCGAGTTGCGACATATGAACGGCATCGGGGCCGTCGGCAATGCGTAGAAAGCGGTTCAAGGTGAAGAAATGGGCGATTGGCGTGTCGTCACTAACGCCCATTCCGCCGTGCGCCTGGATGGCCCGATCGGTGACATTCTGGGCCATCTGTGGGGCCACAATCTTGATTGCTGCAATAATGTCGCGGGCTGCCTTGTTGCCGACTTTGTCCATCCGGTCGGCTGCCTTCAGTGTTAACAAGCGAGCCTGTTCGATTTCGCACCAGGAGCGGGCAATGTCCTGCCGAATCGCACTTTGTTCCGAGAGCTTCTTGCCGAAGGCCACGCGGTTCTCAACCCGGCGCGCCATAATCTCCAGAGCCCGCTGGGCCTGACCGATCGAACGCATGCAGTGATGGATCCGGCCGGGACCAAGGCGGCCCTGCGCGATCTCGAATCCACGCCCTTCCCCGAGAATCAAATTTTCCTTCGGCACCCGTACGTTATCGAGGCGCACAACCGCCTCACCGCCGGGCGAGTTGAAACTCCCGAACACAGTTTGATTACGCTCGATAACCACCCCCGGCGTGTCCCTCGGGATGATGATTGTGGAGTGCTGCTGGTGACGCGGGTTTTCGGGGTTGCTCTTTCCCATCAGCAGCAGCAGTTCGCAGCGCGGATCCATGATGCCCGAGATCCACCATTTTCGACCGTTGATGACGTAAGCGTCGCCATCTGCGCGAATCTCGGTGGCGATGTTGGTGGCATCACTGGATGCCACATCGGGCTCTGTCATCAGGTAGGCGGACCGGATTTCGCCGTTCAACAATGGGCGCAACCAGCGTTCGTGCTGGGCGGGGGTGCCGTACTTCGCCAACACCTCCATGTTTCCGGTATCCGGTGCGGAACAGTTGAACACCTCCAACGACCAGGGCACCCGCCCCATCGTCTCAGCCAGCGGCGCGTACTCCAGATTGGTGAGCCCGGGACTGAACTCGCCATACTCCTTCGGCAGGAACAGATTCCAAAGCCCCTGGGCTCTTGCCTTCTCCTTGAGGTCATCCAGACCAGGCCAATGCGTCCACTGGTTTGCCGGATCGGTCACCCAGACATGCTCTGCCTCCTCATTCGGGTAGATGTGTTCGTCCATGAAGCGCTCAACACGCGCCAGCAGATTCTGCACCTTCTCGGAATACTCGAAATCCATCAGTCTTATCTCTTCAAATATCAGCTCAGGACAACTTCAGGCCGCCATCGACGATGATTGTCTGCCCGCAGACGTACGACGCCAGCGGCGAAGCCAGGAACAGCGCCGCTCCGGCCATATCATCCGGTGTGCCGAATCTGCCGGCCGGGATGGTGGCCAGCGCCGCATCCCGCCGTTTGGGATGCTCGGTGGTGACTTTGGTGAGTTTGGTGTCCACAAGGCCGGGGGCGATGCCGTTGACGCGAATGCCTTCAGGCGCCCAGGCCTGGCCGAGGGACCGGGTCAGGCCCACCGCACCGTATTTGGAGGCGCTGTAGGCGGGATTGCCCTTGTTCGCGCTGAAACCGGCCACGGAGCTGACGATGATGAGGCTGCCCCGGGAGGCCACCAGCGCGTCGTAGAACTTCATGGCGCAGGCCCTGAGGCTATCCAGGTTTACGGCCATGACGTCATCCCAGCCCTTGCGCGCGAACTCCTCCCGCTTGTAGCGGACCGTGCCCTGGGACAACACGAGGATATCCAGCGTATCGAAGGTGGGCTGGTGCTGTTCTATGAGGTCTGCGTCGGATACATCGACACAGGAATAGGTCAGGCCGGTGAGGTCCGACCCGTCCTCAGCCTTATAGTCGGAGGCACTTGCTCTCGTACCCCAGACATGCACGTCGGCCCCACGCTGTCGGTACGCCTGGGCGATACCATTGCCAATCCCGCTGGAGCCGCCCACCACCAATGCTGTCTTGCCCGAAAAATCCAGATCACTCACCGGGTATTTCCTCCATTTCAGAATGCGTCTTGCGGCCGGTGGATCCAGCGCAAGGCCTGTTCAAACAGGTTCATGGTGCTGCGATGCAGCTTGTCACCGGTCTCGACCGGCGCCTTGCCAGCGCAGGCCCGGGCGTAGGTCCCTTCGAGGATGATGCCGAGCTTGTAGCAGGCGAGCACCGCATACCACTCGATATGACTCAGATCACGGCAAGTCCGGGGTCGGTAGTGCGCAACAAGTTCGGAGCGGGTCGGAAAGCCGGCCCAGGGCTCCGGGGGCCGAGAACTGATCACGCGCTTGCCACCTTCCGGCCAGGTGGCAAGCAACCAGCCGAGATCCAGCAACGGGTCGCCAATGGTGCTGAGCTCCCAGTCGACGATCGCCGCAAGATCACCACTGTCGTAGCGGAACATCACATTGGCGATGTGGAAGTCACCGTGGATAACGCCTGGCTGGAACGTGGACGGGCGATTCGCTTCAAGCCAGCGCCCCACCTCCTCCACACCAGGTATCTGGCCGGGCCCGGGCCAGCCCGCAAACTCATCATAGGACTTCAGCTGCGACTGCCAGCGCGAAACCTGCCGTTCCAGATAGTTCTCCGGCCGCCCGAAATCCCCAAGTCCGACCGCTTCATGGTCCACTGCCCCCAGAGCGGCTATGCCCTCGACCATGGACAGCCCCATGCGGCGTCGGACAGTCGGGTCCCCGGCGTGCAGATCCGGCATGTGCACGGTGGCGTTGAAGCCCGACACTGGCTCCATGAGGTAGAAAGCCACGCCCAATTCATCTTCTGTCGGACATCCGGCGATGAATCCGGGATGCGGCACCCCGGAGCCTGCCAGCGCACTCAGCACACGCATTTCCCGGCGCATGGTGTCGTTGGAGTTAGGCCGTGGATGCGGAGGCGGACGACGCAGGACATAGGTTCGCCCTTCCCTCTCGAACTTCAGCAGAATATTCTGCGTGCCCCCGCTGAGCGGTCCGGCATCGGTGATCGGGCCTTGCCCCAGCCCCTGGCTGTCCATCCAGGCGGTAAGGGCGTCGAGATCAATCAGGTCTGTCCAGTCATTCAATGCTTGTTCTCGCCAAGAAAGTTAGGTCATTTGGATAAAACAATTTGATTAGTAGATGCTATGAGCGATCCTGTCAACATGCGCACTGCAAATGAGAAGGCGCGTCGAAGCGCCAGGGAACAGATCAAATTGGCTGCCAGAAGGCTGTTCGCGGAGCGCGGCGTGGACGGCGTTTCGGTGCGGGAGATCGTTGACGCATCGGGCCAGAAGAACCACGGCTCACTGAACTACTACTTCGGCACCAAGGAAGGCCTGGTCCGCGAACTGGTCGCGGACGGGGCCAGGCTGATCGACGACCGCCGCAATACGCATCTTGACCGGCTGGAGAACGCCGGCGGGCCACATTCCGTGCGGGAAGTGGTGGAAGCGCTGGTGTACCCCTCAATTGGTCTGGCGCAGGAACTGGGGGAGGAGACAGACACTTACCTCAGGTTCATCATGCTGCTGAGCATGAGCAATCGCGCGCTTTTTCTGGAGGCCCTTGAAGGGCGCTGGAACTCCGGTTACCTACGCTGCCTGGAACATCTACGCCAGTTGATGCCCGCCATGCCACAGGAGCGGAAGAACCAGCGCTTCGTATTCCTGGGTGCATATCTGAACAGCGTGCTGTCCGCGCGGGAGCATGCCCTGGCGGACAAGTCACGGGAACACCCGACCTGGACATCACCCGAGACGCTGGAGCATCTGGTTCACACCGCAACAGTCATGCTGGAAGCCCCATCCGAGACCTCGGGTACGTCGTCCTGAAGCCGGGATTCAAGCCGCACCGCTGCCGTTCAGCAACGCGGCTGCTCAAGCGTTCCTCGCCATCAAGCCTCCGTCCACCGGGATCACGGCGCCGGTGATATACGAGGCGGCGGGCAGGCACAGGCTCAGCGTCATGTGCGCCACCTCTTCAGGAGAACCATAGCGCCGCAGTGCCGTGCGGCGCCGGGCAAAGACCTGCTTGTGCTCGTCGGGAATGGCGTCAGTCATTCCGGTGAGGATCGGCCCCGGGCAAATACAGTTCACCGTAATGCCCTCCTTCCCGAGTTCCACGGCGAGCGCGCGTGTCAGCCCGGTCACGCCTGCCTTCGCAGCGGCATAGACACTGTCCTCCGCCGTCGCGCCCAGGGCCTCGGTGGAGGCTATGTTCACAATACGCGGTGCAGCAGAGCGACGCAGGAATGGCAGCGCCGCCCGAACCATCCGCTGGTGGGCGGTCAACAACACGGCGACGCCGCGCTCCCAAACGCTATCGTAGTGTGCGTCATCGATCGGGCAGAAGCAGGAAATCCCAGCATTATTCACCAGCATGTCCAGTCCGCCGAAATGGGCGGCAACTGACTGGACCACAGCCCTGACATCGTCACCCTGCGACACGTCAAGCTCCCATGCTGCGGCCTCCAGACCAGCAGCCTGCAGGCTGTCTGCCACACGACGGGCGTCCGCGAGGGTCCGGTCAGTGACAGCAACCCGGGCGCCTTCCGCGGCAAAAACCTCCGCCGTTGCCCGCCCCATGCCGCTCGCGGCCCCGGTGATCAGCACAACCGAGCCGCGCACCGAGCGACTCAACCCGTTTGACTCTGCCATTCGTCTTGCCCTCTGAATCCAATGGAATCCAACCCTGTACAAGCAGGCGCACAACAGATCCGGCTTCAGACAAACCGGGCCGCCTGCCTCCGCTCTCCGTCAATGCCTTTACCGAACGCCGACAGATGGTGGCGAGTTGTAATGCCACCCATGCTACGATCGCAACTTGCTGAACAAAAGCAAGCACTGGAGGAGACAGCATGGCCTATCAACCATTCGATCTGAGCGGCAAGGTGATTCTTGTCACCGGAGGCAACCGGGGCATAGGGCTGGGCATGGCGGATGCCATGGCGCAGGCCGGGGCCGATCTGGTGATCTGGGGAAGCAATGCGGAACGCAATGCGGCGGCGAAAACCCGGCTGGAGGCCCACGGCAACCGCGTGTTCGCGCAGCAGGTGGATGTTTCCAGCGAACAGGCGGTAGTTGACGGCTTCGCCGAGGCGGTGACCGCCATGGGCCGGATCGATTCGGTCTTCGCCAACGCCGGGGTGGGCGGCGCCAAGAACCGCTCGTTCATGGAAACACCAAGCGAAGACTACCGGCGTGTGCTGTCCGTGAACCTGGATGGCGTGTTTTTCACGCTGCGCGAGGCCGGCCGGCACATGTCCCAGCGTGAAGGCGGAGGCTCACTGGTCGCGACCGCCAGCCTGGCCGCAATCGAGGGCGCTGCCCGCAACCAAGCCTACGCGGCCACCAAGGGCGCGGTGATCTCCATGATCCGCTCGTGCGCGGTGGAACTGGCCCGTTATGGTGTGCGCGCCAACGCCATCCTTCCCGGCTGGATCGCCACAGACATGACCGCCGCCGCCCAGGAAAACGATGCCTTCACTCGAAAGGTTCTGCCGCGCGTACCGGCCCGGCGTTGGGGCGAACCAGAGGATTTCGGCGGCATTGCCGTTTACCTGGCCTCCGACGCGTCCCGCTATCACTCGGGTGACACCCTCGTCATTGATGGTGGTTACGCTGTTTTCTAGGCGTCAGGCCAGACCAGCCCGTGAGCGCTCTGCTCGGGCACCATATCCAGGATGGGCCGCAGCCGCGGCCCATACAACTAACTTGCTTGACGCTGACAAAGATCATCTTCTAAGCTGCCGCGAGGAGATCCGGCGCCCCTGGCCCGGAAACCATGCTGTTAACCGAGCGGGAAGACGCCGGATATGAGAAACGAAGCTGTCATTGTTGATGCAGTACGCAGCCCGATGGGCAAGGGAAAACCGGGCGGCGCACTCTCCGAAGTGCATGCCGTGGAATTGCTGGCCCAGGTTTTGAATGGCCTGGTGGAGCGCAACGGCGTTGATCCGGCGATGGTGGAAGACATTCTGGTGGGCTGTGTCAGCCAGGCGGGTGAGCACTCCGGCACACCGGGCCGCATGGCCGCCCTGGCCGCCGGGTTCCCGGAGCACATCCCCTCCACCACCATTGACCGCAAATGCGGCTCCAGCCAGCAAGCGGTGCACTTCGCCGCCCAGGGCATCATGGCCGGCGCTTACCGCATGACCATTGCCGCGGGCATCGAGTCCATGAGCCGGGTCCCCATGGGCAGCGCGCGCATCGGTCAGGATCCGGCGGGCCCCTCGGTGAGCGAACGCTATGCCCCCGGCCTGGTGGGCCAGGGCGTGTCCGCGGAACTGGTCAGTAGTCGCTGGAATCTGGGCCGCGAGGAGCTTGACGCCTATGCGGCGCGATCCCATCAGCGGGCAGCTGAGCACCGCGAGAACGGCTGGTTCGAACGGGAAATCATCCCCATCCAGACCCCCAACGGGGTTGTGAGCCAGGATGAGAGCATCCGCCCCACGACCACGCCGGAAGGTCTGGCGGAGTTGAAGCCGGCCTTCGTCAACGACGATATCGGGAAGCGCTTCCCGGAGATCGACTGGAAGATCACCGCCGGCAACTCCTCCCAGATCACCGACGGCGCCAGTGCCCTGCTGATCATGGACCGCGCGCTGGCCGAGGAATTGGGCCTGAAGCCGCTGGCGCGCTTCGTGGCCTTCGACGTCATCGCTGATGACCCGTTGATGATGCTCACCGCGCCGATTCCCGCCACCCGCCGCGCGCTGGAGAAAGCCGGCATGACCGCAGCAGATATCGACCATTTCGAGGTCAACGAAGCCTTCGCGCCGGTACCCATGGCCTGGCAGAAGGAATACGGCGTGGACGATGCCCGATTGAACCCCTGCGGCGGGGCCATTGCCCTGGGCCACCCCCTGGGTGCCTCCGGAGCGCGGCTCATGACCACCATGCTGCACGCCCTGGAACGTAACGGCGGCCGCTATGGCCTGCAGACCATGTGTGAGGCAGGCGGCATGGCCAATGCAACCATCATCGAGCGCCTGAACTGAGTAACAGGAGATCCATTCAATGCAAATGGAAAACATTTCCGCCGTGGTGACCGGCGGCGCATCCGGTCTGGGCCTGGCGACGGCCCAGTTGCTGATCGAGAAAGGCGCCTACGTGACCTTGGCCGACCTGAACACCGAGAAAGGCGAAGCAGCCGCAGCAGAGTTGGGGCCGCGAGCCAGTTTTGTCACCGCCGACGTCACCGACGCGGAACAGATGGATGCGGTGTTCGAACAGGCCGAGGCCCAGGGCCCTTTGCGCGCGGTCGTGCACTGCGCCGGACGCGGCGGGCCGGTCCGCGTGGTTGAGAAGGACGGTAGCCCCGGCTCGCTGGAGAAATTCGAATCCATCGTCCGGCTGAATGTGATCGGCAGCTTCAATGTGCTGCGCCTGGCTGCTGCCCGGATGGCGAAGCATGAACCACTGGAGAACGGCGAGCGCGGTGTGTGTATTCTCACTGCCTCCATCGCCGCCTACGAAGGACAGATCGGCCAGATTCCCTACGCCTCCGGCAAGGCGGGCGTGGTGGGCATGACGCTGGTGGCCGCCCGGGACCTGGCCAGCCGCCAGATCCGCGTCTGCACCATCGCCCCGGGACTGTTCGACACGCCGCTGCTGGCCAATCTGCCGGAGAATATCCGCACAGCGCTGGGCGCCTCCGTACCCAACCCGGCCCGCCTGGGCACATCGGACGAGTTCGCCATGCTGGCCGGCCAGATCATTGAGAACCCCATGCTCAACGGCGAAACCATCCGCCTGGACGGTGCCCTGCGTATGGCACCGCGGTAAGAAGTACCGGACAGCCGAAAAAAAAGCCAGCCGCATAGGGGCTGGCTTTTTTTGCGTCAGGGTGCTGGATCAGGCCGGAGTGAAACAGGGAACGACCCAGTCGTCCTCCGTGCGCTTGAACACCACCTTCACCGCCTGACCGATGTGGATATCGTCCAGATCGCAATCCACGATATTGCTCATCATGGCAACGCCTTCGTCAAGCGTCACGTGGGCAATGGCGTAGGGAACGGGGCCAGCCCTGCGGGTAACGCTGAAGGTGTAGATGGTGCCAGTGCCCTTGGCGTCCACCCACTCGGTCTGATCACTGAAGCAATGCGGACAGATCGGGCGCGGGTAGAAGTGGTACTCGCCACAGTCCTTGCAGCGCTTCACCAGCAGCCGACCTTCCTTTGCCGCCTCAAAGTACGTTTCATCGCCGGGATTCAAGGCCGGCGCCGCCATATCGCGGTCCTGATACGGTGTGGCCATTGTCATTCCCCCCTTTCCAGGATCACGGTGGCGCTGCCGTGGCGGGTGGCGATGGCACCACCGGTGCCCTGGGCCAGTGCCAGGCGGCAGTCAGGCACCTGTACCTTCGGATGCGCCTCGCCGCGCAGCTGACGCACGGCCTCGATAGCCTTGGTCATGCCACCCCGGTTGGCCGGATGGTTGTTGCACAGCCCGCCGCCATCGGTGTTGAACGGCAACTTGCCGACGCCGGAAATCAGGTTGCCGTCAGCCACAAAGCGCCCGCCTTCCCCCTTGCGGCAGAAGCCCAGGTCTTCCAGTTGCAACAGCACAGTGATGGTAAAGCTGTCGTAGATGGAGGCGTAATCGATATCCGCGGGTGCGACACCGGCTTCCTCGAAGGCGGCGGGGCCGGACCAGGCGGCACCCGTGGTGGTGAGGTCAAACTTGCCACCGGACAGATCCTTGGGCGACTCGCCGGTACCGAGAATGTTCACCACCGGCCGCTTCAGCGATTTGGCGATCTCCGGGCGCGCCACGATCAGAGCACCACCCCCGTCACTGACCACGCAGCAGTCCAGCCGGTGCAACGGATCGGAGATCACGGGCGAGTTCACCACGTCTTCCACGGTGACCGGCTTGGGCAGCATGGCATTCGGGTTGTGCTGGGCGTGCTGCGACGCCGCCACCTTGATCCAGGCCAGTTGCTCGCTGGTGGTGCCGAACTCGTGCATGTGGCGCATGGCGGCCATGGCGTACTGGTTGACCGTCAACGGGCCGTAGGGCATCTCAAAGGGCACATCAGGTAGATTCGCGCCCCAATTGCGCGGCTGGGTGCCGCTGGAGCCTTCGGAGCGCGGGCGCCCCGCCAGGGTGATGAGCGCCACATTGCATTTGCCGGCGGCGATGGCCTGCGCGGCATGCGCCACATGGATCAGGTACGAGGAACCACCGGTTTCCGTGGTATCCACATGGCGCACTTTCAGGCCCATGTACTCGATCATGCTGAGCGCGCCCAGGCCAGGTGCGTCACCGGCGCAAAAATAACCGTCCACATCCGATTTGCTCAGTCCGGCATCAGCCAGTGCGCCACGGGCGCATTCGGCATGGAGCTGGGCCACGGACGCATCCGGCGCCTTGCGCAACGGGTGCTCGTAAGCACCGACGATGCAGGCTTTTCCCTTGATACTCATGCGGGTCTCCAGGCGTTTTTTTCGTTGTGTGAACCCCGGGCGCGCGGATGCCCGGAGCAAAACGGCCCTAGTCTAGGGGCCGGGTACGGTAGAGCCAATTGCGAGAATGCCCATTCCGCTTGGCGGATTCGTTCAGCGGTTTCTTCATTGCCAGGCCTCGGGGCGACCGAACAGATACCCTTGCAAATAATGCACGCCCAGCTCTGTCATGCGCTCCGCCATGGACTCGGTCTCGACGAACTCCGCCACCACCTCGGCATCAAAGGCGTGCGCCACCTCGCAGACGGCTCGCACGATGCTGGCCTGGCGTCTGTCGCGCGTGGCGGCCTGTACCAGTTCACCGTCCAGCTTGATGATATCGAAGGGAAGCTGTGCCAGATAGGACAGGGACGACATGCCGGCACCGAAGTCATCGATGGCAACGCGTGCCCCCAGATCCCGAAAACGCTGCAGTTGATGAACGGTTCGTTGCAAGCTGGTGAGGGGCGCTGATTCCGTCACCTCGATGATGACCTTCCGTACTTCGATCGGTCCCTGGGCGAGCATGCCCGCCAGCGGCCCGCTCGCCTCCGACATGCCCATGCGTCCGACCATCCGGACGGCTCCCTTCGCAACCGCCGGATCACGGGAGCT
>SLCE01000154.1 GCA_007125985.1 Ectothiorhodospiraceae bacterium | reverse complement strand
CCGCGCATCGCCGGATATTGGAATTGGACATCTTCTCGGCACACTCGTGCAGGGTCATGTCCACGGCTACGGTGACCAGCGGCTTGGACGCTACCTCACCCACCTTCACCGAAGCCGGTGACCGGTTCTTCGAGACGATGCGGCTGATCACGTCACGCTGCGTCATGATGCCCCATTGCCCGTCTTCGCCCGGCCGGGTGATCACCGAACTGATCCCCTTCTCGCGCATCAAGTGCATGGCGTCCTCCACCGAGGTCTCCGGCGGCAGCGAGATGGGCGAGGGGTTCATCAAGTCGCCCACGGTGTGCGGGATGCGGCCGGAGGCGATCATCTCCTCCAGCGGCGAGGAGACGCGGCGCAGCTCACGGACCTTGCGATCCTTCTCAATGGCTTCGTCACGCTTGGCGCGGAATTCCTCGAGGTTCGTGCCGCCCTGCATCTGGGCGATGATGGCATCGGCAAACTGGCTGGTCTTCACTTCGGTGGCGCCCTCGATCTGGCGGGCGAAGTCGTAGGTGACGATGCGGCTGCTAACCACATCCTGATATGCCGCCGTGATCAGGTCGGCCGCTTCCTGCCAGCCGATGTGCTCCAGCATCATCACGCCGGAAAACAGCAGGGAACCCGGGTTGACCTTGTCCTGGTTGGCGTACTTGGGCGCGGTGCCGTGGGTGGCCTCGAACACGGCGACGTTATCGCTCATGTTAGCCCCCGGGGCGATTCCCACGCCGCCCACTTCGGCGGCCACGGCGTCGGAGAGGTAGTCGCCGTTCAGGTTCATGGTGGCCAGTACGTCGAACTCGTTCGGACGCAGCAGCATCATCTGGAAGATGATGTCGGCGATACGGTCCTTGATCACCACCTTGCCCGCGGGGCGTTTACCGCCGTAGGTGCTGTAGAGTTCCTCTTCGGTGATAGTCTGTTCCGGGAATTCCTCGCGGGCCAGTTCATAACCCCAGGAGCGGAATGCCCCTTCGGTGAACTTCATGATGTTGCCCTTGTGGACCAGGGTGACGCTTTCCCGGTTGTTGTCGATGGCGTACTGGATGGCCTTGCGCACCAGGCGCTTGGAGCCGAACTCTGAGATCGGTTTCACGCCCAGACCGGCGTCATCGAAGAAGCTGGCGCCCATCTCGTCGCGGAGGAACGCAGCCAGTTTCTTGTTCTCGTCGCTGCCGGACTGGAACTCGATGCCGGCGTAAACGTCCTCGGTGTTCTCGCGGAAGATGACCACGTCCACGTCTTCCGGCTTTTTCAGCGGCGAGGGCACGCCGGCATAATGGCGCACCGGGCGCACGCAGGCGTACAGGTCGAGATCCTGTCGCAGGGAAACGTTCAATGAGCGGAAGCCACCACCCACCGGAGTGGTAAGCGGGCCCTTGATGGAGACCAGGAGGTCGTTCAGCGCGGCCTTGGTTTCCTCGGGGAAGTAGTTGCCGTCATACAGGCCGGCGGCCTTCTCACCCATGTACAACTCGCACCAGTGGATCTTGCGCTTGCCACCGTAGGCTTTCTTCACGGCGGCATCCCAGATGCGCATGGAGGCCTTGGTGATATCCGGCCCGATACCGTCACCTTCCACATAGCCAAGGATGGGGTTGTCCGGGACGTTCAGCTTGCCGTCCTTTGCCGTGATCTTCTCACCACCGGTGGGATACGTGATGTGTCCTGTCATGCGTCCTCCTTTTATGGATTGACGCCACTGGGCTCGGAACTTTTGGTTCCGGCCTCCCGCCTCGCCGTTTCAGGGGTTGCGGGCGTGTGGCATGCCGCCTTGTTGGGTCTGAAGTATAAACCGCATCACTCGTGCAGCGCTGAGTTATGCCCAGGGCTTCACTCCCGGGTATGCGTCTGCGGCGCACCATGCGTGGCGCCGGGGGAGGCACGGGAAGCCGTGCGGACAGGCCTGCGCCGCCCCAGGGCCGTCGCGCTGCAGGCGCCCGGCTGATTGGAGTGCAAGGAAGCGCTGATCGATTCGTTAATTCTGACCGACGGCCCCACCCCGATCAAGAAAGCCCAGTCGCCGGGCAGCCAAATGCATACAGACCCTGATGTGCTGGCGGCAGGTGAATGGTCTGTCACACCAGTGCTTGCGCCGGAGGATTGGAACTCCCTAGAATGCCAAGCTGATTTTTTGCAGTGCATCGTAAACAGAGCAATACCGAGGGGATACGTCATGAGCAACACACGCGAAGTCATGGTGGTCGGTGCAACCCGCACCGCGATCGGCACGTACGGCGGAGGGCTGAAGGACGTATCCCTCGGCGATCTGGCGGCGTCCGTGCTGCGGGAGTCGGTCAAGCGGTCGGGGGTGGATCCCGAGCAGGTGGGCCACGTGGTGTTCGGTAACGTGATCCATACCGAGCCGCGGGATATGTATCTGTCCCGGGTGGCCACGATCAACGGTGGCCTGCCCATGAACACTCCGGCGCTGACGCTGAACCGCTTGTGCGGCAGTGGCCTGCAGGCCATCGTCACCGCGGCCAGCTACATTCGCAGCGGCGATGCCGACGTGGTTGTGGGCGGCGGCGCGGATGCCATGTCCCGGGCACCTTACTGGCTGCCCTCCGGTCGCTGGGGCCAGCGCATGGGCGATGGCACCATGCTGGATGCCATGGTCGGGGCGCTGACCGACCCCTTCGACAAGTGTCACATGGGGATTACCGCCGAGAACGTGGCCGAGAAGTGGGGCATCTCCCGCGAGGACCAGGACGCGCTGGCGGTGGAATCCCATCAGCGGGCAGTGGCCGCCATCGATGAGGGCCGCTTCAAGGATCAGATCATGCCGGTGGAGATCAAGACCCGGAAAGGCGTGGTGGTGTTCGACACGGACGAAAACCCGCGCCGCGACACCAGCATGGAAGGCCTTTCCAAAATGAAGCCGGTGTTCAAGCGGGATGGCGGCACGGTAACCGCCGGTAACGCTTCGTCGCTGAACGACGGCGCCGCCGCCGTCACGATGATGGAAGCCTCCGCCGCCGAGAAGGCCGGCCTGACCCCGCTGGCGCGCCTGGTGGACGCCACCGTGGCCGCGGTGGACCCCAAATACATGGGCATCGGCCCCGTGCCGGCCGTGAAACAGCTGCTGGATCGTACCGGCGTGTCCGCAGACCAGATCGAGGTCTGGGAAGTGAACGAGGCGTTCGCGGCCCAGGCGCTGGCCGTGGTGCGGGATCTGGGCCTGGATCCGGCCCGCGTCAACCCGAACGGTAGCGGCATTTCGCTGGGCCATCCCATCGGCGCCACCGGCGCCAACCTGACGGTGAAGGCCATGTACGAGATGCAGCGCGTCAACGCCCGCTACGCCGTGGTCACCATGTGCATCGGCGGCGGCCAGGGCATTGCGGCCCTGTACGAGCGCGTCTGACGGAAGGCTTCAGCGACTGGGCCGGGCTGGCGCACTGGGCTGCGAGCGCAGTGTGTTCAGGGTGGCTCCCGCCCGGCGCGCTAACAGAAGAAGCCGGCCCGGACACGCCGTGAATACATCCCTGTAGGCTTGTCGGCGAGGTCCCTCTCGCCGACAGTCCGGGACGGCTCCTCCTGTCACCGCGCCTCGTTCCGCGGTATCTCCGCAGGGGGCCTCGCCCGCGGCTCAGGCGCAATGCCCCAGGCAGCCTGGATCCGGGCGGACAGGCTCTCCGCTTCGCCTTCGGTTACCCTATTGCCCCAATCCAGCGATTCATGTAGTGGAACCATGCGCATTATTTCACTGAACTGCAACGGCATCCGTGCCGCTGCCCGGAAGGGCTTTTTCGACTGGCTACCCGAGCAACAGGCCGATGTGGTCTGCTTGCAGGAAATCAAGGCCCAGGAAGACCAGCTGGACGACGATCCGTTCTACCCACAGGGGTTCCACACCGCCTATCACCCGGCGGAGAAGAAAGGCTATAGCGGCGTCGGCCTGTATTGTCGGCACGAGCCGGATGATCTCATCAAAGGGATCGGCTGGCAGGATTTCGACAGCGAAGGCCGCTTCGTCGAGGCACGGTTCGGCCGCCTGTCGGTGATCTCGCTGTACATGCCCTCAGGTTCTTCCAAGGAAGAGCGGCAGCAGGTGAAATTCGACATCATGGACCGGTTCATGGAACCGCTGCGGGCCTGGATGCGGGATGACCGTGAATACATCATCTGCGGTGACTGGAATATCGCGCACCGCAAGATCGACCTGAAGAACTGGCGTGGCAACCAGAAGAACTCAGGGTTTCTGCCCGAGGAGCGGGCCTGGATGGAGCAGCTGTTCACCGAGGAGAACTGGGTGGACGTCTACCGCCGCCTGTACCCCGAGCGGGAGCAGTATACCTGGTGGTCGAACCGGGGTCGGGCCTGGGACAACAACACGGGCTGGCGTATCGATTACCAGATCGCCACCCCCGGCGTTGCACAGACTGCGACCTGCGCCAGCGTCTATACGGATGGCCGTTTCTCGGATCACGCCCCGTTGACCGTCGACTACGAGTGGCCCCTGCGCTGAGCTTACGTGTATCAGCCGTCCCCCTGAGGCGGGGGAAGCGGCCGTTGTCCTACTCAGGCGAAGCGCTTTTCCAGGTAATCGATGATCTGATGTGACTCGTAAAGCCACTCCATCTCGCCATCATCGCGCCGGATCTGCAAACAAGGCACCGTGCTGCTTCCGCCCTGTTCCACGAGTTGATCCCGGTAGGCCGGTACTTCGCGGATATTGCGGAAATCGATTTTCAGGTGCAGGCGCTCGATGACGCGCAGAACCCGGATACAGAACACGCAGCCCTCATGGTAGTAAAGGGCCAGACGCGACGTCTCACGGTCCACGCGTTCCTGTTCTTCCTGCGGGCGATCAACGATTCGGGGGTTCAGGCTGCTGGTTGGCATGGCGGTTCAAAACAGTCCTTTGAATCCTACGGCTCCTTAAAAGGATCGGGGCGCCGGCAGTTTTTTGCAAGGGCGCCCCAATGCCGGGCTGTCACTGGCTGTCCAGATACCGTTCCGCGTCCAATGCCGCCATGCAGCCGGTGCCCGCTGATGTGACGGCCTGGCGGTACACGTGATCCATGACATCGCCGGCGGCGAACACCCCCGGTACGCTGGTGGCGGTGGCGTTGCCGTTGAGGCCGCTCTGGACGCGGATGTACCCGCCTTCCATATCCAGTTGCCCCTCGAACAGGCCGGTATTCGGTGTGTGGCCGATGGCAATGAACACGCCGGCGACGGCGAGATCCTGCGTTTCCCCGGTGCGGGTGGATTTGAGCCGCGCGCCGGTGACGCCGGACTCATCACCGAGCACCTCGTCCAGCGTATGATCCCACTGCAGGCTGATCTTGCCGGCTTCCACCTTGTCCATCAGCTTGTCCTGCAGGATCTTTTCCGCCCGCAGACTGTCGCGCCGGTGAACAAGCGTGACATGGTCGGCGATATTGGACAGATAAAGCGCTTCCTCCACCGCGGTGTTGCCGCCACCGATGACAGCGACCTTTTGTCCACGATAAAAGAAACCGTCACAGGTGGCGCAGGCGGACACGCCCTTGCCCATGAAGGCCTCCTCCGAGGGCAGGCCCAGGTATCGGGCGCTGGCGCCGGTGGCGATGATCAGCGCGTCGCAGGTGTAGGCCCCACTGTCGCCTTGCAGGCGGAAGGGGTGCTGGCTGAGATCCACCTCATTGATATGATCGAAAATGATCTCGGTGCCGAAGCGCTCTGCATGCTGGCGCATGCGCTCCATCAGATCGGGACCCTGCAGCCCTTCCACGTCACCCGGCCAGTTGTCCACGTCGGTGGTGGTGGTGAGCTGACCACCCATCTGCATGCCGGTGACCAGCACCGGCTCCAGGTTTGCACGTGCCGCATACACGGCGGCGGTGTAGCCCGCCGGGCCGGAGCCCAGAATCAACAGCTTCTGGTGCCGTACATCGCTCATAGCCTTGCTCCTGCTCGTCCGGATTCAAGACCCGGAGTGGAAATAGATGACTGCATAGTCTACGTGGGATTGGGGCCAGGCAGAAACGGAAAGGAACTATGTCGCTGATAGCCAAGACCCATGTCAGCTGACCGCATTGCTTGTTATATTGCGGCGCAGCAAGCGGGTTTTTAGCACCCGGGATCAGCAGTAATCAAGGAAAACGGTGGCAATGAGCAGCAACACGGATGATGTGAACGCGCTTCTGGAGCAGGATGAGGCCTGGCATGCGCTGGAGCCTGGTGCGGCCCAGGATCGCCTTTCTGTGAGCAGCAAGGGGCTCGATGATACGGAGGTCGAGCGGCGCTTTCAGGCTGTGGGCCCCAATCGCCTGCCGCCGCCACGCAAACATGGCTTGCTGGTGCGCTTCCTGCTGCAGTTCCACAACGTGCTCATCTACGTGCTGATCGCGGCGGCCGCCGTAACGGCGCTGCTCGGTCATTGGGTGGATACCGGAGTTATTCTCGGCGTGGTGGTCATCAACGCCATCATCGGTGTCATCCAGGAAGGCAAGGCCGAGCGCGCGCTGGATGCCATCCGCGACATGCTCTCGCCCAAAGCCACCGTGATGCGCGGAGGGCGACGTGCGGAGGTGCCGGCAGAGGAACTGGTTCCCGGTGACCTGGTGCTGCTGCAGTCCGGAGACAAGGTGCCAGCCGACCTGCGCCTGTTGAAGCAACGCGATCTCCGTGTGGATGAGTCCGTCCTCACCGGGGAATCGGTGCCGGTGGACAAGAACACCGAGGCGCAGCCGAAGGAGGCGGTGCTGGGTGACCGGAGCTGTATGGCCTATTCCGGCACCCTGGTCACTTATGGACAGGGCACGGGCTTGGTGGTGGCCACTGCCGGCCGCACCGAGATCGGCCGTATCAGCGCCATGCTGGAGGACGTGGGCGATCTCACCACGCCGCTGATCCGGCAGATCAACCGCTTCGGCCGCTGGCTGGCTGCCGCCATTCTTGCCATGGCAACGCTCACCTTCCTGTTTGGATACCTGTTCCGCGATTACGCCCTGGCGGAGATTTTCCTCGCTGCCGTGGGGCTTGCCGTCGCGGCGATCCCGGAGGGCCTGCCGGCTGTCATGACCATCGCACTGGCAATCGGCGTGCAGCGTATGGCCGGCCGTAACGCCATCATCCGCAAACTGCCGGCGGTGGAAACATTGGGCTCCGTGACCGTGATCTGCTCGGACAAGACCGGCACGCTGACACGCAACGAGATGACCGTGCAGAGCGTCGCCCAGGCGGGGGAGGACTACACGGTGGACGGTGTCGGTTACGCGCCGGAGGGTTCAGTGGAACAGGATGGGGAGGCGGTGGAACCGGACGACGATGCGCCGCGTCTGCGCGAGTTGTTGCGGGCCGTCCTGCTGTGCAATGACGCCACTGTGGAACAGGCCGACGACGGCTGGCGGATGCGCGGGGATCCCACCGAGGCGGCACTGGTCACCCTGGCCATGAAGGCCGGGCTTGACCCGGAGTCGGAACACCGTGACCGACCACGGGTGGACGCCATCCCCTTTGAATCAGAGCACCGGTTCATGGCCACCCTGCACGATGGCGATGCAGACGGTGCGGTGATCTACGTCAAGGGGGCGCCCGAGCGCATCATGGAGATGTGCGAATCGCAGCGCGGAGCGGAAGGCGATGAGCCGCTGGACCTGGATTACTGGAAGGAGCGCATGGATGCCATTGCCAGTAAAGGGCAGCGCCTACTGGCCGTGGCGGTGCGTGACGCCGAGTCCGGACAGAGCAGCCTGGATGTCGGGGATGTGGAGTCCGGGCTGGTGCTGATCGGCGTGGTGGGGATGATCGATCCACCCCGGGAGGAGGCCATCCGCGCGGTGGAACAGTGCCGGGAGGCCGGCATCCGGGTGAAGATGATCACCGGCGACCATGGGCTCACCGCCCGAGCCATTGGTGCGGAACTGGGCATTGGCGACGGCGAAAAGGTCACCACCGGGGCTGAAATCGAGGAACTGGACGACGCGGCGCTGAGGGACTTGGTGGCCGATACCGATGTTTTTGCCCGCGCCAGCCCTGAACACAAACTGCGCCTGGTCCGTGCGCTGCAGGCTAATGGCGACGTGGTCGCCATGACCGGCGACGGCGTCAACGATGCGCCGGCGCTGAAGCGTGCCGATGTGGGCGTGGCCATGGGCCAGAAGGGTACCGAGGTCTCCAAGGAGGCCAGCGAGATGGTGCTGGCGGACGACAACTTCGCCTCGATTGCCCGCGCCGTGGAAGAAGGGCGCACGGTCTACGACAATTTGCGCAAGACCCTGCTGTTTCTGCTGCCCACCAATGGTGGCCAGGCAGGCGTCGTGATTCTTGCCGTCCTGGCCGGCCTGGTGCTGCCCATTACGCCGGTGCAGATCCTGTGGGTGAACATGGTCACGGCAGTGACCCTAGGGCTTGCGCTGGCCTTCGAACCCACTGAACCCGGCGTGATGCGGCGGCCCCCGCGCTCGCCGCAGGCCCCCATCCTCAGCCGCTACATGATCTGGCGCATTGGTTTCGTCTCGGCGCTACTGGTGGCGGCCACGGTAGGCATGTTTCTGCTGCACTATGCGGAGGGAGATGCGCTGGATTATGCGCGCACTGTGGCGGTGAACACCCTGGTGGTGTGCCAGGTGTTCTACCTGATGGCCACCCGGTTCGTGATCGATTCATCGCTGCACGCAGGGGTTCTCGGCGGCAACCGCTGGATTCCCGGCTCCATCCTTGGCATCGTCATTCTGCAGTTGGCCTTCACCTATCTGCCGCCGATGCAGCTGCTGTTCGGCACCACGCCCATCGGCCTGGTGGACTGGGGCCTTATGCTCGCCATCGGGGTTGTCGTCCTGCTGTTGGTGGAACTGGAGAAAACCCTGGTGGGCAGGCGCATGCATCAGCCCGGGGACTAATCTCCGGGCTGCGTCGATCAGCGGGATGGCGGGGTTGTGGCCTTGTCAGTGTCCGGCGGCGGCCTGCCGCTGCTGAAGGCCGCACCCATGCGGCGAGTCAGTGCGGTACGGATCAGCAACAACAGGATCAGGCCGGGCGTGACCATGATGGTGGTAATGACAAAAAACGTCGCCCAGTCCCCGCCAAGCCAATCCACCAGGGCGCCGCTGCCGGCGGCCAGCGTGGTGCGGCTCAGATTGCCCAGTGAGGCCATCAGCGCATACTGGCTCGCTGTGTAAACGCGGCTGGTCAGGTACGAAATGAAGGCCACGAAGGTGACGGTGGAAAACGCTGTGGTGAAATTGTCCACGACCACCGCCAGGGCGAACAGCTGCATGTCGGGCCCCACCACCGCAAGCAAAGCGAACAACAGATTCGCCAGCGCCATGGTGATTCCGCCGATGAGCAGGCCGCGGAAGATGCCCAGGCTGACGTTGACCAGGCCGCCGAGCAATGTGAACAGCAGCATGGTCGCCCAACCCATGTAGCCGGAAACCCAGGCAATTTGTTCGCGGGAGAACCCCACTTCCAGGTAGAATACCGCCGCCATCCGGCCCATGAAGGCTTCGCCGATCTTGAACAGCACGATGAAGCTGAGGATGGCCAGGGCCAGCTGCCAGCCGTTGCGCCGGAAGAACTCGGCAAACGGCTCCACCGCCGTGACCGCCAGCCAGGCCGTGGCGCGGGCCGCGAGCCCCGGTCGGGATGCGGATCTGGCGAGCGCCTCGCGGATGTTGCGTTCCGCTTCGGCCTGTTGTGCTTCCCGATCCGTCTGTGGTTCGGGCAGGCGCATCACCACCAGCATCAGGCAGGCAAGGATCAGCCCCATGAACAGGTAGGCCCCACTCCAACCCAGCGGGCCGGCCAGCATGAAGGCTGTTGCCGACGGTAGCCCGGCCCCGGTCCACCAGCCCGCCGTGGTCATGGCCGAGGCTGCGGCCATTTTCTGAGGTTCCATGGCCGGAACCAGCTCGATGCGGTAGGCATCCACCGCCACGTCCTGCGTGGCTGATGAGGCAACGATGAGCAGGGCTGCCAGCGCCGTCGGCAGCGTGCCCATGGCGGGATTGGTCGTACTGATCGCCAGCGTGCCCAGGAGGATGCCGCCCTGCGTCAGTAGTATCCAACTGCGTCGCTGCCCCAGTCTCCGGTGGAGCAGGGGGAGTTTCACGCGATCCAGCAGCGGTGCCCAGAGGAAGTTGAGCGCGTAGATCATGGCCAGGCTGCCCAATACAC
Source organism: Ectothiorhodospiraceae bacterium (assembly GCA_007125985.1). Classification (GTDB taxonomy): domain Bacteria; phylum Pseudomonadota; class Gammaproteobacteria; order Nitrococcales; family Aquisalimonadaceae; genus LSCE01. Next base: position 2,361 of record SLCE01000154.1, on the reverse strand, counting down.
CGATGGCGGTGCGCGTCAGGCCGGATTCATGCAGCCAGGCGGAAAAGGTGTTGCCGATCAGCGCCCAGGGGAAACCGCTGGCGAAGCCGAGGATGAAGATGAACAGCAGTCGCCGGTCATACAGCAGGCGCAGATAGGCGGACATGAACAGGCCATTTGCCGAAGTGGATGTGGGGCATGGTCAGGCAAGTCGCGGTTCCGGGCAAGCATGGACGGTGATCTGCCCGGAAATGTGTAAAGTGAACTGACACTGTGTGACAGCCGGCTGGTGCATGACTGACACAACGCGGCAGCGCGAGGACCCATGTCGCGGAGGCCGATTTTATAAGTGTCGGAATTTGTGGGAAAAATTTTATGGCACGCAACTTGCTTTGATGGTTGCAAACGATGATCCGCCTGCAAGGGCAAGCAGGAGACAACAAATGAGTCACAGTCAGGATATGGCAATCGCCGCTTACCAACTCGGACGGCGTTATGAAATGGGGGATGGGGTACCGGTCTGCATGGAAACGGCGGCCAGGTTCTATCGCCAGGCGGCCATGCGTGGCCATTCGGATGCACAGCATGCCTTGGGCTTTCTGCACGCCACGGGCCAGGGAATCGCCCGTGACGAGAGGCTGGCGGTGCAATGGCTGACCCGCGCTGCAGAGCAGGGGCATCCTGATGCCCAGCACAACCTTGGCGTGATGTACACCGAGGGGCGCGGAGTTGAAGTGGATTACGGGGCCGCCGTGAAATGGTTCTACAAAGCCGCTCTCAACGGCAGCATGTACGCCCGCGAATGGCTGGAAAGCAACACTGAAGATCAGCATTCCACCGGTTGAACCGGTGGTAGCCACCGAACAATAAAAACACAAAGACAACAATCAGCGCCAGGGTCATGACCTCGCAGTTTCGCTGCGGGGTTTTCTTTTATGCAAGAGTGCTTCCCTGGGTGTCGGTTTTTCTAACAATTGTCGAATTCTGAAGTTTGCACGCGTCCGGCTGTATCTGGCGTGAGGCCAGTGCCAATCTTCTTTGGCGGCGATTTTTATCAAACAAAAACAAATGCTTGAGAAATAACCTGCGGATACTGTTTCTGTCTGGTGTCCTGTAGGTTGTGTCGATGGAATTAAAATTGCATCGATATTCTCTCTTGTCTCAAACCGCGCCAACAGGGCCCATAGAGCTCTGCGTGTTCGGTCCAAGACGCCTGCTCCGTGCGCTCGCGGGGTGACATCCTGCCGGTCGACGACGCTATTTTATCGATGTCCGGCCTAATAACTAACGGTGATGTCATGGGCAACGGCGGACGAATCGTGGTGGCTGCACGGACGCTTGGCACCCAAACAGATGACACGTATCTGGCTGCCATTCAGGCGAGTGGCTATTCCGTGGAATTGCTTGCTCCAGGGCAGCCCGTGATACCAGTGCTGGGGTGTGCCCCTGCTATCGCCGCCTGCTTTCAGTTTGATCACCCGGACCTGCCGGGGCTCGGGGAGCTCCGCCTGGTCAAGGAGCGTGTGCCCTCCGTACCCATCATCATGATTACCGAGACACACTCCGAGTCATTGGCGGTCTGGGCCTTCCGGGCCCGGGTCTGGGATTATTTCGTGCAGCCGGTGGATATGACCAGACTGCTCGCAGTGCTGGCGGTGCTTGAGGAACTGCAGTCCCGGCGGGACGCCGGCGCACGCGCGATGCCGGCGCCCGCCATGCCTCCCAATATCATCCCCCCGGAGGCCCGCTTGCGCGGCTATGACGGTGGTGATGAACTTGCCGTGCTGGACCGTGCCGTCGCCTATGTGGACCGGCATCTGCACCAGCGTATCGTGCAGGCCGAGATTGCAGCGCTTTGCGGTTTGAGCCCTTTTCAGTTCAGTCGGCTGTTCAAGCGCCGCTACGGAACCACCTTTCAGGAATATGTGCTACGCCGACGGATGGAGGCCGCCAAATCCTTGCTGCGCCACCCGGGCGCGTCTGTGACCGATGTGTGTTTCAGTGTCGGTTTCCGTGATCTGCCCTATTTCACCCGGACGTTCCAGCGGTATGTGGGCCTTCCGCCCTCCCAGTATCGCTTGGTGGCCTGTGGCGGGCAGGCCCCGCGAAAACGGCAAGCCCCCGCTGCGGGGCGCGAGGTCGATACGCTGCCGGCCCGCGCCGCCGAAAAGCCGCCACCCCGGTGACCGCGTGTGCGGTACGTCAGTCCACCAGCACCGGAATCTGCGCCAGAACACCGAAGTTCTCGCCCCCGGTGCGCCCCCGCGGTTCACTGACTGAACAATCCGGCAGGAAATAGATCGTTTTCTGGCGCCAGCCTCCGCGGTCGGGCGGTGGGCTGTAGCTCGCGAGTTCCCCGTTCGGGCGGCGGATATTGAAGGT
>SLCE01000007.1 GCA_007125985.1 Ectothiorhodospiraceae bacterium | reverse complement strand
GGGGGACGTCGGAGTACCGGGATCTGGTGATCGGGAGCGTGACCAACAAAGTCGTGCATCGCGCTACTTGCCCTGTCACGGTTATTCACTAGCACCAGCAAGATGGTTGGGGTGAGCTAGCCGATAGCGGAGAGGAGAGTGGCGGAACCCGTTCCGGCGAACGGCCGGATCCCAGGTGTTAGCGCGGGGCGCTTTCAGCCATAGCTATACTGCCAATGTTTATCCTGACTGTTGGGGCTGAGCATGGGGCGTATGGTTACGTTACGGGATGCGCTCCTTCGCGTGGTAGTTGTTGGCGTGGCGCTGTCAGGCCCATGCAAGCTGATTGCCGGCGAGGTGCGTATCACCGTGCAGGGGGCGGATGGCACCGCTGTGGAGCATGCGGCAGTCGTGCTGCGTGATGCGGATGAGGCATGGGAATCCCCGCCCGGGGAGGGCGAAGCGACCATCGATCAGATCGACCGGCAATTCGTTCCGTCGGCGATCAGTATTCCAGTCAACACACGGGTGCAGTTCCCCAATAAGGACGACATCCGTCACCACGTTTATTCCTTTTCCAGTGCCAAGTCATTCGAACTGCCGTTATACAAAGGGATGCCCGCGCGCCCCATCCAGTTTCCCCAACAGGGGGTTGTCACCATCGGATGCAACATTCACGACTGGATGATCGCGCATATCTACGTGGTGGACGCCGCGATTCACGGGCTGACCGATGCCGAAGGCAGCTGGCGTCAGGAGGGTGTGCCTCCGGGTCGCTACCACGTGGAGGTCTGGCATCACGCCTTGGAGACTGAACGAGAGAAGGTCGACGAGATCCGCGTGGAGGCTGGCGGTCGGGTGGGTCTGGAGACACAGCTGGAGTTCGCCACCGGGCCCGCCCCGCGCCGCGCGCAACCGCGTCGCCCAACTGGGCCGGGTTACCAGTAGGGCATCATGCTCCGTTTCCGGCGATTCCAGACACGCTTGCTGGTCCTGTTCCTGGCCCTGTTCACGCTGTCCCAGGCGATTGCGCTCGGGCTAACCAGTTGGGCCGGACGCGCCGCGGCCCAGGAGGAAATACACACGGCGCTGGAGGTTGCTGCCGGGGTTTTCGGCAGCCTGTTGGATGAGCGGGAGGCCCGGCTGCTCCAGGCAGCGGTTCTGCTGGCCGATGATTTCGCGTTCAAGTCCGCTTATGCGACCCGGGATGCTGCAACCATCGAATCCATGCTGCAAAACCACGGTACCCGGATCGGTGCGGACGCCATGTACCTGCTGACCCTGGACAGCGAGGTGATCGCCAGCACGCTGCCGGATGCGCGCGAGGGGATGGAATTCGTGCACCCGGAGCTGCTTCATGCCGCCGCGCAGGATCCCCATGGCGAAGCCGGAGCCATGGTCCTCGTCGGCGGACGTCCTTTTCAGTTGGTTGTGGTTCCACTGCTGATCCCGATGCACGATGCCTGGGTGGTTGTGGGGTTTGAGCTGGGTGCAGGGTTCACAACCCATTTCCGGGAGCTCACACAGGCCGAAATCAGCATCCTTTCAAGCAACGGCAACCAATGGAACGTCCTGGCGACAAGCCTGCCGGCCGCTGATGCTGACGCGCTGCCGTCGGTGCTCGCTGGCGAGGACTGGCGCGACGGTGTGGCATTCAATATGCCCCTGGCCGGGGAAACACAGGTTTCGCTGCTTCAGGAACTGGGCGTGGATGACGACCAGCGCCTGCTGGTGGGCATGCACCGTTCCCTGGATGTTGCCATGGAGCCATATCACCGCCTGCAACAGGTGTTGCTGGGGCTGTTGTTGGGCGGCCTGCTGCTGACAGCGCTGGGGGCTGTCTGGGTTTCCCGCCAGGTGAGCAGGCCGGTCCGCCAGCTGCGCTCGGGGGCCGAGCGCATCGAACAGGGTGATTACCAGGCTCGTGTGACCATCCGCCAGGCGGATGAACTCGGGGCGCTCGGGCAGGCCTTCAACCGCATGGCCCACGGCCTGGAGGAACGGGACCGCGTTCGTGGCCTGCTTGGCAAGGTGGTTTCCCCGGCAATCGCCGAGGAGTTGCTTGCCCGGGACATCGAACTGGGCGGCGAGGAGCGGGAGGCCACGGTGCTGTTCTCCGATATCGTGGGTTTCACATCACTGGCCGAAACCGTTGCGCCTGCCCGTCTGCTGGATCTGCTGAACCGCTACCTGACCCGGATCAGTGTCGACATCGAGGCCGAGGGCGGCGTCATTGACAAGTACATCGGTGATGCCGTCATGGCGCTGTTCGGCGCGCCGCTGCCACAGCCTGATCACGCAGAGCGAGCCGTGCGCGCGGCCATGGCCATGTCCGCCACCGTCCATGCAATGAACCGCGAGACCCCCGAGCACATGGCCACCCTGAGCCTGGGTGTTGGGATTAACTCCGGCACGATGGTGGCGGGCAACATGGGCTCCCGGAGCCGTCTCAACTACACCGTGGTGGGCGATGCAGTGAATCTGGCTTCGCGCCTGGAAGGCCTCACCCGCCTCTATCGGGTGGGCATCCTTGTCAGTGATGCAACCCGTAGGCAATGCCCCTCCATTGTGTTCCGTGAGTTGGACCGAGTGCAGGTCAAGGGCCGGCAGGGCGTCGTGGGCATTCACGAACCGGTGGGTATCAAGGGAAAGCTCGACAGCGGTGTGCAACGGCAGCTGGAACGCTTTGGCGAAGCCCTTGAACTCTATCGCCAGCAGCGCTGGGACGAAGCTGAAACCGCTTTCCAGGCGCTTGCGGACATGGAGCCGAACGGTCCCGCTGGCGTTTACCTGTCCCGCATCCGTGTGTTCAGGGAGCAGGCACTGCCAGCCGACTGGGATGCAGTCACGCGGATCGCTGGGAAGTAGGCATTCCACGACCAAGGTGGAAAACGGTAACGGTGGTTGCCGTGGACCGACACAGTCAATTGGAAGGACGGTACCTGCGGTGAGCGAGACACTGGCAGACAAACTGGCGGCGGTACCCCTGTTTGCCGGGGCAAGCCCTGAAGCCGTGCGAGCCTTGGCGGATCAGGCCCGCAAACGGCGCTGCCCGGCTGGTATGACCCTGATCCGGCACGGCGATCCGGCCGCGCACGTCTACCTGGTGCTGGATGGACAACTGCGAACCGTGTTGGGCGGCGATGACGCTTCCGGCCAGGCGCTGACGCGGCTTGGGCCGGGTGCGCTTTTCGGGGAAATCGGCGTACTCACGGGCGGTGTAAGGGAAGCAACGGTGGTCGCCGACACCAGCGCCGTCGTCGTGGAGATCCCGGCGGCCGGTTTCGAAGACCTGCTGGAACAGGAAGGGGACATTGCTCAGCGCGTTGCACAGCAGGCTGCACGCCGCTTGCGGGAAGCGCAGCTGGCGCGCCAGCTGGCACGGCTGTTTCCAGATGTGGACGAGCGCATCCAGGCCGCCG
>SLCE01000040.1 GCA_007125985.1 Ectothiorhodospiraceae bacterium | reverse complement strand
GCACCGCGTCTGCCGGCTCGGTGGTCCAGTCATCCACCACCCCGAGCGCCACGGCCCGTTCCAGATTCTCACGGCTGCGCCCGCAACCAACCACGTGCCCGACCTGGCCCGCGCCTCGCAATGCGCGTGCCCAGGAGCCACCGATCAGGCCAACACCGATAATGCAAAGACGTCTGATCAGCGGTGCGCTCATGCCGTCCCAGCCAACAGATCCGACAATTCGCGCACGAAACGCTGATTTTCCGCCGGCAGACCTACGGTGACCCGTAGGAACCCGGGAAGGCCGTATCCACCCACTGGCCGCAGGATCACGCCACGGCGCAGCAGCCCGTCGTTGACCGCCTCACAGCGCTCCCCCAGACCGAAGCACAGGAAGTTGGCTGCGGACGGGAGCACGGCAAGACCCAACCCTTCCAGTTCCGTTTGTAGCCAGGCGCGCTGTTCCTGATTCATCACAACGGATTCGCGGATGTAGTCCTCGTCCTCCAACGCGGCCTCGGCCGCGGCCTGGGCGACTAGATTGGCGTTGAAGGGCTGACGCACACGGTTCAGCAGGTCAGCCACATCCGGATGCGATAATGCATAGCCGACCCGGAACCCCGCGAGGCCAAAGGCCTTGGAGAAGGTCCGCGTCACCACCAGATTGGGGAACTCGGCCAGCCACTGCGTTGCATCCGGATTGCCGGCCGGAGCCGCGTATTCGCAATATGCTTCGTCCACCACGACGATCACGCTGGATGGCAGCGAGGCGATGAAATCCCGCAGGTAGTCCGAATCCACCCAGGTGCCGGTGGGGTTGTTCGGGTTCGCCACGAACACCACGCGGGTGTTGTCGGTGACCGCGGCGCGCATCGCTTCCAGATCGTGCCCATAAGGCATGTCGGTATCCGCGCCCAGCGCCGGCGCCACCCGCGCTGTCGCACCCACCGCCTGGGTGGCGATGGGATACACGGCGAAGGCGTGCTCGGAGAAGACGGCATCCCGACCGGGGCCGAGGAAGGTCTGGGCCAGCAACACAAGCACATCATTCGAACCATTGCCCAGAGTAATGCAGTCGGTCCCCACCCGGTGATGGCGTGCCAGCGCCTGTTTCAGCGTGAAGGCGTTGCCGTCAGGGTACCGGTGCACCTCGGAAAGCGCCGCCTTGGCTGCATTCAGCGCCTTGCTGCCCGGACCCAGTGGGTTTTCATTGGACGCCAGCTTGATGATGCCGTTCGGATCCAGATTCAGTTCGCGGGCAAGCTCCGCCATCGGCTTGCCGGGCTGATAGGGCTGCAGCCCTCGCACCCCGGCCACGGCGAGTTCCTCGAAAGAAGGCCTGAACTCCTGCATGCATTCACCTCATCATTACTGCCGACACCGGCGCCAGCTCAGGAAATCGCGGCACGCTACAGCACTGCCCGGGGATAGGACCCCAGGACCCGGAACAACGAAGTCTGCTCGCGCATCTCCGCCAGTGCCTGCTGAACGTTGTCATCGTCCACATGGCCGAGAAAATCGATGAAAAAGGCATATTCCCACACGCCCTGCCGGGATGGCCGGGCATCCAGCCGGGTCATATTGATACCGTGCCGCCCCAAAGGCTCCAGGAGTCGACACAAGCCACCAGGCTGATCCGTACGGGAGACCACCAACGAGGTCTTGTCATCACCGGTAGCGGATGGGGACTGGCGCCCGATTACCAGGAACCGGGTGGTGTTGCCGCTCACGTCCTCGATACTCTCGGCGAGGCAGGGCAAGGCATAGAGTTCCGCCGCCGCCTCGGAAGCAATGGCGGCGCTGCCGGCGTCCGAGGCCGCCAGCCGGGCGGCCTCGCCGGTGCTGCTCACCGTAATGCGTTCCGCATGGGGCAGGTTCAGATCAAGCCACGCCCGGCACTGGGCCAGCCCCTGGGGGTGGGAATACACCCGCTTGACGGCATTCAGCTCAGTTTCACCACTCATCAGGTGCTGCTGAATACGCAACTCCACCTCACCCACAATCTGCAGCGGTGAGGTCAGAAAGCAGTCCAGTGTGTGATTCACCACGCCTTCGGTGGAGTTCTCCACCGGCACCACACCGTAATGCAGCCCACCGGATTCCACTTCACGGAAAATGGCGTCAATGGAGCTCAGCGGCTGCAGTTGCACATCGTGACCGAACTGTTTGAGCGCCGCCGCCTGGGTGAAAGTGCCTTCCGGCCCGAGATATCCGACCTTCAACGGCAACTGCAGCGCCAGACAGGCAGACATGATCTCGCGGAAGAAGCGCGCAACGGTCTCATCGGACAGCGGGCCGGGGTTGTTCTCCTGCACACGACGCAGAATGGCGTGTTCCCGTTCCGGACGATAGAAATCGCCGGTTTCACCCGCCTCACGCTTGATGCGGGCAACCTCCTTGGCAAGTTCGCCCCGCTCGCTCAGCAACCGCAGGATTTCGTCATCAATGGCGTCAATCCTGCTGCGCACGCCCTTCAGCTTGTCTGCATCCGACATCCCGGCCCGCTCCCCGGTTAGCCCTACTTCAGCACACGTACCGACAGTACGCCCTGAATACGGCGGATGGCATCGGCCACGGACTCGTGGATTTCACCCTCCACGTCCACCAGCGTGTAGGCCAGATCGCCACGCGACTTGTTGTACATATCGTCGATATTCAGTCCCGCGTCAGCCAGCGCCGTGGACACCTGCCCCAGCATATTCGGCACGTTGGCATTCACCACCGCCATGCGGTCGCCCTTATCACTGCGCGGCATGACCATCTCGGGAAAATTCACCGAGTTGCGCACATTACCATTCACCAGGTAATCCCGGACCTGGTCCGCGACCATCACGGCACAGTTTTCCTCCGCCTCACGGGTGGACGCACCCAGGTGCGGCAGGGTAATGCAGCGCGGGTGACCCTTGGTGAGATTGGTCGGGAAGTCGTTGACGTAGGCGGTCAGATGCCCCTCATCCAGCGCGTGCACAACGGCCTCGTCGTCCACGATGCCATCACGGGCAAAATTCAGCACCACCGCCCCTTCCGGCAACATGCGGATGCGGTCGGCGTTGATCAGATTCCGCGTGTGTTCGTTCACCGGCACGTGCAGGGTGACGAAGTCGGAGCGGCTGACCACCTCATCCACACTATGGGCTTGCTGGACACCACGATCCAGTTCCCAGGCCCGGCTCACCGTGATGCCCGGGTCGAAGCCCACCACATTCATACCCAGGGCACGCGCGGCATTGGCCACCAGGACACCGATGGCCCCCAGACCGATGACGCCCAGGGTGCGGCCTGGCAGTTCGAAACCGACGAACTGTTTCTTGCCGGCCTCCACCTGCTGATGCACCGCCGCATCATCACCCTCCAGTCCACGAGCATAGGTCCAGCCCTGGCAGATGTTCCTTGCGGCGAGGAACAGGCCCGCCAACACCAACTC
>SLCE01000156.1 GCA_007125985.1 Ectothiorhodospiraceae bacterium | reverse complement strand
GGGGAGCGCCACCCTTGCCGCGCAGCCCCTGACATCGCCAAGCATGAATCTGGGTGTTCAGAATACCGAATAAGGGTAAGGGGTCAAGCGGACAAAAAATTATAACGCCTCGGCGCACACGATGAGGATAGTGGTGTTCGCTGTGGGATTGCCGGAGAAATTCAATGTTGATGGCGCGCCGACGTTACCGTTTTTCGCCAACAACCGACTGGGGGACGCCATGCTGCTGATGGGTGTTGCCTTCCCGGGCTGGTCGATCGGGATCGTGTTGACGACGTTGACCCGGCGGCCCGAACTGCAGCGGGACCAACAGGCGCTCGGAAGTCTGACGTCCCGCTGTCGATGTCGCACAGTCTCATTCGGCTATCTCAGAGGAAATGTGATTTGAACCACACCGGCGTACTTAGAGGCTCGTTGGTTTGAGTCACGCCGCCCGTTTCCCCTGGCGTTGTGCCTCGTAGTACATCGCTTCACGCTCGGCTGGCGGGACATTTCCGATAGGTTCGAGCAGCCGGCGATGGTTGAACCAGTCCACCCATTCCAGAGTGGCGAACTCCACGCTCTCGAGATTCTTCCACGGTCCGCGTTTGCGAATCACCTCGGTCTTGAACAACCCGATCACTGTCTCTGCCAAGGCATTGTCATAGGAATCCCCGACACTGCCCACCGACGGCTCAATACCCGCTTCGCCCAGGCGCTCCGTGTAGCGGATCGAGACGTATTGAGCCCCTCGGTCGCTGTGGTGAATCAATCCGCCGCCGCTATGCTGCTGCCTGTCGTAGAGTGCTTGCTCCAAGGCATCCAAGACCAGATCGGTTCGCGGAATACTCGACGCTCGCCAGCCGACAATTCGCCGCGCGAATACATCGATGACAAAGGCCACGTACACAAAGCCCCGCCAGGTGGCAACGTAGGTGAAATCGAACCCACAGCACGTTCGGGGCACTGGCCTGGAATTGCCGCTTCACCAAATCCTCCGGACATGGTGTGCGGCTATCGCTCTGCGTGGTGCGCATCGTCTTGCCACGGACCACGCCCCGGAGCCCCATCTGGCGCATCAGCCGCGCCACCGTGCAGCGGGCCACGACGATGCCTTCGCGCTTGAGCTGCCGCCAGACTTTGCGAACACCGTAGACTTCGTAATTCTCCTCCCACACACGCCGGATCTCCGGCCGCAGCCAAGCATCACGCCGGACTCGCACTGGCACCGAGACCGGATTCCTCTCTCTGGCCTTGTAGGCGTAGTACGTTGACGGGGCAATCGGCAAAACCGCACAGATCGGCTCGACCCCGTACTGAGCACGATAATCGTCAATGAAAGCGACCATTACTTGCGTCGGCGGCCGAGCTCCGCCTGGGCAAAATAGGCTGACGCCTTACGCAGAATCTCATTGGCCAGGCGCAGCTCCAGCACCTCGCGCTCGAGTTCCCTCATGCGTTCGCGATCACTGCTACTCATGCCCTCACGCTCGCCCGCATCACGCTGGGCCTGGCGGACCCATTTGCACAGCGTCTCGGCCGTACAACCCAGCTTCGAGGAAACCGCCTGGATCGTCGCACACTCGGAGGGATAGTCGGACTGATGCTCACTGACCATCCGTACCGCCCGTGCCCGGACCTCGGGGAGGTTGCGGAATACATACATATCCAGCACACCACTGCGGTAGCTGCCGTTGAAACGCTCAATGAAGCGGAGCTCAACGCCTCGCTCTTCTGCCCATTCGGCCAGTGCCATGGAGATGAGTCCCGGACCATGGTACATGCGGAGTAAGCGGACAGGAGAACCGGTGCCAGTGCCAGGCTGCTTGCGGACACGGCGGTGCTCACCGACAATCAGCGAGGGCATCCTCCACTTCCGGCTTCGACAAACGGAGGCCCATGCGTCGCTTCCTGGTTTCGATCATCGCCCTGCTCGCATCCATGGCCATCCTGCTGCTGGGCGGCGGTCTCATGGGAAGCCTGCTAAGCATCCGGCTGAGCTTCGAGGCCATTGACCCACAGATCAAGGGACTGATCCTGTCCGCCTACTACATCGGCCTGATCGTGGGCTCCCAGCTTGCCGGCCGGGTCATCCGGCAAGCGGGGCATATCCGGGCGTTCGCCATCTTTGCGGCGCTCTCCACCGCTGCCATCCTCCTGCAGGGCCTCTACGTACTGCCTGCTGCCTGGTTCGTCCTCCGGGTGTGCATCGGTTTCAGCATCGCGGGCATCTACATGGTGGTGGAAAGTTGGCTCAACGAACGTGCTGACCGCGCCTCCCGCGGGCGGGTGTTCTCGCTGTACCAGATCATCGCCTACGTCTCCCTGGGCGCAGGCCAATTCCTGTTGCACCTGGGTGACCCCGCCGGCGCGGAGCTGTTCATGATCGTCGGCCTGCTGTTTGCGCTGTGCCTGGTGCCGGTGGCCCTGAGTCGGGCCAGCAACCCGCCCGAGCCGGCACTGCATGTGCCGATGGCACTGCGTCAGACGCTCACCGGTTCACCACTGGCCGCATGGACCTGCCTCGCATCGGGTCTGAGCAGTGGCGCCGTGTTCTCGCTAACACCGGCATTCGCACTGCGACTGGGCCTGGACGTGGGCGGAGTGGCGACGCTGATGGCGAGTCTGATCCTTGGCGGCGTCGTGCTGCAATGGCCTATCGGCCAACTCTCCGACCGCTTCGGCCGACGTCCACTGATCCTGTTTGTCGGCGCCGCCAGTGCCGTGCTGGCGGCCGCCATAGCCGCGTTCAGTGCCCAAGTGCCGATGGCAGCGCTTCTGGTCACCATGGCGGTGTTCGGCGGTTTCTCTTTCACCTTTTACCCATTGGCCGCCTCTCAGGCCAACGATACTGTCGGAGCGGGCAGCGATTATGTCGCAGTCGCGGCAGCCTTGCTGTTTCTCTGGGGGATCGGCGCCGCCCTCGGACCGATTGCCGGCGGCTGGGCGATTGCCTGGCTAGGCGGTTCCGGCCTCTTCTACTACATAGCATCGCTGGGTCTCATCACCTCACTGGCGGCCTGGGCACAGGGCACGGACCCTGCACCCGTTTACCAACCATATCGAACCATGAGCCGGACCACGCCCGTCATTATCGAGCTCGATCCGCGGGCACATGAGAACAACGTGGCTGCCCCCAATGGAAGCATTGAAGGCGACGTGCCCGGCACATCCTCCCCAGTACGCTGACACCCTGATGGACACCAGTATTGACGCCCAGACTTGAGCGCTGGGTAAAGACGTGCCTCAGCGGTAAGCCTAATTTATGGTCTGCGCAAGGGCCTGTTACTGGGGCAGGCGCTGAACAATGCCGAAGCCCTTCTCGCCGATTCTGACGATTTGGTTCGCAAGGGCTATGGCTGGATGCTCAAGGAAGCCAGCAAACGCTGCCCAGAAGACGTGCTGAGCTTTGTGCTCCAGCACCGGAACAGGATGCCCCGCATGACCCTGCGAGTTGCTATGCTCAAACTGCCCGCAGAGCAGCGACATCAGGCATTGGAGAACGACTCCCGATGAACCGGGCGGAGAGTATTTGGAGTCAACTACTTTGGCCGGGGGCGTGGTGCCGGTGCCCTCGTTAAACTTCTCTTTGCGGCTCCTGAACCTGTTCACCCGCCTCAGCGCGCGCCCTCAGAGCTTGGTTCATCTCCTCAAAGCCTCGCCGCGTATCTCGATCAAGACTCGCGCGCAACAGTCCGACCAATAGTCCACTAAAGTCCTCGCTGTGTTCAAAGCGCACCTTGCCCTCGTCCAGAGGTTCGATAACAAAGCGATGCTCGCCATCGAAGACCCTGGGAAAGAGGAGGCGACCGCGCCAGCGCAACTCTCGCCCCTCCTGCAGCGTTAATACCACGGGAGAGAAGCGCATGGGTTTGCCACCGCTAGGCTGGACCGTGATCCGTAGCCGCGCGCCTGCCTGAAGGTCACCCGTGGCGGAGCGGATGAACGGGTTCCACTGTGGATAAGAGGCAAAATCGGATAGTACCGCCCACACTCGCTGGGCGGACGCGTTGATCTCAATTTCCGTACGCAATTGGTGTGTTGTCATTGGTTTTCTTCATTCCAGCCGCCTGGTCGATCACAATCCGGATATCGGGATGTTCCTGCTCCATTATGCCGGTCGGCTGGTGGCGGCCGTCGCCCTGCTCATGCTAGCAGCGCTGTGGCCTGCCTGGATCGGCTCCGGCTGGGGGATGTGGCGTTGGGTACATTTCCGCTTGTTCGCCCTGGGCTTACTCCTGCTGGATCTGCACCTGCGTGAACACTGCCGTAAGGCGGCTGATCCGCTGCATCGCGGGACAGTCAGTCCCTAAGGAATCCAGTTGCCGCCTACATTGACGCGCTTCAGTTCGCCGATGAGCATGTAGGTGGGCCGGGTCTCCGCGCGCTGCAGTTGCAGCAGTACGGAGACGGTCTTCCCCAGTTGCTGCTCGGCCTGCTGCATGGATGCCGCTCGGCCCTGCCGATCGATGGGGATTAGCGGCCGACTGAAACCGACGGCGCTGGAGCCAGTGGCCACCCCTACCCGGATCTGGCGACGGGCATCGGGTGGCACCATGATCCTCCGCTGCCCGGTGCTTGTGGTCGCCAACAGGCCACCCGGCACGGCCAGGTCGTGCGCATTACGTTCGGTATCGATGAAGGCCGAATTGTCGAGCAGGATCCACAAGGTATCCCGTGTGCGGTTCTCGATCTGGATATCTACGAAATGCTGGTCGAAGCGCACCAGGAAGCCCGCGTGGTCATCTGTGATCCCATAAGCGATACTGTCCCGCGTGTTCTCGGTGCGAATCTCCCCAGCCTGAGTGATGGTCTCACCGTCCCGTTCCACCGCCACCAAAGCCACCTCACGGTGAATGGACTGCGGCACGGCTACGCAGGCCGAGAGAAGCAGCGCAAGCAACAGCATCCCTGCGGTGGCCCCCGCACGTCTGCGGTTACGCCCAGCTCGGATGGCGTCTGCCCTGTTATGCATCGTCTTTCGGCCTTCCCGTCTCCAAGCTAGCCAACCTTGATCCGCGGATGATCGCGGCCGCGGGTTCAGCATCATGATAGAGCTACAATTCGTCCTCGGCAGGGAGGAGCAACGTAGGCGTCATAATCGTGGAGATCCTGCCCCCGGGAGAGCTGCTTCATTATAGTTCGGATTTGTCAGGAAGGCGGGATGTAGTAAATCCTGCATAAACTTATCGCGACGGTGGCTGATCACGTAAAGCCTGTCAGAGTGCACGGCAATGATGGCCGCAATCGTCTCGCCGTCGCGGATCCCGGCACCCCCGGCCGCCGCTAATGCATTCCGTGTTGTCTCGGCGCGGGCGTTGATCGTGTCGTAAAAAGCCGAGGTTGAAAAGTCGCTGACTCAGCTGGCCGTGGCACACACACTATCTGCTAATCACGCGGGGAAGCCAAAACCAGCGTCCAGTAACGTCTGCCACTTGCGTCCCGATGGACGCCTGCGCCGAACTCCGTGTAAGCCGCGGACATGATGTTGGCGCAATGGCCAGGGCTGTCGAGCCAGGCGGCCACCACCGTGGCTGCATCCGGCTGGCCGGCGGCAACGTTCTCGGCCCAGGCCCGCGGCTTAAAGCCGACGGCGTCGAGGCGATCCGCAAGGGTTTCACCTCTGCTTCCCTCATGGCTCATCCGGCCGGACTGCGCCATGTCCTCACTGTGTGTTTGCGCCGCAGCGCCCAGGCGATCGTTCCAGGTGAGCGGTGGGCTGGCAGCGTAGGACTCGCCGCCGCATTGGCGATCCTGGGCTCTGGCGTCGGCCAGGAGAGTTTCCCAGGCATCAGCAAATAGGGCCGCATCGCTGGTGGCGCCGGAAACCATCGCCGGCATAATGCTAAAACCGACCAAACTCGCGAAGATGAAAATTACGAGACGGCGCCTAATAGCGGCTTGCGGCGTGTCACGGCATTGTTGCATACATTTCCACATGTCAACCACCGGTAACCTCCCCGACCGCAGCAGCAGCAGCAGCAGCAGCAGCAGCCAGAAGTAGAAAGTTTCCCCATTCATCAGGCTAGACTGAACCTGCAGGTTGCTGCACATTCCGCCCAGGCAAACCAGTCCAGAACGCATAACCGAGGAGAATTTCCATGAGCGAAGTCCAGACCGTCACGGTTCCGCATCTGCGCAACTCGCGGATCGGTTATCGTTTCGGGAAACCCTACGATGCAAAACTTCCGACACTGGTGATGGTGAACTCGTTCAGTACCTCGTCGGAACTCTACCGGCCTCAGTTTGCGGATAACGCATTGAGCGGCTCTGCGAATCTGCTGGCGATTGAATTGTTCGGCCACGGCCAGACACGGACTTCGTACGAACAGTTCACCTACTGGGATACGGCGATTGCGAATCTTCAGGTGTTGGATGCGCTGGGAATCCCCAAGGCCTTTGTACTGGGCACCTCACAGGGTGGCTGGGTGGCGGCCCGGATGGCCATGCTCGAGCCTGATCGCATTCAGGGAATTATTCCTTTGGGCACGTCCATGGATTACGAGAGCGAGCGCACCCGGAAGCTCGGCTGCTGGGACGGCCGAGGGGCCTGCACGCCGCTTATTGACGGACTATCGGAGCCCGTGGGGAAAGATTGGGCCATTGATGACGACTTCACGGATTTCATCTTGAATGTCGGTATCGGGGACAAGGTGTCAGACGAAGAACGCGCACACTGGAAAACCATCCACAAGCAGAACTACAACGGCGACGACGGCCGGAAGCGACTGCGCATGTGCGCTATCAATCTCCGCGACCGTGACGGCCTGCACAGACGTCTGGACGCGGTAAAATGCCCCGTTTTGTGGATGCACGGAACTGACGATCAGGTTTACTCCGTTGCGAATGCCGAAGAAGAGATCAAACTGTTCGTGCACTCTGCTGATGCCAGGCTCCATGTGGTGGAAAAGGGACAACACTTCCTGAGCGCCTCGGACCCCGACACGGTGAATAAGGCAACCGCCGAGTTCATCAGGTCCTGGACCTAACACGCGCACTGTCCACCCCGGGTGCCCCGGCACGCAGTACAGTGAAAAAAAGGACGCCTCCGGGTTCTTCCCCGAGGCGGCACAGGTTGAATAAACAAATGACAACAACGACACATTTGGCGCCGC
Source organism: Ectothiorhodospiraceae bacterium (assembly GCA_007125985.1). Taxonomy (GTDB): domain Bacteria; phylum Pseudomonadota; class Gammaproteobacteria; order Nitrococcales; family Aquisalimonadaceae; genus LSCE01. Next base: position 5,414 of record SLCE01000156.1, on the reverse strand, counting down.
TGCCGGAGGGCATTCGCTCGCGGCGCATTGAGAACGGAAACGGCCTGACCATGCATGTGCTGGAGGCCGGATTCGAGACCCCCGATCGACCCAGCATCGTGCTGCTGCATGGCTTCCCCGAACTGGCCTACAGCTGGCGCAAGATGATGCTGCCGCTGGCTGAGGCCGGCTTTTACGTGGTGGCGCCGGATCAGCGTGGCTACGGACAGACCACGGGTTGGGATGGAGACTACGATGGCGATCTGCGCCAGTACCGCATGCTGAACCTAGTTCAGGATGTGGTCGGGCTCGCCTCGGCGCTGAACCTCCAGTCGGTGGCCGCCGTGATTGGGCACGATTTCGGTTCCCCGGTGGCGGCCTGGTGCGCACTCATCCGGCCGGATATGTTCCGCTCCGTGGTGCTGATGAGCGCACCCTTCGGTGGGCCACCATCGTTCCCGGTCGGTGCATCCGGCAAGCCGGCACAGCCAACGCGCTCGTCGAACACGCTGCACCAGGCACTGGCCCGGCTGGACCCGCCGCGCAAGCATTACCAATGGTATTACGGCACACGCGAGGCCAATGCGGACATGCTCCACTGCCCCCAGGGGGTGCATGATCTGCTCCGAGCCTATTACCACCACAAAAGCGGCGACTGGCCCGGCAACGCGCCGCAACCGCTGGCCGCGATGACCGCACAGGAACTGGCCCGGATGCCCACCTATTATGTGATGCGACTGAACCAGGACATGGCGCAAACCGTTGCGGCGGAAATGCCGGGCCCGGAGCACGTGGCCGCCTGCCGCTGGCTGCCGGATGATGAACTCGCCGTCTACAGCCGCACCTATGAACGTACCGGCTTCCAGGGCGGGCTGCAGTGGTATCGCGCTGCGGCGCACTCACCCTATCAACAGGAATTAAGGCTATTTTCCGGGGTGAGAGTTACCGTGCCGTCCTGCTTCATCTCGGGCGACCGGGACTGGGGTGTATACCAGACGCCAGGCGCGTTCGAAGCGATGCAGAACACGGTCTGCAGCCGGCTGCTGGGTTGCCACTTGCTCCCCGGCGCCGGCCACTGGGTTCAGCAGGAAGCGCCCGAGGCGGTGACTGCGAGGTTGCTTGGTTTCTTGCATGATGCGGATGTCATGCCTCAGACGTGAATCGCGCCCGATTACCCGTCGCTGACAGCTTCTTACGGTTGCCGCGTTTTGGGCTTCGCCCGCGCGGCTTTCGTCACTTCAACCGGTTGCGCCCAAACGCCTTTCATCGAGGGGCCCGACGCCTCTGGGCGGCCAGGTAGCGCACCAGGCGGTCATCGGAGTCGCGCAGGCGCCGGCTGAGATCACGCGCCATGTTCATGACGATGGTGGTGTATTGGCGTGGGTCGAGATCATACAGATCGCACAGCACGTTGTAGCTGATTCTGATGGCTTGGGAATCCGCCATCGCACGCACTGAACCGCTGCGAGGGAACAGGCCGATCAGCGCCATCTCGCCGAAGCATTCGCCGGCCCGCAATATGCGCATGCGGTAATCTTGCCCTTCGAAGTGTTTGATGAAGACGACCTTACCGTGCTCCAGCGCATACGCGGCGTCCCCTTCCTCATCTTGTTGCACGAAATACCCACCGGCAGGCACAGACACCACCTGCGCGCGAGACAGAAGGAATCGCAATGTGTCAGGCTCAAGGGCACCGAACACGGCCATTCCGCTCAGAAGCTGAAGCCGTTCTTCCGTAATCTCCAACGGTGCGCTGGCACGGATCATGGCATGTCTCCCCGGATTGCGGGCCATCTGCCTTCAGCAGCGGACACCGGACGCGAAGAGCCTTCAGTGTCTGGAGGCTGATGTGAGGCAGTATGACGAAGAATTGCCATTACCGCAGCATAAGCCAGGCGATCTGAGCCATTGGGTTGGCAGCGTGTACCCGTAGAGCGGGAACTGCATCACTAAATGGAACAGCTCTGGCGGATTGCGCCGTCTGGCAGCATGCTGTGGTGTAGCGTTTCCGTCACCGGCCCAGCATCGATTAAGGAGAGTGCCACCCATGCCGTCCGTCACCGACCCCGAACACCAGCGCTGGCTCGACCAGGTGCACGAAGCACCCATTGACCCGGACCTTCCCATCTGTGATCCACATCACCACCTCTGGGATCGGGACGGCTCCCGTTACCTGCTCGATGAACTCCTGGCTGACCTGAACTGCGGCCACAACATCGTCAGTACCGTGTTCATCGAGTGCGGAGCCATGTACCGGGCTTCCGGTCCGGAAGCGTTGCGGCCAGTGGGCGAAACCGAATTCGTCAACGGCTTGGCAGCGATGAGCGCCAGCGGCGGCTACGGACCCACCCGCGTCTGCGCGGGTATCGTCGGCTTTGCCGACCTCATGCTGGGCGATGCGGTGGATGACGTGCTCGAAGCGCATCTGGCGGCCAGCGCCCGATTCCGCGGCATTCGACATGCCGCCGGCTGGGACGCATCCCCCGAGGTGCGCAACTCGCACACCCATCCACCGCAGGGCCTGTACGCCCGCGACGATTTCCGCCGCGGATTCGCGCGCCTGGCGTCTCACGGCCTGAGCTTCGAGGCCTGGCAATACCACCATCAACTCCCCGAGGTCATCGATCTGGCGCGGGCATTTCCCGACACGACGATCATCCTGAACCATTTCAGCGGGCCGCTGGGCATCGGCCCCTACACCGACCGCCAGGGGGAGGTCTTCACCCGCTGGAAGACAGACATCGCCGAACTCGCCAGCTGCGACAACGTGGTCGCCAAACTGGGCGGCCTGGTGATGCCCATCAACGGCTTCGACTTTCACAAGGCTGCAATGCCTCCGGACTCGGCAACGCTGGCCGAAGCGACAAAGGACTGGTATCTGCACACCATTGACAGTTTCGGCCCGGACCGGTGCATGTTCGAAAGTAACTTCCCCGTGGACCGGGCCAGTGTCTCCTATGGCGTTCTCTATAACAGCTTCAAGCGCATCACGGAGGGTTTTTTGGCAGCGGAACGAGCCGCGCTGTTCCGTGGGACGGCGGAGCGGATCTACCGCATCGAGGACTGATCCCACCCGGTGCCCTGTGCTTCGTCCAAACCGACGATGCCCACCTCTGCGTCGCTCGCTATGGTGCGTTGTATTCCGTTTCGTATCCCATTCAATGGCTGACCAATAACAAGAATGAACGGCAAAAGGAGGAATTGACGTGATTCTGCACAGCCCGGAGCTGATCAAGACATACACCGAACAGGGTTTCTGGGGCGACAAGACGTTGCTGCAGCGCTTTGCCGGGAACTGCGCGAAGCACCCGGAGCGGGAAGCAATTGTGGACCCACCAGACCGCGAGGCCCTGGTGGGAACCGCGCCCCGGCGCATCAGCTGGGGTGAGCTGGAAAATGCCGTGGAAGCCACGGCCGCAGAGCTGGCCCGCCGGGGTTTCGGCAAGGATGACGTGCTGGTGGCGCAGCTGCCCAACATTTGGGAACTAGCCATGCTGTACCTGGCGGCGGCCCGCGCCGGCGGCCTGCTCACTGCCCTACCCATGCAGTGGCGCAGCAAGGACGTGGCCTATGTGAAGGAGATGACGGGCTCCCGCTTCTATATTTCGGCGGACACGTTCAAGGGTTTCAGCTATCGCGAACTGGGCGAGGAACTGGGTTTCGAGCAGTACATCGAACTGCAGGAGCTCACCGCTATTGCCGGCCTCGAGGCCGCCGAGCGCGTGGATGTTCCCGTCGAGGCCAACGACATTTTCACCCTGTGCTGGACGTCAGGCACCGAGGCCAACCCCAAGGGTTGTCCCATGAGCCACAATAACTGGGAATACCTGATCAACGTGGTCTCCCCTATCTGCGGCATCCAGCCCGCAGACCGCATCCTCTGTGTGGCGCCGCTGGTGAATATGACCGCCGTGGGCGTGAACTACGTGCCCTGGCTGTACGCCGGCGGCACCCTGGTGCTGCACCACCCGATCGCCCCGGAAATCCTGATGCGTCAGCTGGTGGAGGAGCACATCCAGTACACCATCCTGGTACCGGCCATGCTGAACATGATCGTGAAGTTGCCGAACGTGGATGAGTTGGACCTGTCCAGCATTCGCACGATCACCACCGGCTCGGCGCCGCCCTCGGCGTGGTCCATGCAGGAGTTCAAGCGCCGCTGGGACATCAACATCGTCAACATCTGGGGGCAGAACGAGGGCACGGCGCTGGTGGCCGGCCCGGCAGACGTGCCGGAACTGGAACGCCGCGTGGATCACCTGCCCTGGTGGGGCAAACCGGGACGCGACTGGCCCTCAGGGGTCAAGGGCGTGGAGGTGAAGATCCTGGACGAGGAGGAGCGGGAGGTCACCGAGCCGGGCGGCATTGGGGAGCTGGTCTACCGCAGCCCTGGCGTGTTTGCCGGCTATTTCAAGCGGCCAGAGCTGAACAGGGACGCCTTCACCAGCGACGGCTTCTTCCGCACCGGCGATCTGTTCATCGTGCAGGATCCCGATTTCGTGGGCTTCTACGACCGCAAGAAGGATATCGTTATCCGTGGCGGTTTCAATATCTCCAGCGTGGAGGTGGAAAACGCGGTGCAGGGCTTCGCAAAGGTGCTGGATGTGGCCGTGATCCCGGTCCCCGATGAGACCCTGGGGGAGCGGGTCTGCGTTTGCGTCGTGCCCCGGAACCAGGATGATCCGCCCACGCTTGAGGAGATCAATGCCCACCTCAAGCAGATCGGCATGAGCGTGTACAAGCTGCCGGAAAAGCTGCAGCTGGTTGATGAAATACCACGCAACCCGGTGGGCAAAATCCTGAAAAAGGAGCTGCGCGCCACGTGAATGCAGGCCGGAGGTCGTCGGGGCGACCAGCGGTCTGCCCCGGCGACAGTCGGCCTCTGCGCGGCCTACGCCTGAGCCTTGTCAACGCTTCCCTAATGCCGCCTCCACCCAGTCCAGCCGGTCCTGACCGAACCACATGTCCTCGTCGACGAAAAACGTGGGCGCACCGAACACACCACGCTCCACCGCCTCTGCCGTGGACGCCTTCAGCCGGTCCTTCACTTCCTGGCTCTCCACCCGGCGCATGACATCGGCCGGGTCGAAACCGGCGGTCTGCAGCACCTTACCCACCTCCTCCGGTTCGTTGAGGTTGCGCGGCTCGGCCCACATGGCCTCGAACACGGCGGTGAGGTAACGGTGGAAGTCCGGCGTATCCCGGTAGGCCTCAGCGCCGCGCATCAGGAACAGCGTGTTGATGGGAAAATCCGGATTGTGCTTGAAGCGGATGCCGTAGCGCTGCACGTAGCGCGCCATATCTTTCCGCATGTAACGGCTCTTCGCCGGCACTTCGGCCGGCGACCGGTTGCCGGTAGCCTTGAACACGCCGCCCAGCAGCATGGGCCGGTAGATGATCTCCGCCCCGGTGCGCTCGGCAAGGCCGGACAGCTG
>SLCE01000051.1 GCA_007125985.1 Ectothiorhodospiraceae bacterium | reverse complement strand
TCCTCTACCACGTAACCAAGGCGGGTAATGCATGCGCCCGATAAGTTCCGTTAACGATTTCGTCATCCGTTTTGCCAACGTCAATGGCACCGGCTCCGCCAGTGCCAACGGAATGTTTGCCAAAGCCATCTACCGGATGGGTATTCCGGTCAGTGCCAAGAACATCTTCCCGTCCAACATCCAGGGGCTGCCCACCTGGTATGAGGTTCGGGTCAGCGAGCAAGGGCACCTGGGGCGGCGCGGCGGCTACGACATCATGGTATCGGTGAATCCGCAGAGCATGGCAAAGGATCTGAAGGGCCTGGAACCCGGTGGCTACTTCCTGTACGACAACACCAAGCCGCTGGATCCGAACCTGCACCGGGACGACGTGAACTTTATCGGCGTCCCGCTCACCGATATCTGCCGCCGGGAGTACAGCGATCCGCGCCAGCGACAGCTGTTCAAGAACGTGATCTATGTGGGCGCCCTGGCGGCGCTGCTGGACATGGAATTCGAAGTGTTCAACACCCTGGTGGCCGACCAGTTCAAGGGCAAGGAAAAGCTGGTCGCGCCCAACATCCACGCGCTGGAATTGGGCTATCAGTACGTGAAGGAGCATCTGGAATCACCGCTCCCCATCACGACACGACGCTCCGATGGCATCGGCAACCGCATTCTGCTGGAAGGGAATGAAGCGGTGGGTCTGGGGGCCATCTACGGTGGAGCCACCGTCGCGGCCTGGTACCCGATCACGCCGTCCACCTCCGTCGTGGAGGCTTATGAGAAATACGGCAACCGGCTACGCATCGATCCGGGCAGCGGCAACAAGAAGTTCGCCGTGGTCCAGGCCGAGGACGAGTTGTCCGCTATCGGCATCGCCATTGGCGCGGGCTGGAATGGTGCCCGCGCCTTTACCGCCACCTCCGGGCCCGGCGTGTCACTGATGAGCGAGTTCCTCGGGCTGGCGTATTTTGCCGAGATCCCGGTGGTATTGGTGGATGTGCAGCGTGCCGGCCCCTCCACGGGTATGCCGACACGTACGCAGCAGTCGGACATCCTGTTCGCGGCCTACGCATCCCATGGTGACACCAAGCAGGTGCTGCTGATTCCCGGCACGCCCAAGGAAGCATTTGACATGGCCGCCGCCAGCTTTGACCTGGCGGACCGGTTGCAGACGCCTATCATTCTGATGAGTGACCTGGATCTGGGAATGAACGAACACCTGTCGGACCCGCTGGAGTGGGACGACGAGCGGCGTTACGATCGCGGCAAGGTGTTCAACGAATCCGAGCTCGAGAACATGGATGCGCGTTTCGGGCGCTATCTGGATGTGGACGGTGATGCCATCCCCTATCGCACCTACCCGGGCACCCATGCCATCAAGGGTGCGTTTTTCACCCGGGGCACGTCCCGCGATGAGTACGCCCAGTACACCGAGGAAGGCGAGGCCTATGTGCGCAACATGGACCGCCTGCTGCGCAAATGGGACACCGCCAAGACCCTGGTTCCGGAACCCGTGCTGTATCAGGATTCCCCGCAATCCAGCATTGGGATGGTGTTCTATGGTAGCTCGGTCCATGCCTGTGACGAGGCGCTGGACATCCTGCGCGAGGAGCATGGCGTGCACATCGACGCCATGCGGATCCGCGCCTTCCCGTTCAACCGCCAGGTCCAGCAATTCCTGGCTGATCATGAGCAGGTGTTCGTGGTGGAAATGAATCGCGACGGCCAGATGCGCACCCTGCTGATGAACGAATGCGAGCATGATCCAGCCCGCCTGCCATCGGTAAGACGCTACGACGGCCTGTCGATCACGGCCAGCGATATCGTCGCCGGCGTGCGCAAGGTGCTGGACCGCAACAATGTGGTACCGCTGAAGAAGAAGGCCTGAGGGAAACACGCATGTCATACGTACGCCCCAGTTTCCGCCACCCCGCACTACCCACTAACGAGCTTGGGTTGACCAGTCGTGATTACGAAGGGTCGTTGTCCACGCTGTGCTCCGGGTGCGGACATGATTCCATCAGCGGCGCCATCATCCAGGCCTGCTTCGAACTGTCCGTGCCGCCGCACAAGGTGGCCAAGTTGTCCGGGATCGGCTGTTCATCCAAGACGCCCACCTATTTCCTGGGTAAGGCACACGGCTTCAACTCGGTACATGGGCGTATGCCCTCCGTGGCCACCGGCGCCAATCTGGCCAACCGCGACCTGATTTACCTGGGCATGTCCGGTGACGGTGACAGCGCTTCCATCGGCCTGGGCCAGTTCGCCCATGTGGTGCGCCGGAACCTGAACATGATCTACATCGTAGCCAACAATGGTTGCTATGGGCTGACCAAGGGTCAGGACTCGGCAACCGCCGATGTGGGCAGTGTCAGCAAAGCCGGTAAGGTGAACCGCTTCGAGCCCATCGACCTGTGCACCATGGCCTTGCAGCAAGGCGCCACTTTTGTGGCGCGCAGCTTCTCCGGTGACAAGGAGCAGCTCATCCCGCTGCTGAAGGCTGCCATCGCACACAAGGGATTTGCCTTCATCGACGTGATCTCCCCCTGCGTGACCTTCAACAACACGCCGCAGTCCACCAAGGGCTACGAATTTGTCAGGGATCACATCGAGGCCACGGGCAAGGTTGACTTCGTGCCCATGAAGTCGGAGATCACGGCCAAGTACCAGCCGGATTTCACCCATGAGGTCACCCTCCACGACGGTTCCGTCATTCATCTGTACAAAGGTGACGAGGACCTGGATGTGCTGGATAGGCGCTCGGCGCTCACGGCCATCGAAAACCACAAGGAGGCCGGCCGCTTCCTCACCGGCTTGTTGTACATGGAGCCGGAGAACGACGACCTGCATCAAACTCTGGGCACCACGAAGAAGCCGCTGCGCGACCTGAATGAAGCGGAACTGTGCCCGAATAACTATGCCTTGCAGGTGATCAACGACAGCCTGCGCTGACAACTCCCCGACCGTCACCGCATCGGTTCCGACAAAGGAGCCCCTGCGGTGGCGTTCCTGTACCGTCGCTGTGTTGCGGCGGACCTCGATGAATAAAGGAGCACCACTGTGTTCAAGACCCGATTCACCGAAACGTTTGGCGTCCAGCACCCCATCGTCCAGGGCGGCATGCAATGGGTAGGCCGTGCCGAACTGGTCGCGGCTGTGGCCAATGCGGGCGCCCTGGGGTTTATCACTGCCTTGACCCAGCCCACACCGGACGATCTGCGCAAGGAGATCGCCCGCTGCCGGGAAATGACCGATAAGCCCTTCGGCGTGAACCTGACCATTCTGCCGGCACTGACGCCGCCTCCGTATGCTGAGTACCGGCAGGCCATCATCGAGTCGGGTGTGAAGATTGTGGAAACTGCCGGTAACAACCCGCAGGAGCATATCGATGACTTCAAGGCCCACGGCATCAAGGTGATTCACAAATGCGTGGCCGTCCGCCATGCGCTGAAGGCAGAGAAGCTCGGTGTGGACGCGGTCTCCATCGACGGCTTCGAATGTGCCGGCCACCCCGGTGAGGACGATGTGCCCGGACTGATCCTGATCCCGGCCGCCGCCGATAAGGTCAAGATCCCGATGATCGCCTCTGGCGGCATTGGTGACGCGCGCGGGCTGGTTGCCGCCCTGGCGCTCGGTGCCGACGGCGTGAACATGGGCACCCGGTTCATGTGCACCAAGGAATCGCCGATTCACCAGAACATCAAGGAACAGATTGTCGCCAATAGTGAGCGCGATACCGATCTTATCTTCCGTACTCTGCGGAACACATCTCGCGTTGCCAAGAATGCGGTGAGCCAGGAAGTCGTGTCCATCGAAGGGCGCGGCGATGCCACCATCGAAGACCTGGCGCCACTGGTCTCCGGCAAGCGGGGCAAGGTGGTGTACGAGGAAGGCGATCCCAACCATGGTGTCTGGTCCGCCGGCCAGGTGCAGGGCCTGATCAACGACATCCCTTCCGTAAAGGATCTGGTGGAGCGCATGGTGGGCGAGGCCGAAGGCATTGTCCGCCAACGCCTGCAGGGTATGCTCAACTAGCAGACGCCCAGCCATATTGTCTGCCGGGCCGGCGGCACGCCATCAGGCGTCCACCGGCCTGCAGGCTCCGGACTCAGTCTTTGCCGTCCTCCGGAACCAGATCCCAGATCTTCACGGGCTTGCCCTGACCCTCCCAATCCGCCTGAGGCCGGATCACCTTAAAGGTTTCGTGTATCCCCTCGGCATCCGCGTGACGCTCCAGGGCCAGCAGCGTGTTGACCTCATGCTCACAGAGGCTTGCCGCGTACTCCGCCTCCTCCCGGGCCAGCGGGAGCGCTGCCTGCAGCGAAGGGGCCCCATAGTTGGCAACAAAGTGTTGCGCCAGGGTTTCGACAACGCCCTTGTACTCGGCATCGCTGACGTCAGACACCACCACCACGGTTGCCCAGCCAAAACTCCGCATCCCCAGAAACCCGTTGCGGAAGGCCTGAAGTCGCTTGCCATCAAGAGTCTCCGGATCATCGTCGGAAAATGTGAATACGAAGGTGCCGGGCACGGCCAGTTCACCGACACCGGCAGCCGGCTCGTAGACGAATTCATCCGTGTCATCGAGTCGGGCAACACGCAGAAACTTCATTTCCTCTCCTGAACGGGCTACCGGACAGAAAAACGGCAGAGACCCGGGGGCCTCTGCCATTCCTCAGTCTGGCCACCGGTTAGTGGCTGGCTTGCCCGGCCGCAGTTCCGGCCTGACGGTCCGCCTTTGACTTCTTTAGCGCTTCCTCGCTCACCGGCTGCTCGCCGCTGGACAGCACTTCCTCATACCACAGGTCGTGGTGCTGCTTGGCCCAGTTGACATCCACCCTGCCCCGGGTCATGCCTTCCAATGCACCCTCCGTGCCGATGGTGCCAATGTAGGCATGCCCGAAGAAGAAACCGATCCAGATGATGGCCGCCACGGCATGGACCACCTGAGCGATTGCCATGGTTTCACGTGTCTGGCCGAAGATCGGGAAATCCAGCACAAAACCGCTGACGCTCACAACAATGCCCAGCACCACCACACCGAGCCAGAACCAGACCTTCTCGCCCGCGTTCAACCTGCCCGCCGATGGGTGCCTCTTGCCAACAATGCCGCCTCCCTGTTTGAACCACTGCCAGTCGGTCCGGTTGGGAATATTATGGCGAATCCACAGCACGATCATGGCCAGCAGGGCCACCGAGAACACCGGCCCAAGGAAGTTGTGCACGTACATCGCGCCCTGGGCGTAAGCGGCAAAGCCCTGGGGCCCGAAGAGCGGGATCAACACCGTTCTGCCGAACAGCAGGCTGAGCCCGGTAATCGCGAGGATGATAAAACTGGCGGCCGTGAACCAGTGCAGGGCACGCTCATAAGCACGCCATCGCCGCACAGTCAGGCCGGATCGTTCCTCCTCCAGCTTTACCCGGCCGAAGACCAGGAAGAACAGAACGATCACGATAGGCACGGCGATCAGAAACCAGCCGCCCCAGGTGGTCATCGGTCCGGTGCGGATCTGACGCCAGTTCTCCCCCACATTGGAGATCAACGTGTTTGTCACATAGGGCCCTGTCTGCGTGGTGAAGCCCCCCTGACCTTCCCGTGCATCCCGCCACATATCCGATCTCGGATTGGTGGCCCGATCTTCACTGAACTCGCGCTCAGCGCCATAGAACTGCTGCGCCATCACGTAGCCCAAAGAGGGCAACGCGACCGACAGCACCAATATGGCCACCAGGCTCCACAGCATGGACCGCCAGCGACGTTGGCGCCGCTTCAGTTCGCTTTCTGCGCTCATGGCAAGGCCTCCTAACGGTCTGTCATGCCGGTCATGGCACGATCACGCAGCTGATCCTGACGGCGCTGCGCTGCTTCCTCGGTGGCCGTCTCATCGTGCTTGCCCTTGTACACGCCCGCTTCGTAGATGGTCACATCGGACCCGCAAGCGGTGAGTAGGGACAAGCTGGCAGCGGCCGCCAGGGCGAGCATGGCTTTGTTCGGCATGGTTGGGCTCCTTTTGATTCGCGTTTTATGGAAACTCCGGGGCTCCCCTGGGAGCCCCGGGCCCCAGCCGGACTCAGGCATCCTGGCCGTATGCAGCCTGCCAACCCCAGGTCTGGGGCCGACCGCCACGACGCATCACCCGCTTGCGGTAGATATCAGCAACAATGTCACCGTCACCGGCCAGCAAGGCCTTGGTGGCGCACATCTCCGCGCAGAGCGGCAACTTGCCCTCCGCGATACGGTTGGTTCCGTACTTGGTCAATTCCTCCTCGGAATGCGCGATCTCCGGACCACCGGCGCAGAAGGTGCACTTATCCATCTTGCCGCGCACACCAAAAGCCGTCTGCTGCGGGTACTGTGGCGCACCAAACGGACAGGCGTAGAAGCAGTAACCGCAACCAATGCACAGGTCCTTATCGTGTAGCACGATACCGTCTGCCGTGGTGTAGAAGCAGTCCACCGGGCAGACCGCCGCGCATGGCGCATCCGAGCAGTGCATGCAGGCCACCGAAACGGATTTTTCACCGGGCCGGCCGTCGTTCATGACGATGACCCGTCGCCGGTTTACGCCCCAGGGCACTTCGTGCTCGTTCTTGCACGCCGTGACACAGGCCTGGCATTCGATGCAGCGCTCCGCGTCACAGAGAAATTTCATTCTGGCCATGATGGCTCTCCTCCATTCGGTTTATGCGGGCACCACACGGCACAGCGTGGTCTTGGTTTCCTGCATCATGGTCACGGCATCGTAGCCGTAGGTGGTGGCGGTATTCGTGGAATCACCGCGCACATACGGCGCCGAACCATCCGGGTACTTGCTGAGCAGGTCCTCCCCCTGGAAGTGCCCACCAAAGTGGAACGGTGTGAAGACCGTGCCACGACCCACCCGGTGCGTGACCAGTGCCTTGATGCGGATGCGACCACCTTCCGGCCCTTCCAGCCAGACCATCTGACCGTCCCGCACGCCGGCATCATTCGCATCTGCCGGGTTGATCTCCACAAACATGTCCTGCTTCAGCTCGGCGAGCCAGGGGTTGGAGCGGGTTTCCTCGCCACCGCCCTCGTACTCCACCAGCCGGCCCGAGGTATGAATGAGCGGAAACTCGCGGCTGTAATCCCGCGCCTGTACCGACTTCCAGCGCGTGGGCAGCCGGTAGAACACCTTGCGGTCCTCGTAGGTGGGGTAATCCGACACCAGGTCGTACCGCGGGGTGTACAGGGGCTCACGGTGAATCGGCACCGGGTCGGGGAAGTTCCAGACATAGGCCCGGGCCTTGGCGTTGCCGAAGGGATGACAACCGTGCTTCATGGCCACGCGGATGATGCCGCCAGAGAGGTCCGTGGTCCATGACCGACCCTCTGCCTGGCGCTTTTCATCCTCGGTCAGGTCATCCCACCAGCCGAGTTGCTTGAGCAGTTCCGAATCGAACTGCGGATAGCCACCCTCAATGGCAGCACCCTTGGACCAGGAATCCTCGGCCAGCAGGGTCTCGCCCTCGTACTCCGTCCCGAAATTGGCGCGGAAGTTGCCGCCGCCTTCCATGACGTGTTTGCTGGTGTCATACAGCACATGTGTTCCGGGGTGTTTAATTTCCGGTGTGCCGTAGCAGGGCCAGGGGAGACAATAGGTTTCGCCATCCAGCGGCCCGCCTTCCGCCTTGAGGCTCACCACATCGAAGTGACCCTGGTTCGCCATATGCTCCTTGAGCCGCTCCGGGCTCTGGCCCGTATAGCCAATGGACCAGGCCCCCCGGTTGATCTCCCGCAGGACGCTCTCTGGCACGGGGTTGTTGTCCCTCACCTCGATGTGCTTGAACATCTCATCGGCGAAGCCCAGTTTGCTCGCCAGCAGGTAGGCAATCTCCCCGTCGGGTTTGTGCTCATAGAGCGGATCGATGACCTGATCACGCCACTGAATGGAGCGGTTCGACGCGGTCACGGAACCGGACTGCTCGAACTGGGTGGCAGCCGGCAGCAGGTAGGTGTTCTCCTTCCTGTCGTGCAACACCGCCGACACCGTCGGATACGGGTCGATGACGACCAGCAGATCCAGCATCTCCATCGCGCGTTTCATTTCCGGCCCGCGGGTCTGGGAGTTGGGTGCATGCCCCCAGAACATGACAGCACGGATGTTGTCGCTCTGGGCGATGTTCTCCTTCTGCTCCAACACCCCGTCGATCCAGCGCGACACCGTGATGCCACCCGTGTTCATGGGCTTGATGGTGCCGCCGCGGCCGTCGTCGTACTCGTTGTCATCGAACCGGGCCTTGAGCCATTCGTAGTCCACGTCCCAGACACGGCACCAATGCTGCCAGCCAGCCTCCGAGATCGGGTAGTAACCAGGGAGGTTGTCCGGGTTCGGGCCGATGTCGGTCGCGCCCTGTACGTTGTCGTGGCCGCGGAAGATATTGGCACCACCACCCTCGACACCGATGTTGCCCAGGGCCAGCTGCAGGCAGTTGTAGGCGCGCACGTAGTTGCTGCCGATGGTGTGCTGGGTACCGCCCATGCACCAGACAAAGGTGCCGGGACGGTTTTCGGCCATGGTCTTCGCCACCTCGTAGAGGCCCTCCCGGCTCACGCCGGTCACCCGTTCCACTTCGTCGGGCGTCCACTTCGCCACTTCTTCGCGGACCCGATCCATGCCGAACACGCGCTGACGCAGGTATTCCCGGTCCTCCCACTCATTGTCGAAGACATGCCAGAGAATGCCCCAGATCAGCGGCACATCGGTCCCGGACCGGAACCGGACGAAGATGTCCGAATGGGCCGCGGTGCGGGTGAAGCGCGGATCCATCACGATCAGCTTCGCACCCTGCTCCTTGCCACGCAGGATCATCTGCATGGCCACCGGATGGGCTTCGGCGGCGTTGGACCCGCACATGACGATGCATTTCGACTTGTTGATGTCGTTGTACGAGTTGGTCTGGGCGCCATAGCCCCAGGTGTTCGCCACACCGGCCACGGTGGTGGAGTGGCAGATACGGGCCTGATGATCGCAGTTGTTGGAGCCCCAGAATGCGGCGAACTTCCGCTGCAGGTAGGCCCCTTCGTTGTTCGCCTTGGAAGACCCGGCGAACCATACCGCGTCGGGCCCGGAGTCCTTCCGGATCTGCAACAGCTTGTCGCCGATCTCGTTGATGGCGTCCTCCCAGCTCATGCGCTGCCAGCGGCCGTTGGTCAGCTTCATCGGGTATTTGACCCGTCGCGCGCTATGGCCGTGGTTACGCAGGGCCGCGCCCTTGGCACAATGCGCGCCCAGGTTGATAGGGCTGTCGAAAGCCGGCTCCTGGCCGATCCAGACGCCGTTCTGTACTTCTGCGATGGTGCTGCATCCGACGGAGCAATGACCGCAGACCGTCTTGACGCGACGGATCTCCGCATTGGGGTCAATGCGCCGCGCTGCCTTGGCCTTTTTCACCATGCTGGTGGGCAACAGGCCCGCCACTGCCGCGCCCCCCACCGCGAGACCGGTTCCCTGCAGGAAGGTCCGTCGACCGATGGCCTTGCCCAGCAGGCCGGGGGCCAGGGAGGAGCTTGCCGCCGCACCGCTTTTCTTCATCAGTTTCATGGTCGTTCTCCTTACGTCAGCGGGAGTTCCGGGGCACGGGCCTCAGAACTCCGCCCTGGCGTAGTAGTCCCGGATATGCGGGGTTTCGTGGTAGCCGGTCTCGCTGCGAGCCGCGGGCTGCTCGGGTTCGCTCTCCGATGCAGTTGCCGCCTGGCCCACAGCTGCGGTCACGGCCACGGCGCCGCCGGTGGCGGCCACCGTCTTCAGAAAACGTCGACGGGACGTCAGCCCCTGATCCTCTTGTCTGCTCATTGCTCTCTCCTCCCTCACTCAATCGCAATGTCTCGTTATCAAATGCCGACGCTCAGGCCGGCATGGCAAAGAAACGTTCCTCAAGCCGCACAAAGGTCTCACCAAGCCCCCCCACTGCCTTATAGAATCGGGCTGAGGGCGCCTGCTGAAGATCCTTGAAAAAGTGCCCCATCCAGGGCTCCAGATGCCGCTGGAAGAAGTCCCGCTGCCAGTCGAAGTCCACTTCCGGATCACTGATCACCAGCGCCATGGTCTCGCACAGTGTGGCCGCGTGATCCTCCGGCTCGTTGTTGTCTGCCAGACGCCGGATACCCAGCGCCTCCAGTTCCTGCCGCACCGCCACCAACGGGCGCTCCATCAGAGAGCCGGATCGGTACCAGGAGGCATACGGGGTCACTTCCCCGCCGCCCATGCCGATGAACACATCCTGAAATTCCGGATCCAGCTGCTCGGGAGCCATTTCCAAAGCCGCCTGCCTCAGGTCCATCCAGCCCTGGGCAACGGGATCCGGGTTTCCGGGCGATGCATCTCCGATGCCTTTGATCAGTTCCAGAACCTGATGGTCCGGCGGCCCGGCAAGCAGACGGCCGAGCAATGTCCAGGTTCCCGCACGCTGCGCATCCTGTGCCGCAACAGCGCTGTCGTTCGGGATTTGATCTACTGCCTTCATCTCGACGCTCCCTATTGCGGCCCGAACCAACGCGGCTTGGAACCGCCTTCCAGATCGTCCTGGAACATGTCCACCACCCGGCAGTCCCCGCACATCTGCAGGCGACGCACAGCTTCAGCCGTCTGGAACATGTGATGGCCTTCTAGCCGCTGCGTCATACGCTGAATCACGCTGGCCGTGGCGAACGGCTTGCCGCAACTCACACAACAGAACGGCTCCTCCTCATTCAGCACCCGCGGACGCCGCCGCTGCTCCCAGTCGAACAGGAAGCGGGCATCCAGCGTGATCGCGTTCTCCGGGCAAGCGACCTCACAGAGGCCGCATTGCACGCAGAGATCTTCGGTGAAGCTCAGCTGCGGCTTGTCGCCGGCATCCGTCAAAGCCCGGGTCGGACAGACCTGCGGACAGGACATGCACAACGTGCAGGCCTCGGTATCCACCTGCACGCGCCCGAAGGGTGCGCCCTGGGGCAGATTGACCTCCACCGGCCGCGCACTGCCCTGCTCAAACAGATGGTCCAGCGCCAGACGCAAGGTGCCACGCTTCTCATTAAAGGTATCGAAGCTGGCGGCCGAAATGTCCAGTGGATCAATGCCATCCAGGGCGTCAGCCTGTTGGTGGACATCGAGCCAGCAAAGCCGCTGCGGGCTGTAGCCCATGGCCTCCAGGATAGGACGTGCGTAGTCCAGTTGTGCCTGCATGGCGCCACGCACGGTGCCCGGAACCTCTCCGGTGTCGATCAGCACAATACCCCCGGCGCCATAGGCCAGCGCGCTGAACCACTGATCCATACCCACGGAACCGATGTCCGCCACCCGCACGGGAATACTGTTCACGGGCAGCCCCGGTGCCAACGCCCGCAGACGCTGCTCACCGGCCTCGTCATCATGAAATACCAGTAGCGGGCCGGCCTCACCTCCCGCATCACGATATGCCTGCAACATCCCCCGGAGCCGGGCAATCTGGTCCTTGGGCCCGGGATAGGCGTAAATCATGGCGCCGCTTGGGCAGACACTGGCGCAGGTGCCCGCGCCCTGACATAGATACGGATCAACCTCCACCTGCTCACCCAGTGAGCGGATAGCACCCGTCGGGCAGGCGTCGATGCAGCGTGTACACCCGGTGAGCCCGCTATCACCGTGGGCACAGATGTCCGGGTTGTAATGATAGAAACGCGGCTTTTCGAATTCCCCGGTCATCTGCGGTATCTCGTCCATGGCCCGCGCAAGCCGCTCGGCATCCCCGGCCGGGGCGTAATAACCGAACGGTGGCAGTTCCATGCGCAGCCCGGGCTCGCGACGCAAATCCAGCACCAGATCGAAATAGGGGTGATCCGCGCGGCTGAACTCCGCTGGCGCCAGATCCTCTCCCCGGGGTGTGCGCAGGCGGACCGAAAACCTTCCCAGATGACCTTCAATCGGTCCCGGCTCACCGTGAAGCATGAGCACCTGCCCCTCGTCCGCAAGCGCCGACCGGGCCGACTCGGAGAGTTCCCCGTCGTGCCGATTCGTGGCCATGACAGTGCAATGGAGCCGGCTCCGCAGCATATCGGCACACTCCAGGGCATCCAACTCGCCACCGATGATGAGCAGGAATCCGGCGGACCGATAATCAACAATCGATGTCGGGTCCACCTCCACAGCCAGCGCTGCGGCAAGAGCGGCACGCCGTGCCGCCGTGGCACGAGCGTCCTCACCAAAACCCAGGTCGTCGTAAAGTCTCAGAAGTTCTGTCATGGCGTCTCTGTTGGCCAGGTTGTACCCGGCGTCGGTGTCAGCCTTGCAGGCGGTCGGGGCGCTCCCGCTCCGCCTGTGCGATTTCCTGCTGCGTGGTCTCCCGGGCCAATTCCTCGATATCCGGGAGCTTTTCTCCGCGGTACTCGGCGGCCACGCGCGTCTCGGCATCCTCGGCACTGATTTCCAAGCCGTGTTCGGACAAGCGGTCACGGAGCTTGGTGGCCTCACGCACGATCGCCTGTTTCAGATCGTGGGGGATGATGTCGCCCATGGGCGTGAAATTCGTGTAGTCGTCCGCGTACTCGGCGCACAAACACACTTTGTTGAACTTGGCGGTATGAAATACCCGGTTAAGCGCTTTCATGCGCAGGGCGGGCGAAATGCGTTTGCCCATGAACACACTGAGGTCCGAATTCTCATTCAGGGACTCCACCGGCGGCATGTCCTCATCCGTGAGCTCATCCACCGGTTTTCCCGTGCGGGGGTCCACCCGGACAGAATCCGTTGCCCCTGCCGCTTCACCACTCGCCTGCTCTGGCACCGCTTGTTCCGTCGTGGGCATCGGAACATCGGGCTCTTCCGGCTCCAACCCGGCTTTGCGGCGGGACCAACGGCTCAGAAAACCGGTTTCCTCGGATTCCAGCTCTGCGGTGATCTTTGGATTCACGGGAGTCTTTTGCTCAGTCATGCATCGTCTCCGGCGTAGTCTCCGACTTCCGCGTCATAAATCGCTTTGCTGCGCCGCTTACCGCGCTTGCCGCCCTTGCGGCGCGGCTGGTAGTGCGTGTTAACGAAATCCTCCACCCAAAGCCCAACCTCTCCCGGCATGGGAGCGTTGAGCACCAGTTCATCAGCACTGCGCAGCTCGGTGGTGTCGAGATTCTGCGCCTCATCCAGGCTGACCGTGACTTGCAGCGGGCGCAGCCCGAAACCGGGCTCAAACCGCGCAA
Source organism: Ectothiorhodospiraceae bacterium (assembly GCA_007125985.1). Lineage (GTDB taxonomy): Bacteria > Pseudomonadota > Gammaproteobacteria > Nitrococcales > Aquisalimonadaceae > LSCE01. Next base: position 61,646 of record SLCE01000051.1, on the reverse strand, counting down.
TCACGAACACCCGCGGGTTGCCGGAGCCCAGATTGAGCGCATAGTCCGCCGCCTGCGCAGGCCGCAGCCGCAGACTGAAACCCCGCCAGAGATACAATTCGGCGTCCGGCCCGGACCGCACCTGGCTGCACTGGACCTGATCGGCAGCGAATTGCTGACCCGCGATCACACCGGTGATCTGCCAATTCCGCGCCGATTTGGCAGGTTCACCGCCGGGGCAGCCGATCATCACGGCCACAGGCAAACGCGCCACTCCGGGCAGCGCATGGTCCACGGATTGCTGGTCACTGCTCTGATCATTCTGATCATTCAGACGCAAGGGCGTGGCTCTCCTCCAGATTTTCGTGTGTTTGACTGATTTCCTAGCAAACCCCGTACCAGTAGATAGATGCAGCATATTGCTACCTGTGGCGTGTCCGCGCCGTTGTCAGGAGTGCGTGACACTGGGTCAAAAGCGACCGCCGCGGGTAACACTGAGACAAAATGCACCATGACACGCTGCACCATATTTCTGGGGAAGCACTGATCTATTCCCATGGTGCTCCGGCTTTGGGGCAGGACGCGTAACAGGGTCTGACCCGGCGCGTGCTCATGCGTCAAACTGCAGAAAAAAACCGGCTTCTGGCGCCGGTTGCAGGGAAATACACTGAAAACACCCTGGCAGGCTTTCGTTCGAGGCATGATATTTGTATTGTGGGCTATGTCGGACTGTTTCCGGCGCAGAACCAAGAAAACGAGGACGCCCATGAGCGCAGACAGCGGACTCCCGGACAAGCTTGTGGACCGATTCGGGCGACACGTGACCTATGTGCGCCTGTCAGTCACAGACCGTTGCGATTTTCGCTGTGTGTATTGCATGAGCGAAGACATGACGTTTCTGCCCCGGGCACAGGTGCTGACGCTGGAGGAAATGGCCACGCTGGGTCGCGCCTTCACCGAATTGGGGGTCACGAAGCTCCGCATCACCGGGGGTGAGCCTCTGGTCCGCAATAATGTGATCTGGCTGTTTCGCGAGTTGGGCCGATTGCCCGGGCTCCGCGAACTGACGCTGACCACCAACGGTTCACAGCTGGAGCGCCTGGCACAGCCCCTACGGGATGCCGGCGTACGACGCCTGAACATCAGCCTGGACAGCCTCGATCCGGAGCGCTTCCGCCGCATCACCCGGGTTGGCGATCTGCACAAGGTCCTGCGGGGGATCGACGCGGCCCGGGATGCAGGTTTCGAGCGTATCAAGATCAATACCGTCGCCATGCGGAACCGCAACGACGATGAAATCCTCGACCTGGTGCGCTACGTCCTTGATCGCGGCATGGACATCAGTTTCATCGAGGAAATGCCGCTGGGCGTCATCGACGACCATGATCGCGCCGAAGTCTACATGTCCAGTGACGAGGTGGCAGATCTGATCCGCGCACGGCATGAACTGGTGGAAACGGCGGAGAAAACCGGTGGTCCGTCCCGCTATTTCCGGATTCCGGGCAGCGATACGCGCGTTGGTTTCATTTCGCCGCATAGTCACAATTTCTGTGACAGCTGCAACCGGGTGCGCGTAACCACGGAGGGGCAACTGCTTCTGTGCCTGGGCCAGGAGCACTCCATGAACCTGAAACAGGTCCTGCGCAGTCATCCCGGCGACATGGACCGACTCAAGCGTGCCATTGTCGCCGCCATGGACATCAAGCCCCGTGGTCATGACTTCAACCTGGACGCCAAACCCGTGATCTTCCGGCACATGAGTGTGACCGGGGGATAAGGCGAACCAATCCCATCACATGAACAAGCAGATCAGTTTTGATCCGTCCTGCCAGGACGATTCCGACCCGACCTCCCTACCCGTAGACGCTGCCTGGGAGCGCATCCAGACCGACATCCAGCCCGTCGCCGGTGTGGAACGCCTTAATGTCCGCCAGTCGCTGGGTCGGGTGCTGGCCGAGGATATCCGCTCCACTGTGGATGTCCCCGCGCATGACAACTCCGCCATGGATGGCTATGCGCTGCGCGCCGCCGACCTGCCGGCATCAGGCACGGCCGCGCTGCGGCTGGTGGGCACCGCGCTCGCCGGCCGCCCGTTCCACGGGACGGTGGCCGCGGGCGAGTGTGTGCGCATCATGACCGGGGCACCCATGCCGCCGGGCAGTGACACGGTGGTGATCCAGGAACAGGCCGAAGCGGATGGGAACTCCGTGCGCATTGGCGCCGACCATAAACCGGGCCAGAACGTCCGCCGCGCCGGCGAGGACCTGCAACTGGGGCAGACCGTGTTCTCAGCCGGCACGCGTGTGGGACCGGCGGAACTCGGCATGCTGGGATCCCTTGGTCTGGTGGAGATTGGCGTGTACCGCCGGCTTCGCGTGGCTTATTTCTCCACCGGCGATGAACTGCAGAGTGCCGGTACGCAGCTGGAGGCGGGCCAGATCTACGATAGCAACCGTTACACCCTTCACGCCGTTCTGCAACGCCTGGGCGTGGACGTCACCGACATGGGCGTGGTTCCGGACGAGCCGGCAGCGATGGAGACCGCCTTCCGTGACGCCGCCGGTTTCGCGGACGCTGTCATCACCTCCGGCGGCGTATCCGTTGGAGAAGCAGACTTCGTCAAGGATATCCTCGAACAGCTGGGCGAAGTGAGCTTCTGGAAAATTGCCATGCGGCCGGGACGCCCGCTGGCATTCGGCCGTATCGGTTCAGCCCGGTTCTTCGGCCTACCCGGCAATCCGGTTTCCGTGGTGGCCACCTGGTACCAGTTCGTTCAGCCGGCACTGCGCCGCATGATGGGACAGAAGCTGGAGCGCCCCTTGAGCTTTCGGGTACGAACGCTGGACCGCCTGCGCAAACGCCCCGGCCGCACAGAATTCCAGCGGGGCATTCTGAAACGGCAACCGGACGGGGAACTGGTGGTCCGGACCACGGGCAGCCAGGGCTCGGGCATTCTGAATTCGGTCAGCCGGGCGAACTGCTTCATCGTCGTGCCACACGACAGCGGGGCGATAGCGGCGGGCGAGTACGTTGACGTGCAGCCTTTCGAGGGAGTCATGGGCAACTGAAGCCCCCGGGCCCTTGTGGTCAGCCCCCCGCCACCGCCGGAATGATGGACACCACATCGCCAGGTCGCACCGGTGTGGCAAGCCCTTCCAGCCGGGCAATGTGGCGCTCGCCGTGGAAGATGTTGATGTACGGCCGCAGTTCGTTATCCGGGCCGAACAGACGCTGCCCCACACCGGGATGCAGATCACTCAGGCAGCTGAGCACCTGCCCCACGGTCGCGCCGGGCAGCCGCAATTCCGCTTTCCCGTCCGCAAAGGCCCGCAGGGGTGGCGGCAACCGCACAATCACCTCACTCAAGACGGATGGCCTCCTCCACAAACCGTTTTTCCACCAGCCTCCAGGACCGCAGAGTGCCGTCAGCGCCCACGATCACGTAGGACCAGTCAGGCCAGGCCAGTTCCAGATCCGTATCGGAAGGAACAGGCTTGCCCATGGGATGACTGTGGTAGACGCCGACAACCGAACGCCCCTCGTCGGCGGCCTGATGCTCCACCTGCAGGTAGAATTCGGGATCAATCAGGTAACCCGTCTCTGGCCGCTCGGCAATGTTTTCCGCCGCAAGTACCCGATGAACCCGCACCACAGACTCCTGGCGCTGGCCCAGCACCAGACCGCAGACCTCTTGCGGCGAGCCCAGCCGGCTTTCCTGCTGAAGCCAGCCACACAATGGCAATGGGAGAACGACAGTATTCATGCCCTCCACTCTATCGTATTCCCTGGCACAAGATCAGCGCTTCCCTTGCGCTCGTTGTTTCTGGTGGAATGGGATCTTGTCTGGTCACACGCCGTGAAGGTGAACGCTGTATGCCCTCATCGGAACGTCCCGCCCAGGTGATCCTCCTGGTCGGCACACAGAAAGGGTTGTTTCGCCTGCACAGCGACGGGCAACGCCGGGATTGGCATATGCAGGGCCCGCTGATCGCGGGTTACGAGGTGCTGCATGCCTGGCTTGATCCGCGGGCGCCCGGGCTGGGATACGCGGCCACCCACCATGAGATCTGGGGGGCACACCTTTATCGCACCACGGACTACGGACGCAGCTGGGATCCCCTGGAGGCCGTTCCGACCCACCCGTCAGATTTTCAGGGAAGCCGTCTGAAGGCTATCTGGCATCTGGCACCCGGTCTCGCCTCTGAGCCCCGCACCCTGTATGCGGGTATTGACCCGGCCGGACTGTTCATCAGCCGTGACGGGGCCTGTGGATGGTCGCCGATGGACGCATTAAATACTCATCCGAGCCGCGACACCTGGGAGCCGGCCAAGGGTGGCTTCTCCCTGCACTCCATTCATCAGTGTCCGCTGGACCCGGCGCGGCTGTATGCGGCAGTTTCCGCCGGTGGTGTCTACCGCAGCGATGACCACGGTGCACACTGGCGGCCGATCAACCGGGGCGTAAGAGCAGAGCACCTGCCGGGTGGGCACGCACGCAGTGGGCACAATGTCCACCGGCTACTTGCCCATCCGCTGGATCCGGATCGGCTCTATCGCCAGTGCTACAACGGCGTGTACCGGAGCAACAATGGCGGCGAAACCTGGACGGAAATCACCGACGGACTCCCCAGCGACTTCGGCTACGCCCTGGCCACCGAGCATGCGGATCCGGACACGGTGTGGGTGATCCCCATTGACAGCAACCACCTACGCACCGCCCCGGGCGGCCGATTACGGGTCTTCCGTTCCGCGGACGGCGGACGCAGTTGGGAAAGCAGGTCCGGCGGGCTGCCCCAGCATCACGCGTATGTGACGGTGCTGCGGGAAGCGCTTTGCCTGGATCAGCTGCAACCTTGCGGAGCCTACTTTGGCACCTCCAGCGGCCACCTGTTCGCCTCCGCCGACCACGGTGCCCGCTGGCAGTGCATTGCCGAATTCCTCCCCCGCATCCTGAGCGTGGCCGCGTGGACGGATACGGCTGTATGAGCGCCACGGCGTTGTTCCAGGCGCTGAAAGCGGAACGGGGACTGGTGTGCGCCATCGGCGCCGGTGGCAAAAAGAGCACTCTATACGGCCTGCTGGAACGGCATCCAGGCCGCGCGGCCATGACGGCTTCAGTCTTCACATATCAACCGCCCCGGGGCCTGAAAGCCCATGTGCTGGTTGCGGATGCCTCCACCTTGCGCCACCGCATCACGCCGCAATCGGCTGCCCCGCTGCTGTATGCCTGCCCCGCCGACAAACCCGGACGGCTGGCCGGCCCACCGGCCGAACAGATCCTGGAACTGCACCGCCAGGGGGCTTTTGATCTCAGCCTGATCAAGGCGGACGGCGCGCGCATGCGTCGCATCAAGGTGCCCGGCGCCCATGAGCCCTTCATTCCGGAGTTCGCCAACATCGTGCTGGTGGTGAGCTCGTTGCTGGCCATTGGCGAGGCCCTGACTGATCGTGTCGCTCATCGCCTCGAGCGCGTGCTTCGGGTGACCGGCCAGCGCGAGGGCAGCCCGATCACGGCCGCAACCATGAGCGCACTCTATACCCACCCGGAGGGCCTGCAGCAAGGCACCGTCGACCATCATTTGGTTCCGGTACTGAACATGGCGGACGAGCCGGAACAGCGGAGCCTGGGACGGGAGGTGGCTGCACGCATCCTGCGGGAATCCGACCGCTATGACCGGGTGGTGCTGCTGAGCAACCGGGAACCTGATCTGTTGGTGGATGTGATCTTACGTTAGGGAAGCGCTGATCCATTACCATGGTGCTCTGCGAGCCATTGGCGCTCAATCTCAGTGTAAGCGGTTCCCGTCAAGCTGCAGCGCGTCAAGATGCTTGCGCAGCTTCTGCACCAGCGGTGATAGCATCCCCAGTGTGCCCTCGGCCCTGTCGATGGCCTGCCGCAGCAGGTCGCGGGCTTCTGTCCGACGTCCGCTGTCCCTGAGCAATGCCGCCAACCGGGTCACGCAGGCGACGTGCTGTGGATGCGCTCCACCCATCACTTCCAGCGTCTCCTGCAATGCCTGACGCAGCAAGGGTTCGGCGCGTCCCTGATCTGCCTTGTCCGCATACAGACCTGCCAGCTCCGCCCGCGTCATGATCACATGCGGATGGGATTCACCTAGCAATTCCGACCAGGTTTTGAGGTTGCGCCGGTACAAGGCCTCCGCCTCATTCCACTGGCGCGTTTCACGCAATAGATCGGCCAGATTGTTCACCGTGGTGGCAGTCGCGGGATGTTCACGCCCCACCAATGCCTCCCAGGTCTCCAGCGCCCTGCGGTACAGCGGTTCCGCCTCGTCGTAGCGCCCCATGGCATCCAGAACCCCGGCCAGATTGTGCAGGCTGGAAGCGGTATCCATGTGTTCAGCTCCCAGCGCCAGTTCCCGGATTTGTACCGCGCGGCGGAACAGACTCTCCGCTGCCTGGAACTGCTCCCGGGCATCCATCACCGTGGCCAGGTTGTGGGCCGAGGCAGCGGTGGCAGGATGTGACGGCCCGAACGCCGCTTCCGCGACACCCAGCGCCCGTTGATAGAGATCCTCCGCCGCTTCCAGATCCTGTCCGGCGTAGAGCAGGCCGGCCAGGTTGTCGAGGCAGGCCGCCGTGGTGGGGTGCCGCTGTCCGTAATGGCGCTCGGCCAGGCTCAGCGCACGCTGATACAGCCCGCGCGCACCCGTATAATCATCCCGCGCCTTCCTCACCGCAGCGAGATTGTTCAGGTGCGGCAGAAGCCCCACATGCTGTTGACCCAGCGCGGCTTCGCGCTCCTTCAACGCGAGCAGGTAGAGGGCTTCCGCCTCGTCCAGTCGATCCTGCTGCTCCAGAACCATGGCCAGCCGGTGGCGGGCGGCCCGCAGTTCGACCGCATCGCCGGCGGGACCTCCCAGCACATCCAGCGTCTGGCGTAGCAGCGGTTCCGCCTCCGGCGCCCGCCCTTGATCCATCAACCACCCACCATACGCCGACCCCACCTCAGCCCCCGGCTCCCGGTTGATCGCATGCTGAAACAGCGGCTCCAGCGCCTGGTCCAGCTGAAGTTCACGGAACGCCTCGGTCAGACTCAGGATCAGTTCCGGCCCATCCGTGACCTCACGCGGCGCCCAACCCTGAACGGCTTCCAGGTAATAGTGCACCCGCGCCTCATCCGCTCCCCAGGCAGCCCAGGCCTCCAGGAGCTCATACCGCCATTCCGGCGCCAGCAGGATGCGCAACGCGGCCGGGTCGGTCAGCAGCGCCGCCAGGGAACTCCAGTCCGCCGCCGCCACAAGATGCCACAGGCGCTCGGCCAGCAGCACCGGATCCTCTGGCCGGCCTTCCAGCCCACGTGCCAGCAGTGCGTGCCAGGCCTGCCGGTCCATCCCATCCGGCATCAGCCTCCGGGCTGCGGCATCCTGCACCTCTGCACCGGCCAGGCACAGATGATTGCCCCACGGATACGTGAGCCCATCCGGCACCGCGTCATCGAACCCCAGGCCCCGTACCACGTCCCGCTCCAGCCCGTGCCGCGCGGCCCACAGGGCGCAGACGGCATCTGCCTGCCCCACCGGCAACTGCGCCAGCATATCCCCAACTGTGGATGTGCTGCTGTCATCCACCGGGTAGATTTCCCAGCCACGCTGCCTCAGCGCCTCCGCCTCGGGCCCGGGGCGCATGGTCATCACCAGACGCACGGACTCCGGCAGAAAGGCGGGCAACCAGGCTGGACCACTGTCATCGCTCAGGCCCTCCTGGCTGTCCACTCCATCGAGCATCAATACCAACGATCGTGACGCCGCCGCCCGCGCGAGCCAGTTGGGTAGTACCTCCTGCGCAGTCGCAGGGGCAGCTGGCACCGGCTCCCGGAGGCCGGCCTGCTCCTGAAGCCAATGCAGCAATTGGTTGACCACCTGACCGGACCGACGGGCATCCCGGCTGCTGCCGAAGTGATAGCGGAACACAGGAACATCGCCGTGATTGTCGCCGTATCGGGCAAGCCAATGACTCACAGCCGCAGACAGGCGCCCGTCCACACTCCCGGTCAGAACCAGTGGTGCCGCGCGCCGTGCCGCATGGCGGTTCAGCAGCCGTTGCAATTCTCGGTCAGCGACATGACGCTGGGCCAGCCAGTCACCATAGGCAGCGTGTTGCGAGCGCAGCCGTTCCTGCAGCAGATTCATGCCAGCCCCCCTGCTCCGTCGGAGTCCCGGACAAGTCGCTGTTCCAGCGCGTCCCGTTCTGCAGGTGTGTTGACATTGAGAAACGTGTCCGGCTGATCGGAGAAATCCACTTCCACCATGGGGTGGCGTCTATACCAGCGGTCAATCTTGCGCTCCCCCGCCACAAGCGCCGCCTGCAGGTCATCCAGCAATGCGACGGGAATGAGAGCGAACACAGGCTGCAGGCGACCGTGAGCCCAGGCGACCGCGATGCCATTGGCAGATTCGCTCCAGGCACGATACAAACGCTGCACCAGATCGGCTGGCACCAGGGGGGAATCACAGGGCACCGTACAGATCAGTTCAGATTCAGCAACCGCCATCCCCGCGGCCATTCCTGCCAACGGTCCGGCAAAGTCACCAAACGCGTCGCTAACCACAGGGGCTCGGTACTGACGGTACCGGTCCAGGTTTCGGTTGGCATTGATCACCAGGTGCTCCACTTGCGGGCTCAGGCGTTCCATCACATGGAGCACCATGGGTTTGCCACACAGTTCCACCAGCCCTTTGTCCTGTCCACCCATGCGGGTTGCACGCCCGCCAGCCAGTACCAGACCGGTCACTTTCGCCATTGTCGTAGCCTCCAGCCAGGGGTCTGCTCCCCATGCTATCGTATTCTGTTCCGGAATGGACTAAATTGAAGTCCGGGCCGCGGATTGCGTCATACTTGCCCAATCGGGGGCCAAGGTGGTGCAAAAAGGGGCATCTCGCTTTTTCGAGGTGCAGTTGTCCGGGAACGTTCATGCACCCTAACCGATCGGAGGCTTGTTGTCCGACATGCCCACCTCTGCCGATCATACCTTCCGTGACAGCCACAGGGGCCCAGCCCTGCGCTCCATTGCAGCCTTGGTGGTTCATCATGATCCACGTATGCGGCAGTTGCTGCGGGACGCTCTGGCCGAGCATTGCCAGCTCATTGAAGAGGCGGATACCGCCACAGCGGCAGAGGCCCTGCTTTCCGGCTGCCGGTTCGATCTGCTGCTGGTGGATGCGCAGTTACCGGACTGCTCCGGTCTGCATTGGGTGAAACGCCTGCGGCGCCAGGGCCAGTGCCAGGCGGCATTGCTCATCACCCCGCACCGGGACGATTGCCAGGGGCTCTCCGAGGTGGCCCGGACCCAGTGCCTCACCACTCCATTTGCGGTGGATGCCCTGCTCGACGCGGTGAACGGTTTGCTACGCAATGAAGAGCACACACCACCCGTCTCACCAGGCCCGGTCCCGCCCGAGTTGGAGGGCATCGTGGGCCGCAGCGAGGCCATGCGCGGGTTGCTCACCCTGATCCGACGCGTGGCCTGCCGTAATAGTACCGTGTTACTGGAGGGCGAATCGGGTACCGGCAAGGAGGTCGCAGCCCGCTGCCTGCACTTTTACAGCGGGCGCAACGGCCCCTTCGTGCCCGTGAATTGCAGCTCCATCGCGCCGGAGTTGCTGGAAAGCGAATTGTTCGGCCATGTACGGGGCGCGTTTACCGGCGCAAACCAATCCAGGGAGGGGCTTTTCAGCCATGCGGACGGCGGCACGCTATTTCTGGACGAAATCGGCGAGATGCCGTTACCGTTCCAGGCCAAGCTGCTGCGGGTACTGGAGGACCACACCATCCGGCCGGTGGGGACGGAACGGGAACTACCGGTGGACGTCCGCATTGTCGCCGCCACCAACCGCCGCCTTGCCGACGAGGTTGCCGCCGGACGGTTTCGGGAAGATCTCTATTTCCGGCTCAACGTGCTCTCGCTGCGCCTGCCGCCGCTAAGGGAACGGCCTGCCGATATCCCGCAGCTCGTGCGCCTGTTCAGCGACATGCTATCGAAGGAGCTCGGCCTCCCCCCGGTGGAGCTGGATTCGGCGGAACTCCGCCGCCTTCAATCCCATGCCTGGCCGGGCAACGTGCGTGAGTTGAAGAACGTGATCGAACGCGCGATGCTGTTGGGCTATTCCCCGACCCAATGCCTGGAAGTCGACCATGTGGACGCACCGATCACTCTGGGCAACGCCCGCAGTGAGACCGGTTATCCGCTGGATATGCCGCTGGACGAGGTGGAAAAGCGCCACGCCTTACGGGTACTGGCAGCGGCCGGGGGAAACAAATCGGAGGCCGCGCGCCGACTGGGCGTATCCCGGAAGACGCTGGAGCGCAAGGTCAAGCTCTGGGAATCAGACTGAGCGCCGCCCGGACGGACGGCGCTCCAATAACGAACTCATCGCCTAGGTGTTCTCCACCACGATTTTCGGAAACCGGCTGCTGGCATCGCGGGACTGCTGTGACAATCGGGCCCCAATACGCCACGCAATATCACGATAGGCCTCGGCAACCTTGCCGTCCGGCTCCGCGATCACGGTGGGCTTGCCGCCATCGGCCTGCTCCCGGATACGGATGTCCAACGGCAATGAGCCCAGCAGGTCCACACCATACTGCTCGGCCATGGCCTGGCCGCCGCCGCTGCCGAAGATATGCTCCTCGTGACCACACTGGCTACAGATGTGGGTGCTCATGTTCTCCACGATGCCCAAAACCGGCACATTGACCTTTTCGAACATCTTCAAGCCCTTGCGGGCATCCAGCAGCGCAATATCCTGCGGGGTGGTGACTATCACCGCACCGGACAGCGGCACCTTCTGGGACAGCGTGAGCTGGATATCCCCAGTCCCGGGCGGCATATCCACCACCAGATAGTCCAGATCCCGCCAGTTGGTGTCCCGCAGCAGCTGTTCCAGCGCCTGGGTCACCATCGGGCCACGCCAGATCATGGGGGTTTCCTCGTCAATCAGGAAACCGGCCGACATGGCCTGAATGCCATAGTTGACCTTGGGTTCCAGTTTCTTGCCATCCTTGGAATCCGGCTTGCCGCTGATGCCAAGCATCCGGGGCTGGCTGGGGCCATAGATGTCGGCATCCAGCATGCCAACCCGCGCACCTTCCGCCGCCAGGGCCAGGGCGAGATTGACCGCCGTGGTGGACTTGCCCACCCCACCCTTGCCGGACGCAACGGCGATGATGTTCTTCACGCCGCTGACGGCGGTGGAACCACGCTGTGCCAGATGGGAATGGATATCGGTGGTGATGTTCACATCCACCTGCGAAATACCCGGCACCGCATCCAGGCACGCCCGGAGTTCACTGCGCAGCCCATCCATGAGCCCTTTGACCGGGAACCCCATCTTCACATCCACCGTGACATGTCCGCCATCAATACGGATGTCATCAATGCAGCGGGCCGCGACCAGATCCTTTCCAAGATACGGTTCTACGTAGGCTTTCAGGGCGTCCTCAACGGCCGCCCGGGTGATGTCGCTCATGGTCAACCTCCTGCAGTGCCGGCATGCGCCGGCCATGTGACTGCCCAGTTGCCGCATCGGGTCAGATCTGCTAATACCGACCTTACGGCACTGCTCGGGATGGCGCTCATGATACTCACCTTCTCGCCGGGATTACCATGGCAACGCAACGTACGGGCTACTCACGCGCGGCGCATCCTGCTGATCGCATCACTGCTGTCGCTGCTGCTGTTGCAGGTGTCCCAGGTCGCTGCGGGCTCCGGCGATGCGTTGCTTCGGGCAATCGCGGACGGACAGCCGACTCGCGTGGCGATTCTGCTGGATCAGGGCGTATCGCCGGAGGCCACCACCGCCAATGGAGACTACGCCGGCAAAACGGCACTGATGTGGGCGGCGGAACGTGGTGAGACACGGTCACTGCGGCTGTTGCTGGATTATGGAGCCGCCGTGGACCGCACCAACCCGAAGGGTGGCACCGCGCTGATGTACGCTGCGGTGTCCGGTCAGACGGAGGCGATCCGCACACTGATCGAAGCGGGTGCCGACCCGAATCACCGGGTGCGGCACGGCTGGACACCGCTGATGCTGGCCACCTCCAAGGGGCACATCGACAGTGTGCTCACACTGGCAGAGCTGGGAGCGGACCCCACCACACGGGATGTCTACGGGTCAACCCTGCTGATGCGCGCCGCCGAATTGGGCGATAGCGCCATGGCCCGTGCCCTGTTGTCCCTCGGGTTAAGGCCCGACGAGGAAAACCACAGCGGCGTCACCGCGCTGTCCATTGCGGAGCAGCGTGACGATCAGGAGTTACTGCGATTGCTGCGGGGCCATGTGGACCGGGGCTGAAGTTCTTCCCACCAAAGCCTAAGGAAACACTGATTTATTCCCATGATGCTCTGCGGAGCCATTCGCGTGCGCTGAACAGGCGGCGGTCAGCACTGCATGATATTCGCGCTGTACCGTTCAAGAGGTATCACTTCCACATCGCCTTCCAGCGGCCGCGCCGCATCACCGTCGGGATACTCCAGGGACAGGCGTGCCTCAAATTCACTGAAGAAACGGCGAAACATCTCGCCGCCCAGCGTGCCCTGTGCGTACAGGGCGTCATTTTCAGCATCGTATTCCAGCACGATGGCGGCCAACGGCTGAGGCGCTGGGCCGGAAATAACTCTTCCGCCGCGGAAAGGATCGTACACGCTGTTCTCGGCGCAGCAACTGATCACACCGGTTTCCGGGTCATCCCCATTGCGCGGCTGGCGGAAACTGATGTAACTGACTGCGGTGGTGGGATGCGCCATCTTGTGGGCACAGATCGCCGAATAGGCCACCAGCGATCGTTGCGGCCCCACCCCACCCTGCCAAGCGTACCGATCACCCTGTTCCGTGCTCAGGCCGTTGAGCCCGGGCACGGGGCGATTCAGATTGAGCAGAAAACAAGGTGTTGCCAGGTAGGGATAATTGAACACATAGTGCCGCTGCGGGCTCAGTTCGGCCGGCCGCAGCGGCTGGCCGTGGAAGTCCACCAGTCGAACTCTGGAATACTCCCTGCGCACCAGGTCACTGGAAAACAGGAGGCCAGGGCCCGCCGCCATCGCGCCGGCCCCCAAGGCGCACACTTTCACAAAGGATCGACGTCGCATGATCCCTCCGGGCTGCCGGCCGACATGGGGTCGCAGCGCACAGCTGGAGTCAGTGCGCCGCCTCGATCACGCCACACGCAATTCGGGCGCCGGCTCCACCGATAGGCTGAGTTTCATGGTCATCCGGATTCTCATGGATCACCAGGGCCGCACCGTCGTCATCCAGAATCCGGGCACCCACCGCCCCGTCCAGAGATGCCATGGGTGTGAAGAATTCCGCCCAGGCATACCCATCCTCATGCACATAGAAATTCGGCAGATCCCCCGCATCCGGCCCCTCGGGATTGAGCAGGCCATGCTGCTTCCCATCCGGGTTCAGATGGCCTCCGGATGCCTGAAAGCCGTGATCATGGTCCTCACAGGTGCCGGTTCCATGGATGTGGATCGCTTTGGGCCCGGCAGGCAGGCCACGCAGCTCCAGACGGATAACCGTCCCGGTTGGTCCCTGAATCAACTGGGCTTCTCCAATGGACTCCCCGGAGGCATCAAGAATGTCCGCCATGGCCCTTGGCCCATGATCTCCATGCCCGGCAGCATGCACGGCAAGCATGGGGACAGCCAGCAGGGCAGAGGCAGCAAACGCAGTCAGTTGTCGCTTCATGGGTCACTCCCGTCGCCGACTCGGATCCGGAGGACGCCCGGATCTCCACGTTCAGCATAGACCGTCGTGACACAAGGACAAGCCGGCCTTATTCCCGCAGGCGCGGCATGAGGGAGACGAAATTGCAGGGTTTGGTCCGCAGGTCCAGCTGCGGCTGAAGGATGCGATCCCACGCGGTTGCGCAGGCTCCGGATGATCCGGGCAACACGAACACCAGAGTGCCGTTTGCAACTCCACCCAGAGCCCGGGACTGAATGGTGGAGCTTCCGATCTCCTCGAAGGAAAGCTGCCGGAAGAGTTCACCGAAGCCGTCGATCTGCATGTCCAGCAGTGGCTGAACCGCCTCGGGCGAGGTATCCCGGCCGGTGATACCGGTTCCACCCGTGCTGATCACCACCTTCACCGCCTCATCGGCTATCCAGCGTGAGACCACAGCCCGCACCTGGTAGATGTCATCGGGGACAATCACCTTGTCCTGCAGCTGATGGCCGGCACGCTGAAGCCGGTCCGCCAGCAGCTTGCCGGATTTGTCATCCGCCTCGGTACGCGTGTCGGAGACCGTCAGCACCGCGATAGGCAACGCCATGAAACCGTCACGATCAGCTTGCAGTTCCATTAGTCCTCCTTCGCCCGGGCGCCGGATGCCGGCGGATCTTCCAGGGGCACACCGTCCTGGTAGGCGGTGCTTCCATCGGTGTACATGTCGTGCTTCCAGACTGGGAGGCGCATCTTGAGCGTATCAATTGCATAGCGCGCGGCGTCAAAGGCGTCCGCCCGGTGATGGGAGCGGACCACGACCAGCACACTGGCCTCACCGATCACCAGATCACCCGTGCGATGCATGATGCGGCATTGCTCCACCGGATAGCGCGCCAGTGTCTCCTGCTCCAACTCCCTGAGAACGCGGTCGGCCATGGGCTTGTACGCGGAATAGCTCATCCCGCTGACTGCCTTGCCTTCATGGTGGTTCCGCACGGTGCCGGCGAACACGACCAACGCGCCGCAGGTATCATCATCCGTCTCCTGCAGCAGCGAATCCAGATCCAGGGGGTTGTCTGTCATCCAGCTCATGCCTGCCTCCCACAACCGCCACTCACCGGGGGAAGAAGCACCAATGGCTGCTCCGGGTCCAGTGGCTGGTCACGCCGAACCAGTTGATCAGCCTGGGCGCAGGCCACCCGCGGCAAGTGCTCGGCCAGCCCTGGCATCTGTTGTCTCAGCAGTTCCAGCGCCTCATCCACCGTAAGGGATGCCTGTTCCGCCTCCAGCTTGAGGGATTTGGCGCCGGCCACTTGCTGCAGCACGCCATAGAACTCCACCACCAGCATCCGCGTTTGCTCCCGTGAACATGTCTCCGGGGACAGTATGCCACAGCGCCTGTGCACAGCTCAGCCGGGCGGGCCTGTGTTATCCTTCCTGAATTAGCCAACAACCGGAATTTGCTGATCGTATGCAATTGGATGATCTGGTCGAGAACTTCGAATTCCTCGACAACTGGGAGGAGCGCTACCGCCTGCTGATCGATCTGGGCCGACAACTGCCGGAATTGCCAGCAGAGGCGCAGACCGAGGAAAACCGGGTGGAGGGCTGTACCAGTAACGTGTGGCTCATTCATGAAGTGGAGCCCGGCCCCCCTCCCCGGCTGAACTTCCGGGCCGACAGTGACGCGTTCATCGTCAAGGGGCTGATCGCCATTATCCTGATGGCGTATTCCGGGCGAACACCTGAGGAAATTCAGGGCACCGACATCAAAGGGCTGTTCGAAAAACTCGGGCTGGAACAGCAGCTCACGCCGAACCGGCGTAACGGCTTTTTCGCCATGGTGGAGCGTATTCGGGAAATCGCCGCGAGAGAAGCGGCCTGAGCCATTGTGGCGATGATTTCCGGCGATTAGCGAAGCGGCATGGGAATAAATCCGCGCTTCCTTAAGGCCCGCTTCCTGGCCGGCGGACGGGGCCGGCGTTTGCCGCCGACCCCGTTCTGACCTTCACCAGGGGTGAGTCAGCTTAATCACGGACTTTCACCACCACCTTGCCGGTGGCCTTGCGGCTGACAAGATGGTTCAAGGCCTGCGGGGCGTCATCCAGGCTGAATGTGGCGGAGACGTGCGGCCGGATCTTGCCTTCCTTCAGGAAACCGAACAGCTCCATGAAGTTCTGCGTGTTGTCCTTGGGCTGACGGCGAACGAAATCCCCCCAGAACACACCAACAATGCTGGAACCCTTGAGCAGCGGCAGGTTGGCCGGAGCCTTGGGAATACGGCCGCTGGCAAAGCCCACCACCAGCAGGCGGCCGTTCCAGTTGATGCAGCGCAGACATTCGTCGAAGTAGTCGCCGCCCACCGGGTCGTAGATCACGTCGGCGCCCTTACCATCGGTCAGCTCCTTGACCTTCTCCTTGAGGCTGCCTTCAGAGTAATTCACCACGTCGTCGGCACCGTGCTCCTTTGCCAGCTGGAGCTTTTCATCGGAGCTGGCAGCGGCAATCACCCGGGCGCCCATGGCTTTGCCCAGTTCCACTGCCGCCAGACCCACGCCCCCGGAGGCACCCAGCACCAGCAGGGTCTCACCCGGTTGCAGCTGCCCGCGTTGTTTCAACGCGTGGTAGGACGTGCCGTACACCATCGGGAAGCCGGCGGCCACTTCGTAGCTCATAGCATCGGCCATGGGCATGACGCGCTCGGCGCCAATCACCACCTCTTCGGCAAAGCCGCCATGGCCCACCATGGCCATCACCCGATCACCCGGCTTCAGGTTTTTCACGCCGGAGCCGACTTCCAGGATCTCCCCGGCCACTTCCGAACCGGGCGCAAACGGCATTTCCGGCTTGAACTGGTACTTGCCCTGGATAATCAGGGTATCCGGGAAGTTGACGCCGCAGGCGTGAACGCCGATACGCACGTCGTTCTCGCCCACCGGGCGGGTTTCCAGTTCACCAACCACCAGGCTTTCCGGCGGCCCGTATTCCTTACAGATCACTGCACGCATGAATGCTTTCCTCCAAATTGTTGCTATCAGAATCGCCCGACCAGGCGGCCGGGCGGGTTATCTTTTCACGTTGCCAAGTCTCAGGCGTCGTCCGCCACCTTGAGCACCAGCTTGCCGAAGTTCTCGCCGTGGAACAGCATCATCAGGTGGCTGTGAAACTGCGGCAGCCCTTCAACCACGTGTTCCCGGGCCTGCAGCTTGCCCTGCTCGATCCAGCCGGCCATCTCGCGGACCGCCTCCGCGTAGCGATCCTTGTAGTCAAACACCACAAAGCCCTCCATGCGCGCCCGGTTGACCAGTAGCGACATATAGTTGGAAGGACCGGTAGGACGTTCGGTGGCGTTGTACTGGGAGATGGCCCCGCAGAGTACCACACGCCCGCGGAACCGAAGCCGCGCCAGCGCGGCCTCCAGCGCCGGGCCGCCGACGTTGTCAAAGAAGACGTCCACCCCATCCGGGCAGGCCTGTTTGAGGCTGCGGAAGATGTTCTCCGACTTGTAGTCAATCACGGCGTCGAATCCCAGCTCACGCAGGAAGTCGCACTTCTCGGCGCCGCCGGCGATGCCCACCACTCTGCATCCCTTGAGCTTGGCGATCTGTCCAACGGTGGAACCCACCGCGCCAGCGGCGCCGGAGATGAGCACCGTTTCACCGGCTTTGGGCTGCCCCACATCCAGCAGGCCGAAATAGGCCGTGATGCCAGGCATGCCCAAGACACCCAGATACCGCTGCAAGGGCGCCACGTCCGGGTCAATGGCAATCAGTTCACCGCCTTTCTCCACGGCATATTCCTGGGCGCCCGGATGGCCGCTGACGTAATCGCCTTCCTTGAAATCGGGATGGGCCGATTGGATCACGCGCCCAACGCCGCCGGCGCGCATGACCTCGCCCAGGCCCACCGGCGGAATATAGGACTTGCCCTCGTTCATCCAGCCGCGCATGGCCGGATCCAGCGAGATGTAGAGTACTTTGTACAACACCTCGCCATCCGCGGGCGCCGTTACGGGCGCCTGCTCCACCTGGAAGCACTCGGGCGCGGGCTCGCCCACCGGGCGTTGCACCAACTTGACCTGGGTATTCATCTGATCGCTCACAAAGCAACCTCCTGCCAAGGGGACCGGCTCAGAACCAGTCCTCGTTCATGTCCAATGTGGTGGTATCCAGCGATTGCAGCAGTTCCGCCTGCTGATGAACCGCGGGCAGTTCCCACCGCAGGTAGTAACGGGCCGCCTGTCGCTTGCCCTCATAGAATGCCTGTTCAGCCGCCGGCAGTTCCGCGTCCAGCGCGCGCTCCGCCAACACGGCCTTGCGCAGCCACAGCCAGCTCACGGCGAACCGGCCCATCATGTCGAGAAACACGTAGGCGTTCGCCAGCGCCTTCTCCGGCCCCTGGGTTTTGCCCGCGTCGGCCAGCATCTGTGCGGTTTCGATCACCACAGCCATGGCCGCCTCAAGCGCGGTGACCAGATCAGACAGCCCGTCCAGGCCGCGGGCTTCCGCCAGGGTTGCCTGTACATCCTCCAGCAAGGCCTGGAAACCAGCACCGCCGGCCTGCCCCATCTTGCGGCCAAGCAGGTCCATGGCCTGAATCCCGTTGGTGCCTTCGTGGATGGGGTTCAGCCGGTTGTCGCGGTAGAACTGCTCCACCGGGTAGTCGCGGGTGTACCCGGCACCACCCAGCACCTGGATGGCCAGGTCATTGGCCTTGACCCCGTAGTCAGCCGTCCAGGACTTCACGATCGGTGTCATCAGATCCAGCAGTTGCTGGGCGCGTTCGCGCTG
This sequence comes from Ectothiorhodospiraceae bacterium, assembly GCA_007125985.1. Taxonomy (GTDB): domain Bacteria; phylum Pseudomonadota; class Gammaproteobacteria; order Nitrococcales; family Aquisalimonadaceae; genus LSCE01. Next base: position 43,186 of record SLCE01000051.1, on the reverse strand, counting down.
ACGCTCATCCGGCGCGCTGGTGCTGTCGTCGAACAGGCGTGATGCGTAGAGGCACAGCGCCAACGCGCCTTCCGCATAAGCCTTCTGCGCCAGCAGCATGCGGCGCACGTCCGGATGCTGAATGATGGGTACCTGCCCGCCCTGGCCTTTGCGGGTGACCGGACGCCCCTGGGGACGCTGCCGGGCATAATCCAGGCTATGCAGATAGCCGGTGTAGCCAAGCATGGCCGCGCCCACACCCACGCCGATGCGCGCCTCGTTCATCATGTGGAACATGTAACTGAGGCCTTGGTGGGGTTCGCCCACCAGATAGCCATGGCAGTCGCCGTTGTCACCAAAATTCAACACCGTGGAGGTGGTGCCACGGTAGCCCATCTTGTGAAGGAGCCCCGCCAGCGTGACATCGTTCCGCTCCCCGGGTTTGCCTTCCGCATCCAGCCTGAACTTGGGCACGATGAACAGCGAGATGCCCTTCACGCCCTCCGGCGCGCCCTCGATGCGGGCCAGGGTCATGTGGACGATGTTCTCGGTGATGTCCTGGTCACCACCTGAAATGTAGATCTTGTTACCAACGATACGATAGCTGCCGTCATCCTGCTGGATGGCGCGGGTGCGCAGATCCCCGAGCGACGAGCCCGCATGCGGCTCGGTAAGCGCCATGGTGCCGGCGAAACGCCCCTCCAGCATGGGCGGGAGCCAGCGCGCCTGCTGCTCCTCGGAGCCATGCGCACGCAGCAGGTTTGCTGCCGCGATGGTGAGGAAGGGGTAGGCGGCCGTGGAGACATTGGCGGCAAAAAAATGCGATTGGCAGGCCTGCTGGATCAGACTGGGTAGCTGCATGCCGCCCAGGTCCGCATCATGGTGCGCGGCAATAAAACCGGCCTCGGCAAAGGCCTTCCACGCTTCCTTGGTCTCCGGAATAGTCACAGCCCCGCCGTCGCGGAACTGGGGCTCGTTTTCGTCCCCTTTGCGGTTATGCGGCGCGAACTGCTCGAAGGCTATCTGCCGCGCCGTCTCCAGCGCCGCATCGAAGGTTTCCCGGCTGTGCTCCGCGAAGCGCTCGCGCTGGGTCAGGGATTCCGCGTCCAGCAGCTCATAAAGCTGGAACGCCATGTCTCGGCGGTTGATCAGCATGTCGCTCATGTCACGGCCCTTGCATCGACTGTCATGGCATGTTTCAGGCGAGACCCCGCCCGGCCGCTAACCGGGCGGGGTGCGGGATCAGGCCAGCATACCGCCGTCCACGATCACACAGGATCCATTGGTGTAGGTGGATGCGTCCGACACCAGGTAAAGGATCGTTCCGGCCATCTCCTCGGGCTCCGCGTGGCGGCGCAGCGGAATCTGCTGGATAGCGCGGTTGTAGATATCCTCGTTCTCCACCAGCGCGGAGGCGAACTTGGTACGGGTCAGCCCGGGCAGCAGCGCATTGCAGCGAATGCCCATGGGACCACATTCGCGGGCGAACGCCTTGGTCATATTGATGACCGCCGCCATGGTGATGGAGTAGATGCCCTGCATATCGCCAGGACGGATACCGTTCACCGATGCGGTGTTCAGAATGACGCCGCCACCCTGGTCCCGCATCATCTTGCCGGCTTCGGTGGACATGAAGAAGTAGCCGCGGACATTTACCTCCACTGTCTTGTTGAAGGCACCCAGATCCGTATCCAGGATGTGACCGAAATACGGGTTGGCGGCTGCGTTGTTCACCAGGATATCAATGCGGCCGTGCTGTTCCCGGATGTGGCCAAAGATGGCCGCAATGTCATCCATGCTGCCCACGTGGCAGGCGAACCCTTCAGCGCTGCCCCCTTCCTCACGAATGCTGGCAGCCACCGCTTCGCAGGGCTCCTGCTTGCGACTGGATACGATGACGTGGGCGCCATGTTGCGCCAGCAAACGCGCGGCAGCCTCACCAATACCGCGACTGGCACCGGTCACCAGGGCGATCTTTCCGGTCAGGTCGAACAGGTCTTTCTTCATGTTTCCTCCGCAGATTGTCGTTCGGATGTTTTCTGCCCGGGCGCCCGCTGAGCAAGCACCCAGGCCTCGATGAATTCCATGACTGTCCGGGCGTAGGCCTCCACATCCAGGCCTCGGCGCCGGTACTTCCAGCGTTTCAGGTACCAATCCTGTAGCAGCGACTTGATCAGGGCGCCCGCCAGTTCGGGCTGCTGCACCCGGAACTCACCGCTGGCATTGCCCGCTGCCAAGCATTCAGAGATGAGTTGCTCCATCCACAATTCGCTGTCCATGGCCTGTTCCCGGGCCCGTTGGCTGAAATGCCGGGCTTCCATGAACGCGAAGAAGAACCACGGAAGCATGACCTCGGACAGGTACAGGTGCGCCCGCAACACCCAGTCGAGTCGCTCCCGCGCGGTGGCCACATCCTCAGGCACCCGGACCGCCCAGCGCGCCGCGGTGGACCCGTAAGCCATGATCATGTCCAGCAGGCCATCCTTGCTGTCGATATAGCCGTACAACGCCCCCATGCTGATTCCAGTGGTATCACTGAGGTCGCGCACGCTCATGGACTTGAAGCCTTTCCGGTTGCTGATATCCAGCGCGCTGCGGAAGATCATGGCCAGCCGTTCCAGCGCCACCTCCTCCTTTTTCACCCGGATCAGGTGCTGGTGCTGACGGAACACCTCCCGCACCAGCTCCGGCTGCCACTGATCAACCTGTCGCCTGAAGCGTTGATAGTCCGGTGTCGTCATCATCCCTTGCCCGGCGTTGGTATCCAAAGCCGCTCCCGTTTTCCTAAAAACCGAGCGAGCGCTCGCTCTGCACTCTAGCGCATGAGACCGCGTGAAGGGAACAGTTTTATCAGGCTGCCGCTTTCCTTATGCTGTGCGTCACGACCGGCATCCTGACGCCCGCACCCTGGGCGCGCGGACAGCACCGGGTCTGCCACCTTCGCGAATCGGATCAGGGAACGGACGCTTGGAGCACGTCAAGGAATTCTGGCACACCCTACTGCATGCCTTCCGCAACCTCCTCCCCATTGTTCTGGTGGTCGCGGTCTTCCAGGCGTTTGTGCTCCAGCAGGCGCCGGATGGCATGTGGTCCATTGCCATGGGCCTGGGCATCGTGGTGCTCGGGGTCGCCCTGTTCCTGCAGGGTTTGGAGATGGGGGTCTTCCCCATTGGCAAGAACCTTTCCAACTCCTTCGCCCGCCGGGGTTCGCTGCCGCTGATGCTGATCTTCGGGTTCTGCATGGGATTTTCGACGGTGATCGCGGAACCGGCCCTGATCGCGGTGGCGGAGCAAGCACAGACCATTAGCGAGGGGCGTATCAGCGCAACCGTGTTGCGGGTCATCGTCGCCTTGTCCGTGGGCACCGTTGTGGCCATCGGCATCATGCGCACGGTGTTTGGACACCCGCTGCACTGGTACATGATCGGCGGCTACATCCTGGTGGTGCTGATCACCTTTTTCGCCCCGGAGGAAATCGTCGGCCTCGCCTATGATTCGGGCGGCGTCACCACCAACATTGTCACCGTCCCGCTGATCGCGGCGCTTGGTATCGGCCTGGCTTCCTCCATACGGGGCCGCAACGCCCTTACCGATGGCTTCGGGCTGGTGGCGCTGGCGGTGATGGTGCCCATGATCACCGTGCAGTTGTACGGCATCCTAGTGTACAGCTTCGGTGAGGCGGACCCCGGCGCCGTGGCAAACGGCGCGGCCATGGCCGAGGAGTTCACCGAGGACGAGGTCGTGGCGAACGGTGGCCACTGGGTGTTGGCCATGTTGGGCGATCTGCTGCTGATGGTGCGGGATGTGCTGCCGATCATCCTGGTGATCGTGGTCTTCCAGTACATGGTGCTGCGGCGCCGCATCGCGCATCTGCCCAAGGTGTTAACCGGCTTCGTGATGGTGGTGGTCGGCTTGTACGCCTTCGTGGTCGGCCTGAAACTGGGGCTGTTCCCCATCGGCAGCAGCATGGCGGAACAACTGATCGGGCTGGACGGATATCTTTTCGTCTACCTGTTCGCCTTCTGCATCGGCTTTGCCACCACCATGGCTGAACCCGCGCTGATCGCCGTGGGGAATCAGGCGCAAGAGGCTGCAAACGGACGCTTGCGCGGCTCGGTCATCCGCATGCTCGTGGCACTGGGCGTCGGTATCGGCATCACCATCGGCGTGCATCGCATCATCACCGGCGACTCCATCCATCACTACATCATGGCCGGCTACGTTCTGGTGATCCTGCTCACGGCGCTGTCACCCCGCTATATTGTCGCCCTGGCCTTCGACCTGGGCGGCGTGACCACCTCCGAGGTCACCGTTCCCCTGGTCACGGCCCTGGGCATCGGCCTGGCCACGCACATCGAGGGGCGTGACGTGCTGATCGATGGCTTCGGACTGATCGCCTTCGCATCAATTTTTCCGATCGTGACCGTCATGCTCTACGCTATCGCCATTGAGCTGTACGCAAAATTCAGAGGACAGTCATCATGAAGTTTTCCGCCCTTGTCGCCATCATTGCTGACGAGTTCGAAGAGCAGGCCATCGATGCGGCGAAACGCGCTGGGGCCGGGGGCGTGACCATACTCAGCGCCCGCGGAATCGGGGCCAAGGAGAAGAAGACCTTCTTCGGACTCACCTACGAGGGCTCGCAATCCGTGCTGATCTTCGTTCTGGAACGCAAGCTGTCACTGGCGGTGATGAAGGCCATTTCCAAGGAACTGGATCTGACCAACCATACCCGCGGCGTGACGTTCTGCCTGCCGCTGGAGCACATCATGGGCATCGACACGGGGCAGATGTCCCAGTTCGAGGAACGCATCAAGGACGAACTGTAACCCTTTCTTTTTGGAGATGATGATGCTGGTCAAGGACATCATGGTAAAGGACGTGGTGACCGTCTCACCACTGGCCACGCTGCGCGAAGCCATGGCGCTGATGCGCGAAAAAAAGGTGAAATGCCTGGTGGTGGACAAGCAGAATCCACACGACGCCTACGGACTGGTGACCTACACCAACATCCTGCAGACCATTGTCGCCGAGGAAGGTGATATTGACCTGCTCAATGTCTACGACGTCTGCGCCAAGCCGGTGATCACGGTCTCCCGCGAACTGGATACCAAGTACGTGGCGCGCATGATGGTGACCCATGACATCCGGCGCATCGTGGTGACCCACCACAATGAGCTGGAGGGCCTGATCACCATGAGCGATATCGTGGACTCAATCCTGGGGATGATTGACGATTAACCCGCGTATCTCACCGGTCGGACATCGGCTGGCGCGCAAGAAGGCCGAACTTAGGGGAAATACCTGAGTATGACCGCAAACCTCAGCATGACAGACTGTTCCCGCCGGTCTCCTATCGCGGTGAGATCTGAGGGTTAATAGAACGGCAGACCCGGCCGAGCGGCCGGGTCCGGTCACGCTTGCGGGCCGGGTGGCCCGTACGGATCATCTGGTCAACAGCCCGAGCGAGGGCCGACGGCTCACGCGGGTTCCACGACCACCGGAATCTTCCCGATCTTCTCACGCCAGGCCTTGGGCCCGGTTTCATGAACCGATTCCCCACTGGCATCCACTGCGACCGTGACCGGCATGTCCTCCACCTCGAATTCGTGGATTGCCTCCATGCCCAGGTCTTCAAAGGCCACCACACGGGACTTGCGGATCGCCTTGGAAACCAGGTACGCGGCCCCGCCCACAGCCATGAGATAGACAGCCTTGTGTTTGCGGATGGCATCCACGGCCACCGGGCCCCGCTCGGCTTTACCGATCATGCCCAGCAGACCCGTCTTCTCCAGCATCATGTCGGTGAACTTGTCCATGCGCGTTGCCGTGGTGGGGCCCGCCGGACCCACCACTTCATCACGCACCGGATCCACCGGGCCCACGTAGTAAATGAACTTATTCTTGAAATCCACGCCCTCGGGCAGCGGCTCACCGCGCGCGAACATATCGGCGATCCGTTTATGAGCAGCATCGCGGCCTGTCAGCATCTTGCCGGAAATCAGCAATGTTTCGCCCGGCTTCCAGCTGGCCACCTCTTCCGGGGTTGCCGTATCCAGATTCACCCGGCGCGCGTTATCGGCGCCACTCCAGGTGACTTCCGGCCAGTCATCCAGTGACGGCGGCGCAAGTTCGGCCGGCCCGGAACCATCCAGCACAAAGTGCGCATGGCGGGTCGCGGCACAGTTCGGAATCATGGCCACCGGCAGGTTCGCCGCGTGAGTTGGATAATCATTGATCTTGACATCCAGCACGGTCGTCAAGCCGCCGAGCCCCTGGGCCCCGATCCCGAGCTGGTTGACCTTCTCGAAGATCTCCAGACGCAATTCTTCCACCCGGTTCTGCGGGCCGCGGGCTTTCAGCTCATGGATGTCGATGGACTCCATGCAGGCTTCCTTGGCCAACACCATCGCCTTTTCGGCGGTGCCGCCAACGCCGATCCCCAGAATGCCGGGCGGACACCAGCCAGCACCCATGGTGGGAACGGTTTTCAGCACCCAGTCGACAATGCTGTCGGACGGATTCAGCATCACGAATTTGGACTTGGCCTCGGAGCCGCCGCCTTTGGCGGCGACCTCGACGTCCACGGTATCGCCCGGAACCACCTGCATGTGGATCACCGCGGGTGTGTTATCCCCGGAGTTCTTGCGGGCACCGGCCGGGTCCTGCAACACCGAGGCGCGCAGCACGTTATCCGGATGCTGGTAGGCGCGACGCACCCCTTCGTTCACCATGTCCTCAACGCCCATGGTGGCGTCCCAGCGCACATCCATGCCGATCCGGAGGAACACGGTGACGATGCCCGTGTCCTGGCAGATGGGGCGACGGCCCTCGGCACACATGCGGGAGTTGATGAGGATCTGCGCCATGGCGTCCTTGGCCGCCTGGGATTCCTCCCGCTCGTACGCCTCCGTAACCGCCCGGACGAAATCGGAGGGGTGGTAGTAGGAAATGTACTGCAGCGCGTCCGCAATACTCTGGATGAAGTCATCCTGCCGGATGGTGGTCATGGCACACCTCGCTTGCGTGGGTCTCCGGCCACCCTCCGGGCAGCCGTCGATTGCAGAAACGGGGCGAGTTATACCACAAATCCGGCGGCGGACGCGCCCGCTTCAGCCTGCTGCCGCGTGCAACCGGTGTTCGCCGGAAACCACCGGGCAAACACGCACCTGGTTGGTGGCGTGCACGCAGATCAGGCGCTCAATGGGCATATCCAGCGCCGTGGCAAGCCGGAACAGGATTTCCAGCGATGGATTCGCATGCCCCAGTTCCAGAGACGCCAGATAGCGCTCGGACACATGAGAACGGTCCGCCAGTTCCTTCCGCGTCAACCCTGCCACACTGCGGATCACCCGCACCCGCTGACCGAGCCGGCGGCTGTAATCCATGGCCTGGCGCTGCACACTCGATAATCTGTTCACGTTAACACCCTCCCAAACATGTTCCTCGTGGATCCCTCATGCGGCGCTGCACCTGCTCCAAGATGCATTGACCAAAGCGCAAGCCACCGGGACCGGCCCTCGTGGTGCCGCATGACGTCTCGGTTGATGGGGCTCAGATTGCGCCACGCCGTTGCGCCGAACCTTGACCCAGATCAAAGGAAGGTTGAGATAGCCAGCAAAAAATCGCATGCCGATGACCCGGGCCGGGTTTTCCCAGTGCGGGCCTTCTCATCCGCGGACAGGACAGCCATAGTTGTCCTATGGCGGGACGGCGGCATTGTGCCGGTCCCGCCCATACCGTTTTCTCGGGGGATGCAGCTTATCGTACCCACGCCGCTGGCCTGTCATTGACCCACATCAAGAAAGCGATGCGGCACCGCAACGATAATCTGCGCGAAGCTTGAGCACCGCCTAATTCAAGTTGAAACGGACCGGAGCCGATGGATAAGAAAACCACATACAACGAAACTGTCGTACGTCAGTTCGCGATCATGACCGTCGTCTGGGGGGTCGTGGGCATGGGCGTCGGCGTCCTGATCGCGGCACAGCTGATCTGGCCTGCGCTGAACTTCGAGGTGCCCTGGTTGAGCTACGGTCGCCTGCGGCCACTGCACACCAACGCCGTCATCTTCGCCTTCGGCGGTTCCGCGCTGTTCGCCACCTCGTACTGGGTTGTCCAACGCACGTGTCAAACGCCACTGTTCCTACCCAAACTCGCTTCTTTCACCTTCTGGGGCTGGCAGACGGTCATCGTGCTGGCGGCGATCACCCTGCCACTGGGTATCACCCAGGGTAAGGAATACGCCGAACTGGAATGGCCGATTGCGGTGATCATCGCGGTGGTCTGGGTGGCGTATGCCGTGGTGTTCTTCGGCACCATCGCCAAGCGGAAAGTGAAACACATCTACGTGGCCAACTGGTTCTACGGTGCCTTCATCCTGACGGTGGCGGTTCTGCATATCGTCAACAACCTGGCGATTCCAGTGGGCCTGACCCAGTCCTATCCCATCTACTCCGGCGCCGTGGATGCCATGGTGCAATGGTGGTACGGCCATAACGCGGTGGGCTTCTTCCTGACCGCTGGCTTCCTGGGCATGATGTACTACTTCGTGCCCAAGCAGGCCAACCGGCCCATTTATTCCTACCGGCTGTCCATCGTGCACTTCTGGGCGCTGATCTCCATCTACATGTGGGCCGGCCCCCACCACCTGCACTACACCGCGCTGCCGGAATGGGCCCAGTCGCTGGGCATGGTGTTCTCCCTGGTGCTGCTGGCGCCCAGCTGGGGCGGCATGATCAACGGCATCATGACGCTCTCCGGCGCCTGGCATAAGCTGCGCACCGACCCGATCCTGAAGTTCCTGATCGTCAGCCTGTCCTTCTATGGCATGGCCACGTTTGAAGGGCCCATGATGTCCATCAAGACGGTGAATGCTCTGTCGCACTACACCGACTGGACCATCGGCCATGTGCACGCCGGGGCCCTGGGCTGGGTCGCCTTCATCACCTTCGGTGCGATCTACGCCTTGATCCCGAAGCTCTACGGCAAGCAGGAAATGCACAGCGTCAAGGCCATAGAACTGCATTTCTGGATTTCCACCATCGGCGTGGTGCTGTACATCGCATCCATGTGGATTGCCGGTGTCATGCAGGGGCTGATGTGGCGCGCCGTGAACGAGGACGGCACCCTGACCTACACCTTCATCGAGTCCCTGGTTGCCACCTATCCGTACTACATGGTTCGGCTGCTCGGTGGCCTGTTGTTCTTCGCCGGCATGCTGCTGATGGCCTGGAACGTCTGGATGACCACCCGCCCGGCCCGGGAAACCGTGACCGCGCGCGCTGCTGCACAGGAGGCCTGAGAACATGAGTCATGAAGTCGTCGAGAAAAACGTTGGCCTGATGGCGGTACTGATCATCGCCGTGATCAGCGTGGCGGGCCTGGTGCAGATCGTGCCGCTACTGTTCGCCACTGAGACCACGCAACCGCATGAAGGCGTGGAGCCCTATGCCCCGTTGGAATTTGCCGGGCGTGACATCTACGTGCGCGAAGGCTGTTACAGCTGCCACTCCCAGATGATCCGCCCCTTCCGGGCGGAGACGGAGCGCTACGGGCACTATTCGCTGGCGGGTGAGTTCGTTTACGACCGCCCGTTCCAGTGGGGCTCCAAGCGTACCGGCCCGGACCTGGCCCGCGTGGGCGGTCGGTACAGCGATCTCTGGCATTACGTCCACATGATGAACCCGCGTGATGTGGTGCCCGAGTCCAACATGCCGGCCTATCCCTGGCTCGCGGATCGTGAAGTGAACGGTGAGCGAGTCGCCCGCGCCATGCGCGCGCAACAGCGCTGGTTGGGCGTGCCCTACACGGATGAACAGATCCAGAACGCACCGTCAGATCTGGAGGGCAAGACCGAGATGGACGCCATCATCGCCTATCTGCAGGGGCTGGGCACCGCCGTCCAGCACAACCGCTAGCACTCCGGGGGTACGTATGGACATCAATACGGTTCGCGGCCTTTTGACGCTGGTCCTGCTGATCCTGTTCCTCGGCATCGTGGTCTGGGCATTCAGCGGCAGGCGCAAGAAGGATTTCGACGAAGCCGCGCAGTTGCCGCTGGAAGAGAACAAGGACGGCAATGAAGAACAGAACAAGCACGAGGGCAGGTCATGAGTAGCGCATGGAACTGGTACATCGGCATCATTGCAGTGGCCAACATTCTGGCCTGCGTCTGGCTCATCCGCTGGACGGCCAAGAAACGCCCTGGCGAGGGTGCGGCTCACGAGACCACCGGGCATGAGTGGGACGGCCTGACCGAGTTGAACAACCCGATGCCGCGCTGGTGGCTGTGGCTGTTCTACATCACCATCGTGTTCGGTCTGATCTACCTGGTGCTGTATCCGAGTTTCGGCAGCTACCCGGGCCTGCTGGGCTGGTCCCAGTACAGCGCCTGGGAAGAGGAAGTCGAAGCCACAGAGGAACGCGTGGCCCCGTTGTTCGCCGAGTATGCCCAGATCCCGGTGGCGGAACTGGCGGAGAACGACGAAGCCATGCAGACCGGGCGACGCCTGTTCGGCAACAACTGTGCGGTCTGTCACGGCGCGGATGGCGGCGGTCGACCGGGTTTTCCCGACCTGACCAATAACAAGTGGAACTGGGGCGGCGACCCGGAACAGCTCCACGCTTCCATCCTCAACGGCCGCAGCGGGGTTATGCCCGCTCTGGGCGGAGCGTTGGGTGAACAGGGGGTCACCGAGGTGTCCGCCTATGTGTTCAGCCTGACCGGGCGCGACGCACCCGATGATCTGGTCCGCCGGGGGCGGCAGCGGTTTGAGCAGCAGTGTGTGGCCTGCCATGGCGCGGATGCCAGTGGCAACACCGCACTGGGTGCACCAAACCTCAACACCCCGGAGAACTGGATCTACGGCACCAGCCTTGAGGCTATCCGCACCACCATCCGAGACGGCCGCCACGGCGTCATGCCCGGGCAGGAAGAGTTTCTGGGCGAAGACCGCGTACACCTGCTGACCGCCTACGTCTACAGCCTCTCGGAAGAGGCCCGGGCGCGGGAAGTGAACGGAGCCAGCGATGACTAAGGTCTGGTGCCTCCGTTGCCTGGGCAGCACGCTATGGCCGTCGTTTCTGGCGGCGGCCGTGGCGTCAGTGGTGTTCTTCGCCAGTATCGACCCGGAGACGCTGCGCATGCAGACGTTGCCGGACTGGAGTATCAGCCGGATGGCGGGCTACACGATCGGTTTTTTCATGTTCTGGGGCGTGGGGCTGCTGTCCAGCAGCCTCACTTACCTGCTCAGCGGAGGCATCAGCGACCGGAATGAGTAAACAGGAGAAGGAAGTCACCGTGGACGCTGGCATGTACGTTGCCCGTGAGAAGATCCACCCCCGGGAGGTGAAAGGGCCGTTCCAGACCCTGCGCAACCTGGCGGTGATCGTTCTGCTCGGCATCTACTACGGCCTGGCCTGGGTTCAATGGGAAGGTCGACAGGCCGTTCTGTTCGACCTGCCGGCCCGCCAGTTCCATATTTTCGGCCTGACCTTCTGGCCGCAGGACTTCCTCTACCTTGCTTTGCTGCTGATCCTTGCGGCGCTGTCCCTGTTCTTCTTCACCGCATTGGCGGGACGCCTCTGGTGCGGCTATGCCTGCCCCCAGACCGTTTGGACGGAAGCGTTCCTGTGGATGGAACGCTGGACCGAGGGCAACCGGCAGCAGCGCCTGAAGCTGGACAAATCCCCCTGGAACAGCACCAAGCTGCTTCGGCGTGGCAGCAAGCATGTGCTATGGGTGCTGTTCGCGCTGTATACCGGCTTCACCTTCGTCGGCTACTTCACGCCAATCCGGGAACTCAGCGTGGGCGTGGCCACTTTCAACCTCGGCGGCTGGGAGACATTCTGGCTGCTGTTCTATGGCTTCGCCACCTGGGGCAATGCGGGCTTTCTGCGGGAGCAGGTGTGCATCTACATGTGCCCCTATGCCCGCTTCCAGAGCGCCATGTTCGACCGCAACTCGCTGATCATCTCTTATGATGAAAAACGCGGGGAGCCGCGCGGCGGCCGAGGGCGCAACGTGGATCACAAGGCCAAAGGCCTGGGGGATTGCATCGACTGCAACCTCTGCGTCCAGGCCTGCCCCACCGGCATCGACATCCGGGACGGCCTGCAGTACGAATGCATCGCCTGTGCCGCCTGCATTGACGCCTGCAACGGCGTGATGGACAAGATGGACTATCCGCGCGGCCTGATTCGGTACACCACCGAGAACGCCATGGAGGGCCAGCCTTCGCGTATCCTGCGCCCTCGGATCATCATCTACGGTATTCTGCTGCTGGTGATCACGGCTGGCGTGCTTTACAGCCTCACCCAGCGTACTCCCCTGGCCATGGAGGTCATGGCCGACCGTAACGTGCTGTACCGCGATGTGGACTTCGAGACTATCGAGAACGTCTACACCGTCCGCATCCTGAACAAGGATAACCAGGCGCATTCGTATGTGCTGACCGTGGACGGGCTGCCGAATGCCCGTGTCATCACCCGCCCGGAGCGCATCCATGTCGGCGCCGGCAGCACCGACACGATCATTGCCCGTGTGCAGGTCCCCCGAGGGGCCGCGACCGGCCCGGGCCACCCCATCGAGCTACAACTGACCTCGCAGTCCGACCCGGACATACAATCGACCAATTCGGCCCGCTTCCACGGACCTGATGAGTGATCCGCAATGAATGAACAACGTGTTGCACCCTGGTACCGCCAATTCTGGTTCTGGTTTGTCATCGCTCCGCCGCTGGCGGCGATTGCGCTGGGACTGAGCCTGCTCTACACCGCCGTCACCAAGGGTGACAGCCTGGTGGTGGACAACTACTCCACCGTGGGCCGGGCGATTCATAAGACCTACCAACTGGAGCACCACGCCGTGGCCCTGGGTGTGGACGGTCAGCTGGTGCTGGACCGGGACCAGGGCATGGTGACGATCCGTCTGGACGGGCTGGATGAGCCGCCGGAACGTCTGCATCTGTTCCTGTCGCATCCCACCCATGCGGAACGGGACCTGGAAATGGAACTGGATCGGGACAGCACCGGACTGTATCGCGGCGATGCGCAACGCCCGGTCACCGGGCGGCATTACGTCCGTCTGCAGCCGGCGGACAGTTCCTGGCTGCTTGCCACCGAAATCAAGGACCAGGAAAACGAGCTGCAACTGACGCCAGTGCCGCGCGGAGGCTGAGTTCGTGACGCAGCAGCAGGCCTGCTTTCACTGCGGTGAACCGGTTCCGTCAGGGCTGGATCTCTCCGTTGAGGTTGAGGGGGTACGGGAACCCGTTTGTTGTACCGGCTGCCAGGCCGTGGCAAGCACCATACTTGGCTCCGGGCTTGATGCCTTCTACCGGTTCCGCCCTGCCCCGACCGGTCAACCGGAAGACCTGGCCGCGGCAAACGCCAAGCGCTACGCCAGCTTTGACCAGGAGCGGGTACAAAAGGATTTTGTCTACCAGGCGCAGGACGGCACCCGGGAGGCAGCCATCCTGGTGGAGGGCCTGTACTGTGCAGCCTGCGGCTGGCTGATCGAGAAAAGCCTGGGCGAGGCCGACGGCGTCGAGGAGATCCGGGTAAATCCGGCGACCGGCCGCGCCATCCTGCGCTGGGACCCGGATCAGGTGGCCTTGAGCAGTCTGATGGCGCACATGGGGCGGCTCGGCTACAAACCCCACCCGGTGTTACCGGAGGCGTCTGATTCCCAGGCGGTGAAGGAGCGTCGCGCCGCCCTGCGCCGTTTGATCGTCGCCGGCCTTGGCATGATGCAGGCCATGATGTTCGCCGTGGCTCTCTACTCCGGCCAGTTCCATGGCATGGACGATATCTACGAGGACTTCCTGCGCGGTGTCAGCCTGCTGGTAGCCACGCCCGTGGTCCTCTATGCCGGGCTTCCGATTTTCCTGGGCGCATTCCGTGATCTACGCAACGGCAGGCCGGGCATGGATGTGCCGGTGGCCATCGCCATCGGCGGCGCCTACTCCGCCAGCGTCTGGATCACCTTCGCCGGTGGCCCGGAAGTCTATTTCGACTCGGTGTCCATGTTCACCTTCTTCCTGCTGACAGCGCGCTACGTGGAAATGGCCGCACGTCACCGGGCCAATGCCACCACGGACGCCCTTGGCCGCCTGGTTCCCAGCACGGCGGTGCGACTGGGTCCGGACGGCGAGGAAGAGATCCCATTGCAGGACGTGGATGTGGGCGACGAGCTCCTGGTGCGGCCGGGTGCCACCGTCCCGGCGGATGGTCATGTTCTCAAGGGAAGCACCAGCGTCGACGAGTCCATGCTCACCGGTGAATCCGAGCCCCAGTCGCGTGGCGTTGGCAGCCCCGTGGTGGGTGGCAGCCTGAATCTGGGAAGCAGCATCCGCATGCGGGTCGAACGCGTAGGGCAGGACACCACGGTCTCGCATATCGGCCGACTGCTTCGCCGCGCCCAGTCCGAGCGCCCGTCCCTGGCGAAGATGGCAGATCTGGTGGCGCGCTGGTTCGTGACCATTGTGCTCCTTGCCGCAGCTACCGTATTTGCCGTCTGGTGGCAGATCGACCCTTCCCGCGCCTTCCACATCACGCTGGCCATGCTGGTGGCCACCTGCCCCTGCGCGCTTTCCCTGGCCATGCCCACGGCCCTGGCGGCCGGCACGAACCGCCTGGCAAGCGAGGGGCTGCTGGTGACCCGTGCCGATGCCCTGGAGACGCTTGCCAAGGTCACGCATGTGGTGATGGACAAGACAGGAACCCTGACCGAGGGCCGACTGAACGTGGTGGACATCCATCCCGCGAACGGCCTGGACGAGTCTGAGGCCATGGCCTTGGCCGCGGCCCTGGAACACCATTCCGAACACCCCATCTCCAGCGCCTTCCCTGCCCCGTCCCGTTTTGAGGCGGAACACACCGAGGTCACCCGCGGCGGCGGTGTACAGGGCATGATCAACGGGCGAACCCTTCGCATCGGTAGGCCCGACTGGGTGGCGGACCTCTCCGGCACAACGGTATCCAGTGACTTACAGCAAGGCGCCTGGATCGCGTTGGGGGATGCGGAGGGCCTGCTGGCCAGCTTCCGCCTGGCGGATCGCCTGCGGCCGGAAGCGGAACAGACCGTGACCGCCCTGCAGGGCCGCGGGGTGACTGTGGAGATCGCCAGTGGCGATGCGGAGGAGCCTGTCGCGGCCGCTGCCCGCACCCTTGGAATCGACACCTGGCATGCCCGCATGAGCCCAGAGGACAAGCTGGCGCGCCTGCGGCAGCTGCAGTCGGAAGGCGCCATCGTGCTTATGGTGGGTGACGGGATCAACGACGCCCCGGTTCTGGCCGGAGCCAACGTATCGGCGGCCCTCAACGAGGGCACGGCCCTGGCACAGACCAGCGCCGGGATGATCCTGCTGGGCGGTAAACTGAGCCAGCTCAGCGACGGCCTGGAAGCCGCCCGCCGCACCCTGCGCACCATCCGCCAGAACCTGACCCTGTCTGCCTGTTACAATGCGTCCATGCTACCGCTGGCCGCCATGGGCTTTATTCCGCCGTGGCTGGCCGCCACGGGGATGACGCTGAGTTCGATGGTGGTCGTGCTGAATTCCCGGCGCCTCGCCGGCAAACGCCCACAGCAGCTCAGTTGCCCCGTGCCCACCACCACCGTTCGGGAGGGTCAGCCGGCATGAACATCATCTTCATTTCCATCCCCATCAGCCTGATCCTGGTCGCCATCGGCGTGGCTGCCTTCTTCTGGGCAGTGCGTAGTGGGCAGTTTGACGACCTGGACACACCGGCCTACTCCATCCTGATGGATGACGAGGACCAGCCCAAGCGAAAGCAACAGGCCAAGAGCGATTCGCCTCAGGACCCGGAGCCTGACACGGAAACAGCAATCCACGCCGACGGGAAACGTGATGAACCCTGAACTGACCCTGCTCGCAGCTCTGCTGATCGGTCTGGCCGGCAGCCCCCACTGCCTGGGCATGTGTGGCGGCATCGCAGGCAGCCTGGGCGCCGGCATGCAGGGCGGCAGCACCGCATCCCGTCTGGGACTGGCATTGAGCTACAATCTGGGCCGCCTCGCCAGCTACACCTTCATGGGTGCGGTGGCTGCCGGTGTTGTGGCGGCCATTGGCGCGACGTTCGCCATCTCCACCTGGGCGGTTGTGCTGCGACTGCTCACGGCAGCCATCCTCATCGCTGTGGCTGCCCATTTGCTGTTCAACTGGACCGGGTTGCGCCGCATCGAGGCAGTGGGCGGGCGTTTGTGGCGGCATATCGGCCCACTGGCGCAACGCCTGCTGCCGGTCCGCACACCAGGCCGGGCACTGGCGCTGGGCGGTCTTTGGGGCTGGCTGCCCTGTGGTCTCGTGTATACGGTGCTGGTCGCCGCAGCGGTGTCCGGCTCTGCCCTGTCCGGGGCTGCCGTGATGTTCGCATTCGGCCTGGGCACCCTACCGGCAATGACCGGTGTGACCGTTTTCGGACAGGCGCTCCGCCGCTGGCAGGGAAGCCGTAACGCGCGTCTGATCACCGGTAGCGTGCTGTTGGTATTCGGGCTCTGGACCGCAGCCTCGCCCGCCATGCACCTGCTCTCGGGCGGCGGACATGAGCATGGACACACCATGCAACCGTCGGACGACAACGGTGCCCACCATCACTAGCGCCTAGCCCATGGGTACCCATCGCGCCACCCGTCGCCATCCGCGCAGTGGAGCAGGTATTTTCCTGCATTTCCTGGGTTCCATGAACCTGGCGATCACTCTGCTGGTGGCCATCAGCATCGCCTCGGTGATCGGCACCATCATTCCCCAGGCACAGCCCTACACCGACTACGAGGCCCAGTTCGGCCCCTGGTGGTTTGAGATCTTCCGCCGACTGGGGCTCTACCACGTCTACTCAGCAGGATGGTATCTGGGCCTGCTGGCATTTCTGGTGGCCTCGGTACTGTTCTGCCTCTGGCGACACACCCCCGCGGTGATTCGGGAAATGCGCCAGTTCCGAACCCACCAGCAGGCGCGCTCGTTAAGCGCCCTGCGCAATCACATGGAATGGTTCCATGCCAGCGGCACCCCGGATCAGTGTGCCGACAAAGCCAGCCGTGTGCTGCGCAGCCAGGGTTACCGGTTACGGCGCAAGGACAAGGGCCAAACCGTGCTGCTGGCGGCCATGCGGGGCGGGACGAACCGGCTGGGTTATATCTTCACGCATCTGGCCATTGTCGTGATCTGCGCCGGCGCACTGATCGACGGAAACCTGACACTCAAGCTGCGGGAACTGGCGGGACAGATACAGCCGGAATCCCGCATGCTGCCACTGCAGGACATGCACCCGTCCAGCCGACTCTCCGTGAACAGCGGCCCGTTCCGTGGCATTGTCACCATCCCCGAGGGCGAACGGGCCAGTGTGGTTTTCATGACCCGTGGTGAAGGCTATCTGGTCCGCCAGCTGCCCTTCATGCTGGAAGTGGATGCATTCCGGGTGGAGCATTACCCCTCCGGCGAACCGCGCTCCTTCGAAAGCGATGTGCGTCTGCATGCGCCTGAACTCGATGAGCCACTGACGGCGACCATCGCCGTGAACCAACCCCTGCAGTACCGGGGCTACACCATTTACCCGTCGACCTTCGGAGACGGTGGCTCCACACTGTTTCTGCGGGTCTGGCCCCTGGACGGGAGTGGCTCGAGCCGGCGCCTGGAGGCGCGTGTGGCCAGCCCCAGGGAGTTGCGCGTCAATGGCGAGACTTACCATCTCGAGCCGGATGATTTCGCCCTGCACAACATCCAGAATGTCCCTGGCATCGATAGTGAAAACCGCAACCTGGGTCCGAGCTTCATCTTTCGCCTGCGCAGCGCGACCGGCGAGCGCCGCGAATACGAGAATTTCATGCTGCCGGCACGCATCGATGGCGATACGTTCTTTATCAGTGGTGTGCGGAACAGCCCCTCCGAGCCGTTTCGCTACCTTCACATGCCGGCGGACGCGAACGGGCAGCCAGACACGTTTCTCACCGTCTTCCGACTGCTCACCGGCGCGCAGAGCCGGGCCGCAATCGCCGGCGAATCGGTGGAGGAACTGCTGAAGGAAGAAGGCCTGGATAGCGGGGAGTCAGAGCTGCGCCACCGTCTGACCCGCACCGGGGAACTGCTGATGCAGGACTTACTGTCCCACGGCCTCACGCAGGCGATACGGAGATTGGAGGAACGCTTCAAGGCGGCGGGGATGGATAGCGATCAGCGTGAACTGTGGCTTGGCCTCGGTGAAGACATTCTGGCCGGCATGGTGGAAGGCGCCCAGGTACAGGCAAGCAAACAAACCGGCGCCATCTGGAATGAGGCCAACGATGCCCGCGAGCGCTTCTTGCGCCACACCCTGGAAACCCTGCCGGCCATGGAGCGCTACGGCTCCCCCCTGTACCTGCAACTGGAGGATTTCCAGCACCGGCAGTCCACTGGGCTGGAGGTTGCCCGCAGCCCCGGCAAGCCGTTGGTCTATCTCGGATTCGGCCTGCTGGTCATCGGCATCGTCCTGATGTTCTACGTTCCCCATCGCCGCGCCTGGTGCCTGCTCCAACCAGAGCCAATGGGGGGCAGTCGCATTCTCCTCGCGTGTAGCAGTCAGCGTGACCCTGTCGGCGGCCGCGAGGCGTTTCGCCGTCTTGCTGACGTTATGCGTGCCGCGTTACCGGCTGATAACGGGCAAACAGAGTAACCCTGGTGCGCATCAGCTCACGTCATCGTCGTCCTCATCCAGATCGCCTTCATCCTCGTCCAGGATGTCATCGATCCAGGTGAGGCCCGCCACAGCCCGCGGGAAACCGACGGAAGCAATGGCCAGCATGGCCACCTGCCGCAACTCCTCCGGCAGAATGCCCTCATCCAGAGCCCGACGTGCATGAGAATGCGTCGCCCCCTCGCTGCCCGCGGCCAGAGCCAGCGCCAGCTTCACCAGCCGCCGTTCCCGCTCGTCCAGCGGGCCCGCTTCGGCGCAGGCAGCCCCCAGACGGGAGTATGCGTCCCAGATTTCCGGATAATCCTCGGCCACAATACCGGCCCCGGAGGGAAGTTCGGTTTCCATTGCATGCTCCTCGGCTGCGTGCTGAAACGACGGGATAGACCCACCACCCGACGGCGCGGATTGGCGTATCCCACCACGGACAGTAGCAGATCCCACTGCCAAGTGGCATGTGTACTATACTGCTCGCGCCTCCATAACAGGGGGGCTGAAAAAAAACCTCGTTACTGTAGACTAAGCATCAAAGTACGGCCCAGGGTATACAGCAAGGCTTTATTCCCCGGACGCCTGCCTCGTCACCGAACAGGAATACGCGTGACTCCAGCATGACCAAGCATTCCGAGCAACCGAGCCGCACACGTCTTCACGAACTGCGCAAGGCCTGTGCCAGCTGTAGCCTGGCGGACCTGTGCCTACCCGTAGCACTGGCCCCGGATGACGTGGACCGCCTGGATAGCATCGTCCAGCGGCGTCGCCCGCTCACCAAGGGTGCCAGCCTGTACCAGGCCGGCAAGCCGTTTGGCGCCATTTATGCGGTCCGCACAGGGTCACTGAAGAGCACCACGCTTGCCCAGGACGGCGAGGAACAGATCACCGCATTTCACCTGCCCGGCGAGCTGCTGGGCCTGGACGCCATCAGCTTCGGTGAGCACCCGTCCACAGCTGTGGCGCTGGAGACCACCTCCGTCTGCGAAATCCCCTTCACGGAGTTGGAGATTCTGTCCGAAAAGATTCCGGGCCTGCAGCGGCAACTGCTCCGCATCATGAGCAAGGAAATCTTCAACGAGCACGAAATGTTGCAGGCGCTCGCCAGACGTACCGCGGATCAGCGGCTGGCGATCATGCTGCTAAGCCTGGGTGATCGCTTCGGACGACGGGGACTGTCCCCCACCCGCTTCCGGCTGCCCATGTCCCGCCACGACCTCAGCAATTACCTGGGCCTGGCTCCGGAGACCACCAGCCGCCTGTTCAAGCGTTTCGTGGACCAGGGGCTGATCAGTGCCTCCGGCCGCGAAATTGAACTGGCCGACATGGATACGCTCCGGGAGCTGAGCGGGAGCACCGAGAACGTGATGAACGGACCGACTCCCGGGAACTCCCGCAGCCAGGCGTGAGCGCTCTCCGGCCCGCCGCAGGACTGTTTCAGACGGTGCGCGAGTAGCGCACGGTCTGCTCGCCCGCCCAAAGGTAGCGATCGAACACCATCGCGATGTTCCGCAGTAGCAACCGCCCGGCCGGCAGGATTTCCAACCCGTTTTCCCGCCGCCGGAGCAGGCCGTCATTCTCCATGTCCTGCAATGCATCCAGTTCACTGCGGAAATAGTCGGCAAAGCGGATATCGTAGGCGTGCTCGATGGCAGCGAAATCCAGCCAGGCACGACACATGATCTGTTCAATCACCTCGCGACGCAGGCGGTCATCCGCGTTCAGCAGATATCCACGCGCCACCGGCAGGCGGCCCGCATCCAGCGCCTGATAATAGGCCTTGAGGTCCCGAAGGTTCTGGCTGTAGCTGTCGCCGATCTTGCCGATCGACGTCATGCCGATCCCGATAAGGTCGCAGTCAGCGTGGGTGGAGTACCCCTGGAAGTTACGCTGCAGGGTTCCATCGTCGAGGGCCCGGGCCATGTCACTCTCCGGCAGGGCAAAGTGGTCCATGCCAATGTACCGGTAACCTGCGCGGGTAAGGCGATCCACGGTATATGCCAGTATTTCCAGCTTTTCCTCCGGGGACGGCAGATCTTCCGTCACGATCAGGCGCTGCGCCTTCACACGCTCGGGCAGATGCGCGTAGTTATAGATACTCAGCCTTTCCGGGCGGATACCGATGACCTGGTCCAGCGTGGCGGCGAAACGCTCCAGCGTCTGCTTGGGGAGGCCATAGATCAGATCCAGGCTCACCGACCGGTAGCCGTTACGGCGCGCATCGTCGATGACCTGCATGGTCTGCTCGAGACTCTGCAGGCGGTTGACCGCTTTCTGGACCTCCGGATCGAAATCCTGCACGCCGACGCTGATGCGGTTAAAGCCCAGTTCCGCCATCACGGCGATAGTCTCATCGCCCACGGCACGAGGATCCACCTCGACGGAAAACTCCCGCTCTTCCGGTACCGCCAGGGAGAACTGGCGGCCCACCGCCTGCATCAAGCGCCATAACTGCCGGTCGTCCATGTAAGTGGGCGTCCCGCCCCCGAGGTGCAACTGGCGCAGTGGCCGGTCCCGGTCGAACAGCGGTCCTTGCAGCGCCAGTTCGCGCTCCAGATAGTGCAGGTAGATCTCCGCCTTCGCCGTATGGCGCGTGACGATTTTGCTGCACGCACAGTAGTAACAGAGGCTGTGACAGAAAGGGATATGGGCATACAGTGACAATGGGCGCGGGATCGGGTCTTCATTGCTCCCGCTCGCCACTTGCCGATACGCGGCCTCTCCGAAACCGGTATGAAAATGTGGCGCCGTCGGATACGAAGTGTATCTGGGCCCGGCCACATCGTACTTCTTGTACAGCCGGCGGTTGAACGGAATAGCAGACATGAAGCTCTCCTGCGACGCATGTCAGGCCCACGCCGCCCTCCGCGGCTGACCCGGTACGCCTGCATAGTAGGAGTACCACTGTCCGCAGACATTGACGCAGGTCAACGGTTACTAACCTTTCACGGGTAGAACCTGGCTAATCGCGGTTCACGCGGAAATCATCAGCTTGTGACCTTATCCCGCAGATAAACCGGTTGAGCCTGCTCCGGGGAATCCACAGTGCCCCGCCTCAGGGCGGCCAGACCATGGGGGAGCAGATCCAGGGCCCGGGGCAACGCATCAGGCTCGCGGCCCAGCGGCGGCTGACCGCAGGCAGATGCCAGCGCCTGCGCATGGGCGCTCCAGCCGGTCCCTGCCGCAAACCACTCCGTCCAGCCATCGGGACACCGCACCTCCGCAGGCAATGCAACGGATTCTTCGCCAAGGGCTTGCATCGATCCGGACGCAGAATCCAGCGAACAAGCAGCCCAATAGACTTCGCCCATCCGAGCATCCATCGCCACCAGCACATGCTTCGCCCCGTTTCGCCGGAAGCAGCCCTGGGCCACCGCTTCCAGAGTGGACACGCCGTACACCGGACAGTCCGCGCCGAAGGCCAGCCCCTGGGCAACTCCGACACCAATACGCACACCGGTGAACGCACCAGGCCCGCGCCCATAGACGATCAGATCCAATTGATCCGGCTCCAGGTGTGCCTCCTGCAGAAGCTTATCCACCATACCCAGCAGATGCTGTGCGTGCCCACGGGGCATGACGGCATAGCGCTCTGTACGATGTTCGCCCACCTGCAGGGCCGCGCTGCACGCCTCGGTGGCAGCGTCCAGCGCCAGTACGTTTGGCCCGGCACTCATATCTCCACCTCGTTCATCCCCATTCCGTCTTCCTCATCCGGGCTGAAATCGAATTCCAATTGCGGGTCATCCTCCGCCTGTGGATCCAGTGCCACCGAAAGCGGCGTGGAAACCAGGCTCTGCGGTGCGGACTGATACTGTTCCTGGTCCTCAACCAGGATGGATTCCCCGACCCGGGCACGATACCAGCCGAAAAAGGTCACCGTGGCTGCCATGACAGCAAAGCCGAAGAAGAGGGATTCCTCGCCAAACGCCCCCATGACCTGCGCCAACACCACCGGGCCGATAATCATACCCACGCCGTGCGTCAGCAACAGCGTCGCACTTGCCGGCACCCGTTCATCGGATTCCATGAAGTCATGCGCCAAAGCGAGTCCCAGCGCATACACAGTGAAGTTGAAACCGCCCCAGAGCCCGGCGAGCACGATCACCACCCACAGCGGCACGGCATGAATCATTGCCATGGCCAGGCTGAGCAAGGCCACCACTGCGGTTACGATGGAGATCACCAGCCGCCGGTCATGGCGATCCGACATGCGACCGATCAGGTATTGCAGGAACAGCCCACCAAGAATCGCGGACCCCATGAAGGTCGCCACCGCATTGGCGCCAAAACCGATGGCTGCCGCAAACACCGGCCCAAGCGCGAAGAACCCGCCATTAATGATTCCCGAGGCAAATGCCGTGTAGGTCCCCAGCGGCGAAATATCATACAACTGCCGCAAACCCACCCGTCGGGTGGGCCTGATCTCCGGCGATGAGATCTGAGCCAGCGCCACAGGCACCAGCGCCGAGGCAAGCAGAATGGCCGCCAGGCTGAACAGCTGATAACCGGAGACATCCCAGATGCCAAGCAGGAACTGCCCCGAGCCCAGAGCCAGCGAGGTAACGATGACATAGAAGCTCAGCACCTGACCCCGGTACTCCCGGGGCGTGCGATCATTGAGCCAGCTCTCGGTAACCATATAGAGACTGGCCACAGAAAAGCCAAACAGAATACGCATGGCCGCCCACAGCCAGGGATCGAAGAACAGCCCGTGCATCAAGGCCGACACCGAGGCAAGCGCGGCAAAAGCTGCGAAACAGCGGATATGGCCGACAGCCTGGATGATTCGAGCCGAAACCAGTGTGGCGAGCACAAAGCCCACCGAATAGCAGGCCATGACCAGGCCGATGATCTGCGACGGCACACCCTCGAGCCCCATGCGCAGGGCAAGCAGGGTGCCTAGCAGACCGCCGCCCAGCAGCAGAATACCCATGGAGGAGAACAAAGCCCCCAACGATGCCAGCGTCCTGATCATGACTGCCCGGATGCTCCTAAAGGTGTAAAGCGGATTCCCCGGATATCCGCCCGTGCGGGGCAATCTTCGTCCGCATTCATTGGCGGGTCAAATGCCAGAAACGATGCGGACATCAGCGCGAGCCAGGCGTAACGGGCAGCATGCACCACGCCTATCAAGAACCGCCCCCAGCTTGACACCATCAATCATAAATGTTTGAATAATCAGCCGATTTGAAACCGCGAGGAAGCGGCTTGTCTTTAGACGACAGCACACTCCTGCCAATCGCTTCACAAATCAGCCGTTTGCATGTGGGCACCCTGCCCGCGACGGCCATCAGGCGCTCAACCAATCGAGTTGCCAAAGCGCCTCCCTGCCCCGTAGCCCATGTTCCGGTGAGGTGACATTCCGCTGTCGCTTCTGGCCGCTACACTTGCATCAGGATCTCAACATCAGGACACAGGACAAGGACACGTGACATCCAGCAAAGACAAACTTGACATCAGTTTCCGCAACGCGCGACTGGAAGATGGAGCCGGTATCTGGCGTGTGGTCAAGGACTCCGGCGTTCTCGACCTCAACTCGGCCTACATGTACCTACTGCTTGCCAAGGATTTTGGCGATACTTGCGTGGTGGCGGAGCATGAAGGGCGTATCACCGGCTTTGTGACCGGATACCGCCCTCCCAACCGGCCTGAGTCCATTTTCCTGTGGCAGGTGGGTGTGGATGCCTCCATGCGCGGTCAGGGCCTGGGCAAGCGCCTACTGGCGGCTTTCCTGCAAAGCCCCGGAGCCGAAGGGGCCGCGCTGCTGGAAACCACGATTTCCCCGTCCAACGAGGCGTCCAAGGCCCTGTTCGGCGCCATTGCCCGCGAACTGGGCGCGGAAATCCGTGTGACCGAAGGCTTTACCGAATCGCATTTCCCCGAGGGCGGCCATGAAGCCGAGGAACTCTACCTCATCGGCCCGTATACCGCCGCCCGCGCCAATCAACTGAAAGTCTGAGAGGAATCGAGCCATGACCATGGACCCGATGAATTCCATCGAAACGCATGAAAGTCAGGTACGCAGCTACGTCCGCAACTTCCCCGCCGTGTTCAAGACGGCCCGGGGGTCGTGGATTGAGGACGTGAACGGTGAGCGTTACCTGGACTTCTTTGCCGGCGCCAGTGTTCTGAACTACGGCCACAATCACCCGGAACTGAAGAAAGTACTGATTGATTATCTGAGCGGCGACAACATCACCCATAGCCTGGACATGGCCAGCGTCGCGCGCGGCACCTTCCTGGACACGTTTTATCGTTTGATCCTCGAACCGCGGGGCATGGATTACAAGGTCCAGTTCCCCGGGCCAACGGGCACCAATGCCGTGGAAACCGCGCTGAAGATCGCGCGCAAGGCCAAGGGCCGCGAGAAGATCATGTCGTTCACCAGTGCGTTCCACGGCATGACGCTGGGTTCGCTGTCGGTGACCGGCAACGCCTTTAAGCGCCAGGGTGCCGGTCTTCCGCTGACCCACAGCGACTCCATGCCCTACTGCAATTACTTCGGGCCGGAGTACGACACCATCGAATACATCGACAAGATGATGGCCGACTCCAGCTCCGGTGTAGACCTGCCGGCCGCCGCCATTGTGGAGACGGTACAGGCAGAAGGCGGTGTCAACGTGGCAGACCTCGACTGGCTTCGCCGCCTGGAAGGATTGTGCCGCAAGTACGACATGCTGCTGATCGTCGATGACATTCAGACCGGTAATGGGCGCTGCGGGACATTCTTCAGTTTCGAGGAAGCCGGCATCAGCCCCGATGTGATCACTGTCTCCAAATCCATCAGCGGCTACGGGCTGCCGCTGGCGCTCACCCTGGTGAAGCCCGAATACGACCTGTGGGAGCCGGGCGAGCACAACGGTACCTTCCGTGGTTTCAACCCCGCCATGATCACCTCGGCCAAGGCCATGGAGCTGTTCTGGAGCGATGACTCCTTTGAAAAGGACATCGCCCGCCGCACCACCATGATCGAGAACTTCCTGGACGAGGTCGTGAAGAAATACCCGCAGGCCGAAGGAACGCGACGCGGCCGTGGCATGATGCAGGCAATTCACTTCCCCAACGAGGAATTGGCGGGCAAGGTCTCGGAGGTGGCGTTCCGGCACAAGTTGATCATTGAAACTGCCGGCCCCAGCGACGAAGTGCTGAAGCTGCTGCCGCCGCTGACCACCGAGGATGCCGACCTGCAGAAGGGTCTGGAAATTATCGAGCAGAGCCTGGTGACGGCGATGCAGGAACTCGGCATCAGCAAACAGGCTGCCAGCGAATAACCCGTTTGCCGTCAACAGGCAACCCGGCCCCGGCGGCCTGCGCCGTCGGGGCTATTTTTTCACGCCTGGGCGTCCGGGCACCGAGAGGAGCAGACTATGAAAATTGTCGACGTGAAGGACATCATCGGTACCGATCGCGAAGTGAAAGGGCCGAACTGGGTCAGCCGCCGGCTGCTGCTAAAGAAGGACGGCATGGGGTTTTCGTTTCACGAAACCATCATCCCGGCTGGTGCTGAATTGCACATGTGGTACAAGAATCACCTGGAGGCCGTCTACTGTGTTGCCGGCAACGGCACCATTGAAGATCTGGCCACCGGCGAGGTGCATAAGATCGAAGACGGTGTACTGTACGCCTTGGACAACCACGACAAGCACATCCTCCGCGGTGGCACCGAGGACATGCGCCTGATCTGCGCCTTCAATCCGCCGGTGACCGGCCAGGAAACGCATGACGCGGATGGAGCCTACGAACTTGTAGAAGACTGAACCGCAACAGGCACCATTGGAAAAGGCGGCCCCGACGGGGTCGCCTTTTTTCGCTTCCAGGCGAATGCAGCATGTTTCACTGCTACGGGCTTGAATGCCTGATAAGCTGCCCCTACATCATTCTTCGCAAGATTATCCCGCAGGCCATCCGGCCTGCTTGCGTCGGGTAGCCGCCGCAGAGTCTGGCACCCAGCCTGATCTGAATCGAGTGATTTGCTGAGCCCAGGGCCTCATCCAGAGCGCCCGCGGCGGAGGCCACCCATGTGTTGTTACTTGTCATTGTTTATGCGTGAAGAGTATTCCAAATGGATACAACCAAGGACCTCTATCCGTCCCGCACCAGCGCCCCCACGGCCATGTTCGAGCGGCTCGACCCGGTGGTCTACGGAAATGCCGATCAAGGTCCGCTCAGCCAGGAGCAGCTGGACCAGTACAATCGGGACGGCTTCCTGTTTTTCCCTGGTTTTTTCAACGGCCAGACCATCGGTAGCTTTGTGGACGAACTGCATCGGCTCTGCAGCGATCGCTCCATGGCCGGACGAGACGATGTCATAACGGAGCCGGACAGCCAGGAGGTGCGATCCATTTTCCAGGTCCACAAGCATTCCGATGTGTTCGCCCGCCTGTGCCGTCACCCGCGGATTCTGCCCATGGCGCAGCAGTTGCTGGGTGGTGATGTATACATTCACCAGTCACGCATCAACTACAAGCCGGGGTTCCAGGGCAAGGGGTTCAATTGGCATTCCGATTTTGAGACCTGGCACGCCGAGGATGGCCTGCCGCACATGCGTACCGTCAGTTGTTCAGTCATCCTGACGGATAACAATGAGTTCAACGGCCCGTTGATGATCGTACCGGGTTCGCACCGCTATTTTGTCCCCTGTATCGGAGAAACACCGGAGAACAACTTCCGTAGGTCCCTGAAGAAACAGGAAATCGGAGTGCCGGATAATGACAGTCTGGCGAAGCTGATCGATCAGGCGGGAGGCATTCAGGCGCCCAAGGGGCCGGCCGGCTCGCTGCTCCTGTTCGAGTGCAACGTGCTGCATGGCTCCAACGCAAACATGTCACCGTATCCTCGCAGTAACGTGTTCTTCGTCTACAACAGCGTCAAGAACACACCGCGCAGGCCCTATGCGGCGCCGGACTATCGACCGGAGTTCCTGTCCGAACGCGGTGACTTCACGCCACTACGTGCTGCCGGGTAAGCGTGTTGACCCGGTCAGGCGGACGCCTGAATGCCATCGAGAAAGGCGCGCACCATGCTCTGGCTGCGGGTGCGCGCCATGGGTGGAAGACTGTTCAGAAACTGCTTCCCATAGCCCCGATTGACAATGCGCGGGTCGCCGATCATCAACACCCCCATGTCCTCGGCGTCGCGGATCAAGCGCCCGACACCCTGGCGCAGGGTGATCACGGCGTGCGGCAATTGGAAATCCCGGAACGGATTGCCTTCGTTGCGTCGCAGAAACTCGATACGCGCCTCGGTCACCGGATCGGCAGGTGATGCGAACGGTAGGCGGTCAATGAGAACCGCCGACAGGGCCGAACCTTTCACGTCCACCCCTTCCCAGAAGCTTGCCGTTCCCAGAAGCACGGCGCCGTCGCCCTCGCGAAAGCGGTGGAGCAAGGCGTGCTGTGCTGCCTCACCCTGCACCAGCAGGGTGAAATCGGTTCGCTCCCGCAACCATTCCGCGGCATGGCGCAAAGCCCGGTGACTGGTGAACAGCACAAATGCGCGCCCATGGCTGGCCTGCAGGACCGGCACGGCCGCCTCGAGAAACGCCTCGTCATAGGCCCGACTGTTCGGTTCCGGCAAGCCCTGCGGCACGTAGAGCAGCGCATGATTGGCGTAATCGAAGGGGCTGTCCACGCGCAGCTCTTCGGCCTCGGCAATGCCCATACGGCGGCGGAAATGACCGAACTCGCGATTCACCGACAGGGTGGCAGAGGTAAACACCCAGGCTCCGGGATGCTTTTGCATCTGCCCATGGAACTGCTGCCCCACATCCAACGGGGTGAGACGAAGCAAGAAGGCCTGACTATGGGTTTCGAACCATTTGACGAACCGTTCATCCTCACCGGCCTGGAAGCGTTCCACCACCTCAAGCAGTTCGCCGGTGCGGCGGTGCCCGGACTCGAGCCCCTTGCCCCGCGGCACCAGCGGTTCAAGCACTTTCAACAAGCCGTGGAGGCTTAACTGCAACGTGTCCAGCGCATCGCTCACCCGCACATCGTCCGCCACCTCCGCCCAGGCCGCGCGCCGCCTGCCCTGGCCCAGGCACAGCCTGAAATCCAGCACAGCGCCGCGCAACTGATCCAGCGCCTGGTCGCACTCCGGCACATCGCCGGCTTCCCGCAGGTAATCCAGATGTACATCCCGGATCAGGTCCAGCAGTTGGCGACTGGACAGGCTGAGCCCGAAGAACTGTGCGGCAACATCAGGGAGCTGATGCGCCTCATCCAGGATGTAGGCCTCCGCCGTGGGCAGCACCTCGCCGAAGCCGCCTTCCTTCAGAGCCATATCCGCCATCAGCAGGTGATGATTCACCACGACCAGGTCGGCTTCCTGCGCACGGCGGCGGGCTTCCATCAGGAAACAGTCGCCGAACGCGGGACATTCCTGGCCCAAGCAGTTATCCACTGTGGATGTGGCCTTTGCCCAAACCTGCCGATCCGCTGGAACGGTGTCCAACTCCGCAATATCCCCTGAGCGGGTGACACTGGCCCACTGGCGTATGGTACTCAGCTCCCAAGCCAACGTAGCGCCTTCCTGCCGCGGGTCAACCTCCGCCCGATCCAGCCGGTGTAGGCACAGGTAGTTGGAGCGCCCTTTGAGTAGCGCGGTGCGCACCGGCAGGTCCAGCGCATCCAGCACCAGCGGCAAATCCTTCTGGTACAGCTGATCCTGCAGCGTCCGCGTGCCAGTTGAGACAATAACCCGGCGCCCGGACATGAGCGCGGGCAACAGATAAGCAAAGGTTTTGCCCACGCCGGTGCCGGCTTCGGCAATCAGTACCCCGCCCCGATCCAGCGTTCCGGCCACCGCTTCCGCCAGCGCCTGCTGTTCCTCCCGCGGCTGAAACCCCGGAATGCGCCCTGCCAGTGGGCCCGAGGCACCCAGCAGATTCCTTGCCTCACTCACGAATCAGACCCCGCCTTCATGGTTGCCAAGCGGTCCCGGGCCTCGCGGGCACCCGCTGCATCACCGGCCAACTCCCGGGAAACCGCAATCAGTTCCCAGTTGCGGCGCTCCAGTTGCCGGTCACCCCGCACGTGTTGCAGCGAGCGCTGGGCCATGTTTTCGGCCTGGGCATAATCCCCCTTTCGGTACTGCACAACGGCCAGGTTATGCCACAAACCGGAATGACGCGGCTCGATGCGGAGCGCTCGCTCCAGCAGTGCCGCGGCCCGGTCATGGTCCCCTTCCGCAGACGCCGCTTCGGCCTGATCCTGCAGGGCAGCCACGGCCGGTGCATCCGGAGCACGTTCCGCCGGGGCCGACGCAGGCGCTCCGTCATCCCCCTCGGTTGCGGGAGCCGGAGCCCCGGGGGCGGCACAGCCGGCCAGCATCAGCAGAATGGCCGCGGAAAGAAATATCCCTCGCCATGTCATCATCGGAACAATCCTCGTATCCAGTTACCCACACCCGAGCGCTCTTCCCGTCGGGCATACCGTTCGCCGCAGCTGGTCCATTGCTCAGGAGCAGCGCCTTGTTGGTACGCCAGCAGGCGCGCGCCGTCGCACCCTTCAGCGGAGCGCCGTCCGCTGGCTTCGTCCATCCAGACCGCTTCAAGGCCCGCAACCAGCGTTGTCTTGTATGGCCGGGGCCGGATGTCCCGCATCGCCCTTGCCCACACCGGCAGCGCCCCACTGGAGCCGGTAAACCCGGTGGGGCGGTTATCATCACGACCCAGCCAGACGACACCCAGCACATCGTCGCCGAATCCAGCAAACCAGCTGTCCCGGGTCTCGTCTGTTGTCCCCGTCTTGCCGGCCACCACAAGGCCGGGCGGAAGCAGTGTCGTCGCTGACCGGCCGGTGCCGCGTTGCATGGCCTGCACCAGCGCCTGGTTCACCAGTTGGACACTGGTTGGCTCGAAAGCACGATCCACCGCCAGTGCATATCGGTTCAGCGGGGTTCCGTCCTGCCGGGTCACCGCCCGTACCGAGCGCAACGGTGTGCGGTAGCCGCCGGACGCCAGCGTCTGATACATTTGCGCCACCTGCACCGGGCTCAGTTCACCGGTGCCGATCAGAAAGGATGGATACAGGGTCCGCGGTGTCGGCGCCCCCAGTCGCTCTACCGTGCGGCCTACGGTGCCTAGGCCCAGCTCCTGGCCCAAGCGGATGGTGGGGATATTGTAGGAATGGGCTAGCGCGTCCACCAGCAGTACCTGGCCGCGAAACTCCCGGTCAAAATTCCGCGGCTCCCAAGGACGTCCACGTTCATCTGTCAGGCTGAGCGGGACATCCTCCAACAGGCTGCCCAGCCCCCAGCGTGACGGCTGATCCAGCGCCGCGAGATACACCGCCGGCTTGATCAGCGAACCCACCGGCCTGCGCGCATCCAGCGCGCGATTGAAGCCGGCATAGCGTGGGTTACGATCCCCCACCAGTGCCGTGACCTCACCGGAATCCACATCAACCATGACCGCGGCTGCCTGCAACGCATCCGGTTTATCGGCCAGCGTCGAGGCGACGGCCCGTTCGGTGGCACGCTGGATAGCTGGCGCCAGTGTGGTAAAGATCCGCAGCCCCTCGCTTTGCAGATCCTCACGTCGGTAATCCCGCTCCAGATGACGCTGTACCAGATCCATGAACGCGGGATAATTCTCCCGCGGGCGACCGCGCGGGGGCAGGACATCCAAGGGGCGCGCCGCTGCGGCACGTGCCTGTTCCCCTGTGATCACCCCCTGTTCCGCCATCACGTCCAGCACCAGATTGCGCCGCGTCATGGCCCGTTCGGGGTGGCGGTTCGGGTGATAGTGGGATGGCCCCCGCACCAGGGCGATCAACAAGGCCTGCTGTTCCAGCGACAGGCGCTCCAGTTCCTGCCCGAACAGGTGCTGCGCAGCGAGTCCGACCCCATGGATGGCACGCTCCCCATCCTGCGCCAGATAGACTTCGTTCAGGTACGTCTCGAGAATCGCTTCCTTGTCGTAGCGCAGTTCCAGCAGGACGGCCATGATGGCCTCATTGAACTTGCGCCAATAACTCCGCTCGCTGCTCAGATAAAAATTCTTGACCAATTGCTGCGTGATCGTGCTGCCGCCCTGCACCACGCGGCCGGCACGCAGGTTGGCCAAAGCGGCCCGCGCGATGGAACTGGGGGAAACGCCGAAATGACTGAAAAACTCCCGGTCCTCCACCACCAGCATCCCGGCGACCAGCGTGGCGGGCACCTGATCAAGCCGAACCAGGAGGCGGTCCTCCCGATGTCCCGGGTAGATATGACCGATCACCGCCGGATCCAGGCGGACCAGGGGCAGGTCCTGCCCATCCAGACCGCGAAGTGCGGTGACCTGTCCATCAGACAATGTCATCCGGAACCGTTGCTGGCCCTCAACGCCATCCCAGAAGGTGAACGGTCGCGAGGACACTTCCAGCCCCGGCCCGCTCTGGCGCCAGGTACCTGGCCGGCGGCTATCCCGGGACTCCCGATACCCCAGCGCCTCGAGTTCGAGTTGCAATTGCGCAGGGGTTAACGGTTGCCCCACGTAAAGCTCCAGCGGGCGCGCATAGACAGTGCCCGGCACCGACCAGCGCTTGCCTTCGAACTGGGTGCGGACGGTGTGATCAAGCCACAGAACATAGCCGCCGCCGGCCAATACCACCATCAACGCGGCAGGCAGGAACAGACGGCGCAGCAAACCAGGCTGGCGCCGGGTACGGGATCGACCTCGCTTCCCGCGGGGACTGGAACGCCGTTTTTTCTTCGCCGCCATGCCTTCCTCGATCGAGCGCCGTCCGTGGCGCCACCATTACAACCAGATAGCCCGCTCCCGGGGACGCATGTTCATCAAAACGCCGTACAGGCCGACGATGATGAATGCCGCCAACGTCCAGCCAGGGAGCGTCACGCCCAGCACCTTTTCCACCTCGGCGCATTCACCGGAGCCCTGCAACGTCATGCGCAGGGCATCCATCAGCGGGAAGACTTCCAGCATGTAATCCAGGCCTGGTCCGCAGGCAGGCACCTGGTCTTCAGGCAGGCTCTGCAACCAGAGATGACGCCCGGCGATAGCTGCCCCGGTACCCGCCGCGGACAGGAGTAGCAGGCCATAGAGATGGCGGCCGAAGCCGCGCGGACCATGCACTGTTGCCAGCAGAAACACCACACCCATCGCCACCACCGCCAGCCGCTGCAGGATGCACAGCGGACATGGCTCCAGCCCCATCACCAGTTCCATGTAATAGGCACCTGCGATCATACCGACGCACAGCAGGAAGCCGATACCGTTGGCCAGACGCAGGCTCCGGCGATCTACCCAGCTCAGACTCATAGGCATTTGAAATCAGTCGGGTGAATTGGCGGCAGTGTATCAGATCACCGTAAGGTGGGTGGAACCGATGCCGGATGGCGTCACCCCTGGCCTGGACGGCCAGCCCGGATGCAGTTCCGCCCGGCCCGCTTGGCCGCGTACAGGGCGGTGTCCGCCTCCATGGTCAGCTGTGTGGCATCACCGCAATCCGGATAACAGGCGACGCCGGCGCTGAAGGTCACGCGGAAAGGGCCTTCCGGCCCGGCATGGCGGATGTCGGCGAAACGCTGCCGAATCCCGTCCAGAACACGTACCGCTTCCTCCACCGTGGCATCCGGCATGATCACCGCGAACTCCTCGCCGCCATACCGGCCGATGGAATCCGTGCGGCGCAGACGCTGGCGCAGCAAACCCGCCAACGTCTTCAGCACCCGATCTCCCGCCGGGTGGCCGAAAGTGTCGTTGACGCCCTTGAAGTAGTCCAGATCAATCATGGCGAAGCTCACCACACTGCCTCGTCGCCGTGCCCGGGCCAACTCGGCCTCCAACTCCTCCTTGACCCGGGTGTGATTCAGTAACCCGGTAAGGCCGTCGGTCACCATCATGCCGCGCAGCATACGGCCACGCTCGGCGCGGATGGAAACAGCCTGTACCAGGTGGTCGGGCTCAATGGGCTTGGTGAGAAAATCGTCGCCACCCCGGCCCATGGCGCGCAGTTGACGGTCCAGTTTGGTCTCACCAGACAGGTAGACGATGGGAATGCTGGCATGACGCGGAATCTGCCGGATCACGCTGGCAAGCTCATAACCTGTGCAGTCAGGCATGTACATATCGGTAAGGATCAGGTCGACATCACGCACCTCCAGCGTCTCCAGCACCTCCATGGGGTTACTGACCGCGATAACCTCCATGCCGGCGCCTTCGAGCACGGTGGAGATGTACCGCGCCTGCGTCGGACTGTCCTCCACCATCAGGACCCGGTAGGCCTCCGGCTGATGATCCAGCTGAAACAGCTCCAGCAGTTCCGGAAGTTCATCGAAGCCCACCGGCTTCACCAGATACGCCGTAAGACCCGCGCGGGCGGCAGCCAGGCGACTGTCCATACTGGGTGTGTCGGTGACAAGCAGGATAGGCAGATCCTCGCCCAGCTGTTCACGCAGCTGCCGGGCCAGGGCAATCACGCCGTCGGCACCGCCCAGCAGCGCGGGATCCAGCATCACCGCACGGGGTGCTGAGCGTTGCAGGCGCCGGTCCATGTCGTCCACGCTGGTGACCTGGATCAACTCATAGCCAAAGTGGGCCAGATGTTGTTCCACATCGTCATCCAGGGAACCGCCGCCTGCGAGCATCAGGACCTGTGCTGCGGGGGCGGCCGGCGTGGCGGAGCCACACAGCGCCTGACGGCACTGTTCACCGAGCGTATTCAGATAGTGGCTGACGGTATCCTGGAATTCGGCGGTGACCGGCTCCTGCTCATCCAGCACGGGGCCACACATGACCTCCAGCATCAGTGCCAATTCCGAGATGCGGGCCAGACCCTGCTGCCGCGCCATGTCGGACAGGTTTGCGGCCTCCTTGCGAAACGCATCCAGGCTATCGGAATCACCCCGACTCAGATGTGCTTCCCAAGCCTCACGAAGGGCCTGACACTGATTTTCCAACCGAGCCTGCACCACCTCGGGTTCGGTGGCAGCCACATTCCCTTCTCGCATGAAACTGCGCCCCCTTTTCCATGCCGCAAACCGGCGGGGCCGACATGGCTGGTAGCCGCTTGAACACAGCCAGCCAAGGTGTACGGCCCTGTTGTTCGGGCACGCTGGACGCTAGGCAGCAGCCTGTGGGCTTCAGCGGGCCCGTTATTCTTCCGTGGAAACCGTATCGCCTGAACCGGCGTCCAGCGCTGTGGTCAGCGCCTTCCAAGGTAGCTCTGCGCACTTGCTCCGCCCGGGAAAGCGACTGACCACGCCAAGCACATCCAGGTCAGCCGGCCATTCGTCTGCACCCGGATCACCGTCGCGTATCAGGCGGGAGACGGCGCGCGCCAGTTCCCGAATCGCCTCGGCATCCAGCCCACGCACCGCTTCGGTAAGCATGGAGGCCGATGCGGTGGCAATGGCGCAGCTCTCACCCTGAAAGCCGGCCTCGCGCACCCGGTTTCCGTCCATGCGCAGATACAACTCCACCTCATCGCCGCAAAGTGGGTTGTACCCGGTCGCGTGATGCGTGCAAGGGTCGAGTTTGTTGTAGTGACGCGGGCTACGATTATGCTCAATAACGACCCGCTGGTAGAGATCAGCCAGTTCGCTCATCAGCCACCGAACAAATCGCGCACCTTGAGGATACCCTCTGCCAGTCGATCGATTTCATCACGCGTATTGTACACGCCGAAAGATGCTCTGGCTGTGGCCGGCACGCCGTACCGCTGCATTACGGGCTGGGCACAGTGGTGACCGGCCCGAACAGCAATACCGTAGCCATCCAGAATGGTACCGATATCATGCGGATGCGCGTCATCCATGACAAACGACACCAGGCCCGCGCGCTGCTCCGCCGTGCCGATCAGACGCAGGCCGGGAATCGCACCCAACCGCGCCGTGGCGTGGGCGAGCAGATCCGCCTCATGGGCGGCCACCGCCCGCGGGTCCAGCGCCAGGAACCAATCAATGGCCGCTCCCAGGGCAATGACGCCGGCAATGTTAGGTGTACCCGCTTCGAAACGGGCGGGGGGATCCGCGAAATCGGTTTTCTCGAAGGTCACCGTGCGGATCATGTCGCCGCCGCCATGCCACGGCGGCATGGCCTTGAGCAGTTCGTAGCGCCCCCAAAGCACGCCGGTACCGGTTGGGCCATACAGCTTGTGACCGGAAAACACGAAGAAGTCGCAACCCAACGCCTGCACATCCACCGGCATGTGCGGGGCGGACTGTGCGCCATCGACCAGCACTGGCACATTCCGAGCGTGGGCCAGGTCAACGATCTGCTTCACCGGGTTGATGGTGCCCAGCGCATTGGACAGATGCACCACACTGACCAGTTTGGTTCGTGGCCCGATGCGCTCCGCCACGTCGTCCAGGCTGATTTCGCCGGCATCGGAAATGGGCACTACAACCAGTTTGGCGCTGGTCTGCTCGCAGATGATCTGCCACGGCACGATATTGGAGTGATGCTCCATGGCGGTGATGAGGATTTCATCCCCGGCCTGCAACTGCGGTCTCAGGAAGCTGTATGCCACCAGGTTGATACCTTCCGTGGTGCCGCGGGTGAAGATGATTTCCTTCTCTTCGGGAGCGTTCAGCAGGCGTTGTACCTTGCCGCGCACGGCTTCGAATTCGGCCGTGGAGCGCTGGGACAGGGAATGCACTCCACGGTGGATGTTCGCATAGTACTCCCGGTAGCAGCGCGCCTCGGCCTCAATCACCGCCTCGGGCTTCTGCGCCGTGGCGCCATTGTCCAGATACACCAGCGGGTGACCGTTCACCTGCTGGTCAAGCACCGGAAACTGGCTCCGGATCGCCTGCACATCCAGGCTGCCGCCAGCCGCCTGCAGGGGTTCTGCGGAACTCATAGCAGCTCCTTTACGGTCGCATCCCCCGGCATGAAAGCAGCGAGGCGTTGGCCCACATGGTCACGCAGTGCCTCAATGCCGATGGGTTGAAGCATTTCATTGGCGAAGGCGAAGGTCAGCAACCCCCGCGCATCGTTTTCACCCACACCCCGGGAGCGCAGATAGAACAGGGCATCCCGGTCCAGTTCACCAACGGTGGAGCCGTGCGCGCATTTGACGTCATCCGCGTAGATTTCCAGGCGCGGGTTGGAATGCGTCAGGGCCCGCGGGCTGAGCAGCAGATTGCGGTTCTGCTGCTGGGAATCGGTCTTCTGCGCTCCCTTATGAACGTGGATCAGGCCGTCGAACACCGATTCCGCCTTGCCTGAGAGCACACCCTTGAACAACTGCTGACTGGTGCAATGTCCGGACTGGTGCCGCACCCAGGTGTGGTAATCCGCGTACTGGCCATCCCCCACCAGGTACAGGCCGTCGAGCCGCGCATCGGCGCCTTCCCCGGCAAGATTGACGTAGATATCGGTGCGGCCCACTTTTCCACCGTCATTGAAGCCGTGCAGATGCAGGCGCGCATCGCGGGCCAGATCTGCATGGACCAGTCCCAGGTGATAGGCGCTGTCGCCTTCCTCCTGGACGTGGTGCAGCTGCACGCTGCTATTGGCTTCCGCCACGATCTCGGTGACCGGTGCCACGAAATACGGCAGATTGTCAGGGCCGGCATGAATCTGGGCGATGCGGAACTCGGCGCTCTCCCCGGCCCGAACCAGCACACGCGGATAACTGGCGCGGTGCGCCGAAGACTCACTGCTCAGAAACACCAGCACGACCGGCGCGTCCAGCACGGTGCCCGGTGCAACATCAATCAGTGCGCCATCCGCCCAGAAGGCGGAATTCAGTGCGGCAAACGGATGTGCATCCAACTCCGCGTGGCGCCCCAGGTGTGTCTCGAGCAGCTCAGCATCCTGGGCCAGCGCCTCACGCAGCGGCCGCACGGTTACGCCCTTGGGAAGCGCGTCCACCGCCGCATGGCCGGGGCTCAGGTGCCCGTCCACGAACACCAGACGCCAGGCCTCCGGCACCAGGGCTGCCGTGGGCGCCAATGCCATGGGAACGGCGCCCAAAGCATCCGCAGCGGCAAAATGCTCCTGCCCCAGCAGGCCCAGTTTGAGATTTCGCCAGGCTTCCATTCGGCGATGCGGCAGGCCCAGCGCTTCGAATGCCTGGATGCCCGCTTCGCGACGCTCAGCCAGCCAGGCCGGCTCATCAACACTGCGGCTGCGGAAATCCTGCAGATAGACGCTTGTGGATTCGACTACAGCAGACATGGGCCCCCCTCAGGCAGCGTTCTCTTCGAACAGCGCATAGCCGGACTGCTCCAGCTCCTGGGCCAGTTCCTTTCCACCCGACTTCACGATCTGCCCCTTGACCAGCACATGCACGAAGTCCGGCTGGATGTAGTTCAGCAGGCGCTGATAGTGGGTGATCAACAGGAAGCTGCGCTCCGGATCACGCAGCGCGTTCACCCCTTCGGACACGCTACGCAGGGCATCGATATCCAGCCCGGAATCGGTTTCATCCAGGATTGCCAGCTTCGGCTCCAGAACCGCCATCTGGAAGATTTCGTTGCGCTTTTTCTCGCCACCGGAGAATCCTTCGTTCACCGGCCGCTTGAACAGCGCTTCATCCATCTTCACCATCTTCATCCGATCGCGTATCAGCTTCAGAAACTCCATGGCGTCAATTTCGCTTTCGCCACGGTGCTTACGGATGGCGTTGACCGCCGCTTTGAGGAAATAGGTGTTGGCCACCCCGGGGATCTCCACCGGGTACTGGAAGCCGAGAAAGACGCCTTCACGGGCCCGCTCTTCCGGGGCCAGTTCCAGCAGGTCCCGACCTTCAAACAGCACCTGGCCGCCGGTCACTTCATAACCCTCATGGCCGGCCAGCACCTTGGAAAGGGTGCTCTTGCCGGACCCGTTGGGGCCCATGATGGCGTGAACCTCGCCGGCATTTATCGTGAGGTTGATTCCCTTGAGGATTTCCTCGCCTTCCACCGCCGCGTGCAGATCCTTGATTTCGAGCATGGCCATAACTGCGCTCCAACAAACTTGCATTCATACGGCGGTGGCCACCCACGCAGCCACCGCCTGTGTATCGATTTTCAGGTGATCGGCCGGGTCAGCCGACGCTGTCTTCCAGCGTGACTTCCAGTAACTTCTGCGCTTCCACGGCGAACTCCATGGGCAGCGTCTTGAACACGTCCTTGCAGAAGCCATTGACGATCAGTGACACCGCTTCCTCGGCCCCAATCCCGCGCTGCATGCAGTAGAAGAGCTGGTCTTCACTGATGCGCGAGGTGGTGGCCTCATGCTCAATCTGCGCACTGGGATGCTGGGCATCGATGTACGGGAAGGTGTGCGCCCCGCATTGGTCGCCGATCAGCATGGAATCGCACTGCGAATAGTTGCGCGCGCCGGACGCCGCAGGCAGCACGCGCACCAGCCCCCGGTAGCTCTGCTGGCCGTGGCCGGCGGAAATCCCCTTGGAGATGATCGTGCTACGGGTGTTCTTACCCATGTGGATCATCTTGGTGCCGGTGTCGGCCTGCTGGCGGCCACGCGTCACGGCCACCGAGTAGAACTCGCCCACCGAGTTGTCCCCGCGCAGCACACAGCTGGGATACTTCCAGGTGATGGCGGAACCGGTTTCCACCTGGGTCCAGGAGATCTTGGAGTTCGCGCCCTCGCAGAGACCGCGTTTGGTCACAAAGTTGAATATGCCGCCCTTGCCGTTCTCGTCGCCGGGATACCAGTTCTGCACCGTGGAATACTTGATTTCGGCATCCTTATGGGCCACCAATTCCACCACCGCTGCGTGCAGCTGGTTCTCGTCACGCATCGGCGCCGTGCAGCCTTCCAGGTAGGAGACGTAGGCGCCCTCGTCGGCGATGATCAGCGTGCGCTCAAACTGCCCGGTGTGGCCGGCGTTCATGCGGAAATAAGTGCTGAGTTCCATCGGACAGCGGGTGCCCTTGGGGATATAAACAAAAGAGCCATCCGAGAATACGGCGGAGTTCAGCGCGGCAAAGAAGTTATCGCCCCGCGGCACTACCGACCCGATGTATTTCTTCACCAACTCCGGATGCTCGCGGACCGCCTCGGACATGGAGCAGAAGATAATGCCCTTCTCAGCCAGCTTGTCCTTATAGGTGGTGCCCACGGACACACTGTCGAACACGGCGTCCACCGCCACATTGCTGCGGCCCTCCGGCGCCACGCCGGCAAGCATCTCCCGCTCATGCATGGGAATACCGAGTTTCTCATAGGTTTCCAGCAGCTTCGGGTCCACCTCGTCCAGACTCTTGGGCTGGTTCTTGGGCGCCGCGTAGTAACTGATGGACTGGAAATCGATGGGCGGATAGTTCACATGCGCCCAGTTCGGCGAGGCCATTTCCAACCATTGGCGATAGGCCTCCAGCCGCCATTCCAGCATCCATTCTGGCTCTTCCTTCTTCGCCGAAATGAACCGAACAGTATCCTCGTTCAGGCCGGGGGGCGCCGATTCCTGCTCGATGTCAGTGACAAACCCGT
Organism: Ectothiorhodospiraceae bacterium; assembly: GCA_007125985.1. GTDB lineage: Bacteria > Pseudomonadota > Gammaproteobacteria > Nitrococcales > Aquisalimonadaceae > LSCE01. The sequence goes on along the minus strand of SLCE01000051.1, from coordinate 3,132 downwards.
ACTCGTAACCTTTCCGAGTCAGCTCATTGATAGTGTCAGTGCTGGCAGACATAACCTGCTCCGCTTAGCTCACGGCCGATTTCACCCGCTGACCCACTTCCCGCAACACGGGATGCTCCTGGACCAGCGGCTTGCTCATATCTTTCAGGGAAACTGCCTTGAGGGCGTCATAGAACACATCGTTCAGGCGCGACCAGTTGTGGCTCACCGCGCAGAGCGGGCTATACTGGCAAGCGCTTCCGCCGCCCTCGATGCAGTCGGTTAACGCAATCGGTCCCTCGATGGCGGTAATGACTTCCGCAATGGAAATCTGCTCCGCGGGCCGTGACAGGCTGTAACCGCCCTTGGCCCCACGATGCGACATCAGCAGCCCGCCTTTCACGAGCTGCTTCAGAATTTTGCTCACCACGGGCCCCGGAAGCCCTCGCTCGGCTGAAAGCCACGCGGCGCTGTAGCGCTCGTCCGGCGCTTCAGCCATCAAACTCAGGATGGCCGTGGCATAATCGGTTTCGCGGTTGATCCTCAACATGATGTCACCGAGTATAACGCAATCAGTACCAAATCGGTACTCTTTTGTTACCTAAAATAACGGACCCCGTCCCGATGCGCGCCCTGCTCTTTTCCCTGACTTTACTGCTTAGCAGCACGCTGATTGCGGCACCCGGCGATTACTGGCATGTGGACCAATGGTCCACCAATGTGCGCCTTGGCCCGGGCACGGACTACGGTATCGCGCGTCAGCTGGGCGAGGGTGATGTGGTTATGGAAATCGATCGCATGGACGACTGGTTATACGTGGTTCTCGACCGAAACGGCAATACCGGCTGGCTCTACCACACCCTGGCCAGCCCGCTCAGCGGGACTGGCACTGGGGTAACACCCACCGAATGGTATGCCCTATTCAAGGAACTGCTGCGCCACGACGCGGGGGAAGAACACAAGGATGACCGGCCGGCGCTGTTCCTTGACAGCCGCTATCTCGGCCATGCCACGGTCAAGGTCACCGTTAGCGAAGACTTCCTCACACTGTGCCGGGATACCCAGACGGAACAGCTCGACGCGCTGATCCGTCTCTGGGACACGATCGACAATACCGGCATACCGGGCAGCATCATCCTGGCGGACCAGGACGGAACGCGGCTGGTGGTGAGTAGCGGTCTGCGCGGCAGACATTGGCTGCCGGGTGAGCCTGCAAAACCCTAGCGCAGAAGCCCCCTGGATCCCCGTCAGGACCCGCCAAACAGTCTCAGACAAATCCACACCGCCGCGGCGATACCCACCAGATCAGCGGTCAGGGCGGCCAGCAGCGTGTGTCGCACGCGACGCACCTGAATCGCCCCGAAATACACGGCAAGCACATAGAACGTGGTTTCCGTGGAGCCCTGCAGCGTGGTGACCAGCAACCCGGTGTAACTATCCGGCCCGATGGCCGGATCATTGATAATTGAGGCCATCACGCCGTAGGCCCCGGAACCCGACAACGGCCTGAGCAATGCCATGGGCAGCGCCTCTGCGGGCATTCCCAGGCGCATGGTAAACGCGCCCAGGAAGTTCACCATGGCCTCCAGCGCGCCGCTGCTGCGCAGCATGCCGACGGCAACGAGAATCGCCACCAGATAGGGAATAATCCGCAAGGCGACTTGGAAGCCGTCTTTCGCCCCTTCAACAAATTGCTCATAGATGCGGACCCGGCGGGCAACACCGAATAGCAGAAACGCCACCATGAGTCCCGGTATAATCCACGGGGCGACAGTCGTACCGTACATGATGGTGAGCGGAATCAGGGCCACAATGCCGCCCAGCGCCAAAAGCGAGACCCAAAGGGGATAGGCTTTTCCGGCATCCTCGGGCAAGGGTTCCGCCTCGGATGATTCGTTCTCCGCGACCGCCTCATCCGGCGCGGCGCCAACCCGCACCGGTTCGGGCACCACCGGAAAGAAACGCTGGTACGCGTAAGCTGCCATGATCGCCGCCGAGGTGGCGCAGAGGGTTGCAAACAGCGTGGTGGGTAAGATGGCCGCAGGCTCCACCGAGCCGGCTGCAGCCCGCAAGGCAATCACGCCGGTGGGCAGCAGCGTAATGCTGGATGTGTTGATGGCCAGGAACAGCGCCATGGCGTTGGTCGCCGTGCCCTTGTGCGGGTTGAGCTTGTCCAACTCCTGCATGGCCCGGATGCCGAACGGGGTAGCGGCATTACCCAGGCCAAGCGCATTGGCGGAGAAGTTAAGGATCATGGCGCCCATGGCCGGATGGTCACCGGGTACCGAAGGGAAGAGCCGCACCATCAGTGGGCGGATCAGCCGGGCGAGAACGGTGAGCAGACCGCCCGCCTCGGCCACCTTCATCAGCCCCAGGAACAGCGCCATGACGCCAACGAGACCGATGGCCAGTTCCACCGCCCCGGTGGCCGACTCGATCATGCCCGAAGACAGGGCCTCCATCGGACTCGGCTCCCCCTCCTCCGGCACATGGCGCACCTGACGCCACGCGGCCGTTAGAAAGGCGGCCAGAATCATGACCAGGAAAATGACATTCATCGGGGCAGGCGACTCCTTTCTTCAGCGCCCCCATGATGCATGGCGAGCGCCCCCGATGTCATCGGCGGGAGTGGACGGCATTGTCCGGAAGCGCCATCCTATGGCGCCCCAGGAACGCAACCGAATAGCAAACGACACCCATGATTCGAATCACCGGCTTCATCGCCTTCGCACTGGCCTTGGTACTCATGATCATCTACGTAATCCAGGCCAATCTTTATTCCATTCCAGAGCCCTACGCCAGTTGTATCGAACTGCACCGCGATGCGCCGGAGCACGGGCTTGGACGCCTTGCGAACATGGATCTGCGGCTTGACGAAAACCGCTCGCGGATCAGCACCGATGACGCTGGCGGCGAGGTTATAGTGGCCCGGGTGGAGCCGGTGGCCCGCACTGCCGGCCAGCCGATAACCCTGCGCTGTCCGCTTGAGAACGGCGAACCTGTCCTGCCCGCCGAAGGCGAATGAACCGCTTTCACGCACGCCGGGTTTTGTGTACCATAGCGGCGTTTTCGGGGTGTAGCGCAGCCTGGTAGCGCACCTGCATGGGGTGCAGGTGGTCGGAGGTTCAAATCCTCTCACCCCGACCAAATATC
>SLCE01000039.1 GCA_007125985.1 Ectothiorhodospiraceae bacterium | reverse complement strand
TGATACGGCATCTTCCAGATCGAGGATCACGGCATCGGTTTCCAGGGTACGCGCCTTGTCCATCGCACGCGCATTGGAGCCAGGCATGTAGAGGACGGAGCGGCGGGGTCGGATATGCATGGTGGTTTCCCTGATGTCGCTGATAATTCGCTTGAGTGCTAGGGTAAGGCTGGTGCGAACGGCTGCCGGCACTCGTATTGCTGGGATGCAACGCGGGGCGATGCTCATCGCCGCGTTCACCCAACACCCAACCTACCTGAAGGGTACTATCCGGAGCAGATCATGACGAGTCAGTGCGATACCCGCCTGCTGCTGGGCACGCTGGTGCAGGCCGTGCCGGATGGGCCTGGTGGTAAGCCGGTATTGGCCGTGACGGATCGCGGCGGGGTGTTGATCCGGGATGGCCTGATTGAGGCGGTGGGCAGCGCGGCCACCCTGCGCGCCCATGCCCCCGAGGGAACGCCGCTGCACGATTACGGGAGCCGACTGATCCTGCCGGGGTTCATCGATGCCCATGTGCATCTGCCTCAGACAGACATCATCGGCAGTCACGGAGAGGGCCTGCTGACCTGGCTGGAGCGTTATGCGTTTCCGGCCGAGTGCGCGTTCCGGGATCCCGCGGTGGCGCAGGAGGTCAGCGGATTTTTCCTTGATGAACTGCTGCGGAACGGCACAACAACCGCCGTGGTACTGGGCAGTGTGCACCCACACTCGGCGGATGCAGTGTTCCGTGAGGCGGCCCGGCGCGGATTGCGCCTCGTGGCCGGTAAGCTGTTGATGGACCGGAACTGCCCTGATGTCCTTCTGGAGGAGGCGGAAACCGGACTGGAGCGGACCCGCGAACTGATTCAACGTTGGCATGGGGTAGGCCGTCTGCAGTATGCCATCACGCCGCGCTTCGCACCGACCAGCACGAAAGCACAGCTTACGGGAATTGCGGCATTGGCGGACGCGTTCCCGGATGTCTATGTCCACAGCCATCTGGCAGAAAGCCGCACGGAGTTGGACTGGGTCAGACAGGTGTACCCGAGCCAAACCAGCTATCTGGATGTTTACCAGCACCACGGGCTGCTGCGCCCGCGCTCCCTGTTCGCCCATTGTGTGCATTTGCAACAAGGGGAACGGGAAACCATGGCGGCAAGCGGCGCCGCAGCCGTGTTCTGTCCCACGTCCAATCTGTTTCTCGGCAGCGGACTGTTCGATCACGCCGCAAGCCGGACGGCCGGGATGCGCATCGGGCTGGGAACCGATGTGGGTGCTGGCACCAGTTTCAGCATGCTGCGTACGGCGTCGGAGGCCTACAAGGTTTCCGCGTTGCTGGGGCAGGCGCTGAGCCCGGCAGAACTGCTGTATCTGATGACCCGCGGCGGGGCTGAGGCGCTGGATCTCGACGACCGCATTGGCACCCTGGCGGCGGGGATGGAGGCGGATTGCGTGGTGCTGGATCCGGAAGCCACACCGTTGAGCGCCCGTCGGGCGGCGCGCTGCGATTCGGTGGAAGAGTTGTTGTTTACAACCCTGATTCTCGGCGATGACCGTCATGTGGCGGCGGTCTACGCTGGCGGGCGGTGCCAGCACGAACGTGCCTAGCCGGCACGGTGGACGGCGGGCAGCCGAATCCACCGTGCCACGCCATTATTCCGGCTGGTAAAGCTCCGCTCCGCGGCGGCGGAACTCCACCGCCTTTTCCTCCATACCGCGCTGCCGGGCCTGTTCCAGGTCGTTCAATCCCTTCTCGTCCGCGTAGTTGCGGATGTCGTGGGTGATTTTCATGGAACAGAAATTGGGCCCGCACATGGAGCAGAAATGCGCCACCTTGTGGCCCTCCTTGGGCAGGGTCTGGTCGTGGAATTCACGGGCCTTGTCCGGGTCCAGCCCCAGATTGAACTGATCCTCCCAGCGGAACTCGAAGCGCGCCTTGGAGAGCGCGTTGTCCCGCACCTGGGCGGCCGGATGACCCTTGGCCAGATCGGCGGCATGGGCGGCGAGCTTGTAGGTGATGATGCCGTCGCGCACGTCCTGCTTGTCCGGCAACCCCAGGTGCTCTTTCGGCGTGACGTAGCAGAGCATAGCCGTTCCGTACCAGCCGATCTGGGCCGCACCGATGGCAGAGGTGATGTGGTCGTAACCCGGCGCGATGTCCGTGGCCAGGGGGCCAAGGGTGTAGAACGGCGCCTCGTGGCAGGCCTCCAGCTCTTTCTCCATGTTCTCCTGGATTTTCTGCATGGGCACATGGCCCGGGCCTTCGATCATCACCTGCACATCGTGCTTCCACGCGATCTCGGTGAGCTCCCCGAGGGTCTGTAGTTCGGCGAACTGGGGTTCATCGTTGGCATCGGCAATGCAGCCCGGGCGCAGGCCGTCGCCCAGAGAAAAGGCCACATCATAGGCCTTCATGATGTCGCAGATGTCCTCGAAGTGGGTGTAAAGGAAGCTTTCCTCATGATGGGCCAGGCACCATTTGGCCATGATGGAGCCGCCACGGGAGACGATGCCGGTGACCCGGTCCCGGGTGAGGGGAATGAAGGGCAGGCGCACGCCGGCATGAATGGTGAAGTAGTCCACGCCCTGTTCAGCCTGCTCAATCAGCGTGTCCCGGAAGATCTCCCAGGTGAGTTCCTCCGCCTTGCCGTCCACCTTCTCCAGTGCCTGGTAGATGGGCACCGTGCCGATGGGCACCGGGCTGTTGCGCAGGATCCATTCCCGGGTTTCGTGGATATGCTTGCCGGTGGACAGGTCCATCACCGTATCCGCGCCCCAGCGGATACCCCAGACCATTTTTTCCACCTCCTCCTCGATGGAGGAGGTCACCGCTGAGTTGCCCAGGTTGCAGTTGATCTTCACCAGGAAATTGCGGCCGATGATCATCGGTTCCAGTTCCGGGTGGTTGATGTTGCTGGGGATGATGGCCCGGCCCCGGGCCACTTCGTCGCGGACGAATTCCGGCGTGACACGATCCGGGATCTGCGCGCCGAAGCCCTGGCCGGGGTGACGCCGCAGCAGGCGCTGATCCTTCAGTTCCTCCAGCCGTTGATTCTCGCGAATGGCCACGAACTCCATTTCCGGCGTGATGATGCCACGGCGGGCATAATGCATCTGGGAGACATTGGCCGCGCTGCTGGCGCGGCGCGGCGGCCGGATGTGGGCAAAGCGCAGGTGTCCCGTGTGCGGATCCCCGGCACGCTCCTGGCCGAAGCGGGAGCTTGGTCCGGGCAGTTGCTCTGTGTCTCCGCGCTCAGTGATCCAGCCCTCGCGCAGACGGGGAAGACCCTGCTGCAGGTCAATGCGCTGCTCCGGATCGGTATAGGGGCCGGAGGTGTCGTAGACGGTGATCGGCGGGTTCGTCTCCACCCCGTGCAGCCCCCGGGTGTCCGCCTGGGAGATCTCGCGCATGGGGACACGCAGATCGGGGCGGCTGCCCTGAACGTAGATGCGCCTGGAGCCAGGGAAGGGGCGGGTGATTTCTTCGCTCAGGCCAGCGGTACGCTGGGTGAATATCTCGGGTTGGGTGCTCATCGCATCACCTCATTGATTGCTATGGAGGGACGCGAAGCGGAGTGTGCGACGATGGCATTGCTGGTCATCGAAGCTTCCCTACGCCGGTGCAAACCGGATCAGGTTCAAAGGGTCTGTCTCAGCCCTGCTAAGACCAACCGGCCTTTGCAGGGCACCCCCGCTTCACTGTCAGGCCGTCCTAGGGCGGCCCACAACAGCTTACTCATCTTTCACGCGGTAAAGCCAGATCTCCGTCGTTTTCACGCTGCTCAGTTATGGCCTCACCCGGCGAAGGCTTAGTTGTGCTCAGAGGTGGGATTTGGAAGCGCAGGCCCGCGGCTTTGCGTCAGTGGCCTCAACGACCGCCAACACGTTTTGTTATTTCACGGGATTTTGCGGCAACAACGTCACCTAGTTTCTCTGCTTTTTCCGCAGTAAGGCGTGCGGCGGGTCCGGACAGGGAAATGGCGGCCAGCGGCGCACCGTTGCCGTCGAAGAAGGGCGCGGCCACGCAGCGCATGCCAAGCACGTGGTATTCGTCATCCACCATGTAACCCCGTTTTCGACCCTGCTCGAGCAGGGTGTGCAGGGTCTCCGTGGAGCGGATGGACTTGGGCGTGTAGTCCGGAAGGCCGGTTTCGCGGATGATGATGTCCACCTCCTCCGGCGGATGGGCGGAAAGCAGGGCCAGGCCCACGCCAGAGCAGGCAAGGGGGACGCGGTCGCCCAGGCGCGAGAACGCGCGGATGGTGGCGCTGGATTCCACCTGCGCCACATAGACGGCGGCCAGATCCCGCTCGATGGCCAGGTTGCTGGTTTCCCCGGAGCGGCCGGAGAGTTCCCGCATGTAGGGTCGCGCGAGGGAGACGAAGTCCCGACCGCGGATGAAGGCGCTGCCCACTGCCACGGTGGCCGCACCCACCCGCCATAGGCTGGTCCCAGGGTCCAGTTCCGCGAAGCCGTTGTGTTCCAGCGTGGCCAGCAAACGGTGCGTGGTTGAGGCGGCAAGCCCCACACGCCGCGCGATCTCGGTCAGCGACAGGCCACGGGGCTCCGAGGCCAGGCAATTGAGCAGCGCCAGCCCCCGGCTCAGGGTCTGCACGTTTCCCTGGGCGTCCTGAGATATGCGGTGGGGCCCGATGCGTGACTTGCGATCTGCCATGATTCCGTCTTTGATGTGGCCTGGGGTCCGGAAACTGATCATACGCAGTCACGCGCTCAGCGCGCCAGCCTTCGGGAGATGCCATGCCACGTTTTGCCGCGAATCTGTCCATGCTGTTCACCGAGCTTCCGCTGCCGGAGCGTTTCGCTGCCGCAGCCCGGGCCGGATTTGATGCCGTGGAAGTGCAGTTTCCTTATGCGATGGACCCGGCGGACATGGCGCATGCGCTCCAGGATGCCGGGCAGCGGCTGGTACTGCATAACCTGCCGGCCGGTGACTGGGCGGCAGGGGAGCGCGGAATGGCCAGTGATCCCCAGCGTAAACAGGCGTTCCGCGAGGGACTGGAGCTGGCAATGGAGTACAGCCTGGCGCTGGACTGCACGCAATTGAACTGCCTTGCGGGCGTACTGCCCCGGGGGCTGGATCCCGAGGAAGCGTGGGCGACGTTTCGGGAAAACCTTCGGTACGCGGCGCCACGCCTGGCCGCGTGGGGCCGCCGGCTGCTGATTGAGCCGATCAACACCCAGGATATGCCCGGCTTTCTGCTCTGCCGCAGCGACACGGCGCTGGAGCTGATTCGTACCTTGGAACTGGAGAATCTGTATCTGCAATTCGACGCGTATCACGCGCACATGATGGGGGAGGGTTGGTTGACCTGTCTGGAGGCAGCGGGCGATCGGCTTGCCCATGTGCAGATCGCCGATGCCCCCGGACGGGCCGAGCCCGGGACGGGGGCTATTGATTTTCGCAGCCTTTTCCGCTGGCTGGATGCCGCCGCGTACAGCGGCCACGTGGGCTGTGAGTACCGCCCGTCCCGCACCACTGAGCAGTCGCTGAACTGGTTGCGGTCGTACCAGTCCGGCGAACGGTGATTCACGGCACCAGTAATACGTGCAGGCTACGCGGCCCGTGGGCGCCCAGCTGCATGGTCTGTTCAACGTCCGCCGTTCTTGAGGGACCGGTGACGTAGTTTACGGACCGGGGCGGGAAGTCCGGCCGCTCACGCAGCAGCCCCCAGACATCCTCCATGTACGGCATCAGGCGGTCCTGGGGCAGTACCACCAGATGATGGTCTGGCAGGAACACCAACGAAGTGGGGGATTCCGGCCCGGAGCACAGAATCAGGGTGCCGGTCTCCGCCATGGCCGCATCAGCCACGGACAGGCCCACGTCCAGTCCTTGATGGGCGGTGCCCGGAGTGACCGTCAGATCTTCGGGCCAGCGTAGAGCCTCCAGCAGCGGGTGTTCTGCCACGCGGACGGCGGCGGGCAGCCCCTGACGCTGCAGGTAGGCGTGCACCGCGGCGGTGATGTCCTCGGAGCTCTCGAGTATTTCCCAACTCGCAGCAGCCGCATCCAGCTTGTCCAGAAAGCGTTGCTGCATGGGTATGTCCCAACCCGGACGGGGCGGGGTCGTGTCGGCGTAGCTGCTTCGGGCTTCGGATGAACTCAGCGTGCCGCCCAGGTTCCGGTTGCGGTCCAGCGCCTCAACAATGGCGCGGAATATCTGGTCGCGTGCATCGCTCATGCCTGCCTCCGTTGCTGCTGCCGCTTCTTCCACTGGTCACGGAACCGGGCGCCCTGCGGAGCGGGGAAATCGCGTCCGGATGTCCATCCTCCGGCCAGAGGCAGGCGGCTCAGCCGCCCGCGCCTGCCGCCCAGAATTCGCAGCAGGCGGCTGCCCACGCGCGTTGCCAGACTGTACAGCCGTGGTTGCCGTGCCAGGTAGCCCCAAACTCTCAGGCCCAGGCGGGTACGGCGGTCGACGATATCCTGCCGGAACTGATCGCTGCGCAGCTGACGCAACAGATCCGGTAGTGGGATTTTCACCGGGCAGACCGTGGCGCAGCGGCCGTTGAGCGTGCAGGCATGAGGTAGGTCTCGTGCGTTTTCCAGCCCGACAAACAAGGGTGTGAGTACCGAACCCATCGGCCCCGGATACACCCAGCCGTAGGCATGGCCGCCGATAGCCCCATACACCGGGCAATGATTCATGCAGGCGGCACAGCGGATGCACCGGAGCATGTCCCGATAAGGTCCGGAGAGCATGCGGCTACGGCCGTTGTCCAGCAGCACCAGATGGAATTCCTCCGGACCGTCCGGGTCATCCGTGCGCCTGGGTCCGGTAACAAAGGTGGTGTAGCAGGACATTTCCTGACCGGTGGCGCTGCGGCCGAGCAGCCGGAGCAGGGTGGTGGCATCCTCCAGCGTGGGAACCACCTTGTCGATCCCGGCCACAGAGATATGCATGCCGGGCAGGGTGTGTGTCAGATCGGCGTTGCCCTCGTTGGTGACCAGCACGATGGACCCGGTCTCCGCTACCAGGAAATTGGCGCCCGTGATCCCGACATCCGCGCTCAGGAATTTGTCCCGGAGCACTTCGCGGGCTTCCGTGACCAGTTCGGGAATCTCCCGCAGTTTGGCTTTCAGCGCGCCCTGATGGTGATAGGTGTCGAATAGCTCCGAGATCTGCTGCCGGGTCTTGTGGATCGCAGGGCCGATGATGTGACTGGGCGGTTCCTTTGCCAGCTGGATGATGTACTCACCCAGATCGGTTTCCACCACATCCATCCCCGCCCGCTCCAGTGCGGGGTTGAGCGCGATTTCCTCGGTGATCATGCTTTTCGATTTCGTCACCCGGCGCGCCTGGCGTTGCTGGCAAAGGCCGAGAATGATGTCCCGGGCTTCCGCGTCATCCCGGGCCCAGTGCACCTGCCCGCCCGCGGCCTGCACCATGGATTCGAGGCGCTCCAGATACTCATCCATATGGTTCAGCGCATGGTCGCGGATGCGGCGGCCCCGTTCGCGCAGCGCCTCGAAATCATCGAAGTGCTCCACGCCCTTGCGGCGTTTTTCGGTGAACCCCACCTTGGCCCGGCCCAACGCCTGTTGCAGCGTTGCATCCTTGAGTGCGGCCCGCGCCTGGGGTTTGAACTCCTGCGGGGAAATCTGCATGGCCTTACCCCTTCTCCCCAATGCCCGGTCCGTCGGCATGGCCTGCGAGGACCTCCGCCACATGATAGGCCTTCACCGGAACTCCCAGCCGCTGCATGCGCCCGGCAATGTTCATCAGGCAGCCGAGGTCACCGCCCAGGACCGCCCTCGCTCCACTTTCCTGTATGCGCTCCACCTTGTCGCTCACCATATGCTCGGAGATTTCCGGATACTTGATGCAGAAAGTTCCGCCGAAGCCGCAGCAGACCTCCGTGTCTTCCATTTCCTGCAGTGTCAGGCCCTCAACCCGTTGCAGCAGTTGCCGTGGCTGGTCGTGGATTGTCAGCTGCCGTAAGCCGGAGCAGGAGTCATGGTACGTGACCTTGCCGGGGAAGCGGGCCGGCGTCTCCGTGGGTTCCACGGAGGCTTCGGCGAGAAAAGCGGTTAATTCCCGGGTCCGGCGGGCGAGATCGTAGGCGGCATCCTGCCATTCCCGGTCGCCGGCCAGCAAAGTGGGGTAATGACAGATCATCGTCGCCGCGCAGGAACCGGATGGAACCACCACATGGTCAAATTCCCGCAATTGGTGAATGGCCTGTCGCGCCAGTTCGCGTGCCTGTTCCTCATCACCGCTGTTCCATGCCGGCTGCCCGCAGCATGTCTGCCCTTCCGGCACCTCGACGCGGTAGCCGGCACGCTCCAGGAGTTCCGCGGCCGCCATTCCCACTCCCGGGCGGAACATATCCACCAGGCAGGTCACATAAAGCGCAACAGTTTCTGATGAGGATGCTGATTGGCTACTCATTGCCGAGAACTCCCGGTGACTGATGAAGGCGGCCAGGGCATGCAATACAGTTCATGGAACCCGCCTGGCAGTGAGCGGTCTGCCCTAGGGAAGCACCAAGGGAATAAATCAGTGCTTCCTTAAACAAGGCCAAGCGAATGAAGGGGGAAACATGAGTCTGAGCTCCAAAACCTGCACGCCGTGCCGCGGTGGTGTCGAACCCATGGCCGCTGATCAGGCCAAGGAAATGCTGAAACAGGTGCCCGAGTGGTCCTTGACCCATGAGGCCACACGGCTGGAGCGCCGTTTCACCTTCAAGAATTTCGCCGAAGCGAACCGCTTCGTTGACCGCGTCGGCGACCTGGCGGAGGAGCAGGATCACCATCCGGATATCACCTTCGGCTGGGGGTACGCGCTGGTGGAGATCTGGACGCACAAGATCGGTGGCCTGCATGAGAATGATTTCATCTTTGCCGCCAAGACGGACGACATTTACCGGTCATCCTGAGTGTCGCGGTTCCAGGTACCGGAGCGTCCGCCGGATTTGTGCAGCAGGCGGACCCCGGTGATCTCCATGCCGCGATCCATGGCCTTGCACATGTCGTAAACGGTCAGCAGCGCCGCCTGCACGGCGTGCAAGGCCTCCATCTCGACGCCGGTGCGCTCTACCGTGACAGCCTCCGCCCGGCAGGCCAGGCCGCTCCCGTCTTCCAGCGGCGTGATCACCACTTCGGCATGGGTCAGTACGATGGGGTGGCACAAGGGCACGATGTCCCAGGTTTTTTTCGCAGCCATCAGGCCGGCGATGCGCGCCACGGCCAGCACATCGCCTTTCTTCACCTGCTGGTTGCGAATGGCGGAAAGCGTGTCCGGCGCCATCAGAATGCGCCCTTCGGCAATGGCAACCCGTCGAGTGGCGTCTTTTCCGCCGACGTCCACGATGTGGACCTCTCCGCTTTCCGTGAGATGTGGCAGCTGGCTCATCGGGCCCTCCGTTCAGGTTTCGGTCCAGTATAGGGCCAGAATGGAATGGCCCGTAAAGAGGTGGGCCTCAGGCCGCGGCAATGAACAGGCCGATGACGCAGGCTAAGCCGCCCAGCCAGGCCAGGCTGCGCAGCAGATGCCAGTCGCCAATGTAGCAGACGCCATAGGCGATGCGGAACGCGATGAACGCCAGTGCCAGACCATTCACCAAGCCCTGGGCCGCATCCAGCTGGTGCGCGATGATGACCGCCGCAGCGAAGGGTGGAAAGGCCTCATAACCGTTCTGCTGTGCCCAGTTTGCGCGCTGCCGCCAGCCCTCCTGGCGGCTGAGCCAGGCTCGGGGTGCTCTGTTGTCAAAGCGTTCCGCGCCTGCCTTGGACAGACCGGCGAAGACAATCGGCAGAATTGCGGCAACAAGTACCATCCAGTACGCAGTGGTCATGATCGGTCCTCGGTAGCTGGCCAGTCGGGCGCGCCGTCCGGCGGCAGGTGTCGTTGCTGGAGCAGAAACAAGAACGGGCGCCCGCAGGCGCCCGAGAAGCGTAACCAACTTCGAGAACTTTGTCTCAGAAGCTGTGCTGCAGAGCGAACATGCCCAGCGTGTCGTCTGCGTCGTTATCAAGTTCCACGTATTCGAATTCGAAACGTGCGCTGGTGCGATCGGTGAAGGAATGCCGCACGAAGCCGTAGACGTTGAGATCCATGTCCGCAACCTCGTCAAGGTCCGCTGAGCCGGCGCCGATGCCCAGGCTCGCATCCCAGCCTTGGCCGAAGTTGAAGAAGCCTGCCAACGTGTAGGCGTCGCGTTCATCACCGGCATCATCGTCCACGTTGGAGTAGTTCACGCCCAATTCGAACTCCGGCGTGATGGTCCAACGGGCGCCGACGTTCCAGAGCGTGGCCTCGTTGTCCGGCACACCATCCGGTACGTCAACGATTTCCTGTACGTACACGGCATTAACGCTGACCTGGTTGTTGAAGGAATACTGCGCGGCAGCCTGAACTGAACTGATCCCGCTCTCGTTGTCCTCGCCCTCACCAACGCCGAAGGTCAGATTGAAGGCGAATGGGTCGGAATGGCCCCAGGCGCTGCCATACTGATAGCTGATCGCGCTGGACTGACGAAAGCCAAAGGCCAGCGAATCCCGCAGCAGACCAGTGGTGTAGTAGTAACCGCCATAACCGTGCACGTCATTGCGGTACGTGTTCCAGGCACCAAACTCATACAGGGCCATCCACTGAGTACCGGTTTTCACCGTCCCCCAGTCGCCACCCAGGGCAACCCAGCCAAGACGCGTTCCGATGGAGCTATCGGTGAATCCGGAATCCTCCACCAACACGTCAACGGCGTACTCCAGGTTGTAGGTCAGTTCCACGTGCTCATTGAGCCGTTCGCCGCCCCGGAGGCCAATGCGGGACTGCATACCGTTACTCAGCGTGAAGTCCTTGTCATCGGAGTTGCCGGCAACCGAGTTCATTCCCGGGAAAATCAGCCCCGTGCCATCACCGGAAAAGCTCTCCAGTCCAACGTCAACGATGCCATATAATTCGGTTTCAAACGCTTGCGCCGTGCCCGCAGCGACCAGCGCACCGGTGCCCATCAGGGATGCCAGGGCCAGTGCATTCAGGCGGACCAGTTTGGGTTTCTGCATCATTTCTCCCTCCTGGGTTTTTTGTTGCAACAGCAGCGGCCTATGAACCGGTGCTGCCCTACGCAGCATCCAGTGTAGCCATAATTACGGAGTGTTGCGTCCGGGCTACACCTCCACGTTGTAAAAGAACAACGTTGGCGACACTGTAGAGCCTGGGGTGGCTCAGGACAAGGCACCAGGCCTTCGGGGTTTATCGTCGCTGCCCCAGTCCTGTTACGCTAGGGAAGCGCTGATGGATTCCCTACATTCCTGTATTTGGCTTGCGGAGCGGAAGAGCATGACGACCTTATCCTGGCTGTTTGTCCTCGTCGTCGGAGTTCTCGTGTCCTTTCTGGCAGGGCGCATGGCGGCTCCTCGTACTGGCCGGCTGAAGGCCATGCAGGAGGAGCGGGATGCGGCCAGCGCAGAGCTGCGGCGATATAAGGAAGAGGTCAGCGCGCACTTCGAGAAGACCGCCACATTGTTCAATGAGGTCACCGGAAGCTATCGCAACCTCTACGAACACCTGGCGGATGGTTCGCAGCGGCTCGGCGTGGGGCCTGATGCCAATTTGCTGCAGACCCAGCCGGAACGCCGCCGTCTGGACAGCGCCGGCGAACAGCCTGAGACCACCAGCAGGGCTGCAGTGGCCGGCGCTGCCGCCACGGGGGCGGCTGCCACGCAGGCGGACGCTGGGTCGGCCGCCCCGGAAACCGGGCAACCGGCTGCCGATGAGGCCGGTGTGGAGGCAACGGTTGAGGAGCACGACACCGCGCCACAGAGTGAATCGGCCGTGAACCCCCAGCCGGAACTGGAAGAGCAGGCTGCGGGGGAGGAACGCAAGGAAGAGCAGCCCCGCAAGGCTGATGGCGAAGCGGCCGAGGACGCTGATGCAACAGCGGAAGCCGGCTCAGACGAAGAGGACACCGCACGACAGCCCAGTGATTATGCCGCCAGCGATGTGGCTGAACCGGATAAGGCGCGGCGCCAGCGATCGGCGGACTGAGGAATCTGGTCAGTCGGCTTCACCCGTTGCCACCGGATTGTCCGGGTCGCGGATCCATTCGCTCCAGGAGCCCGGGTATAGGCGTGGCCCCTGGATTCCTGCGTGCCGCATGGCGAGGATGGTATGGCAGGCCGAAACCCCGGATCCACACATCACCACCACTTGCTCAGCCGCCTCATCCAGCAGCTGGCCGTTGAACAGGGCACGCAGTTCATGCGGCTGTCGGAAGCGGGCGTCCGCATCCAGGGCCAACGCGTGCGGTAGGTTGCGCGCCCCGGGGACATGACCTGCCACCGGGTCGAGGGGTTCAGAGTGCCCTCGAAATCGCTCAGCGGTGCGGACGTCAATCAGGCGAAAGCCCTCGGCATCATGGGTCAGCAGCCGCTGACGGATTTCCTCCTGATCACAGACGTCTACATGCGCGGACCGGATGGGCAAATCGCGGGGCGTCGGCTGCACCCGGCCTTGCTCCAGGGTGCCGCCGGCTTCCAGCCAGGCCCGCAGGCCCCCATCCAGAACCTGGATCTGCTCATGCCCCAGCCACTGCAGCATCCACCAGAGGCGGGCCGCCATTGCCCCGCCCATA
>SLCE01000021.1 GCA_007125985.1 Ectothiorhodospiraceae bacterium | reverse complement strand
GATACCGAACGCACCTATACCGGCCGCGTCCACGGCAGCCGCGAGGTGAATGTCCGCGCGCGGGTGTCCGGCATCATCCACTCCCGGGAATACAGCGAAGGCGCTCTGGTGGAAGCAGGGCAGGTGCTGTTCCAGATCGACCCGACACGCTATCAGGTTCAGGTACAGCGCTCAGAGGCGGAAGTGGCCCGGGCCGAGGCGGAGGTACGCCAGGCCGAACGGGAATGGGAACGGGTGTCCGACCTCTACGACGACGACGCCATCAGCGGCCGTGAACGGGACGCCGCCCTCTCCGAGCTGGAACTGGCTCAGGCCGGTTTGGCGCTGGCCGAAGCAGAGCTCGCCAACACCCGGCTGGAACTGGACTATGCCACCGTCGAGGCGCCGGTGACCGGGGTTGCGGGATTGGAGGAGCATCCCGAGGGCAGCCTGATTGACCCCGGCACACTGCTTACCCGGCTGGTGCAGCTGGACCCGGTCCATATCCGGTTTTCAATTCCGGAGGGCCATATGCATCTGTTCGGCGTTCAAATCCGCTCCGGCGGCGGCTATGTGCTGCAGTTGATACTGCCGGATGGCGATGTCTACCCGATGGCCGGCCGCATTGACTTCACCGAGGCGGGCGTGGATTCGGAGACAGGCACCGTGCGGGCACGCGCCGTATTCCCCAACCCGGATCAGCGACTGGTCCCGGGACAATTTGTCCGCATTCGACTTGAGGGCCTGCATCTGGGATGGGGCGCCGAAGTCCCCCACCGCGCAGTCGGCGAGAGCCGGGACGGGCCCATTGTCTACGTGGTGGATGCGGATGACCAGGTCGAATCGCGCCAGGTCAGGCTGGTCCATGATCTGGGCACCGCCTTCATGGTCACCGAAGGCCTGGAGGAAGGCGACCGCCTGGTGGTGGACGGCCTCAGCAGCCTTCGGGACGGACGTAGGGTCACTCCGATCGAGGATGAGGACGCGCCGGATGAAGGCGAAACGCCGCGCGTGCTGGGCGTGCTGCAGCCCGCCCAGACTCCACTCGACACCGACACCGACACCGACACCGACACCGACACCGACACCGACACCGACACCGACACCGACACCGACACCGACACCGACACCGACACCGACGCTGACGCAGATGGTGGCGATGAAGACGAGGCCGCGTGATGCTGAAGTTCTTCATTGATCACCCGGTCTTCGCCACGGTCATTTCCATCCTGATCGTCATGGCCGGCCTCGCTGCCGGCCGTATGCTCCCGGTGACCCAGTATCCGGACATCCTGCCGCCCCAGGTGGTGGTCTCCGCGAGTTACTCCGGCGCCAATGCGGAAACCGTGGCGGAAACGGTTGCGGCACCGCTGGAGGCGACCATCGATGGTGTGGACGGCATGGAGTACATGCGCTCGATTTCCACCGACGATGGCAGCATGGAACTGGTGATTACATTCGAGGTGGGTACGGACGCCGACCTGGCGGCGATCAACGTCAGCAACGAGATCCAGGGAGCGATGGGGCGCCTACCGGACACAGTGGCCAATGCCGGGATCAGCATCGAAAAGCGCTCCCCCGCCCTGCTGCAGATCGTCACCTTCACGTCCACCGACGGCAGCCTGGACAACCGCTTCATCAGCGACTACATCTGGCGCAACGTGTACACCGAGTTGCGCCGGGCTCCGGGCGTTGGTGATCAGACTTTCTTCGGCGCACAGATCTACTCCATGCGGATCTGGCTGCGGCCGGATCAGATGGCGGAGTTCAACATCACCGCCAGCGATATCCGTGACGCCATCAACGATCAGAACGCACAATTCGCGGCGGGCAGTTTCGGCGCGGAGCCCAGCCGCGCTGATCTGGAGTTCACCTACTCGGTGAACACACCCGGGCGGCTCTCCGAGGTGCAGGAGTTCGAGAACATCATCCTGCGCAGCCGGGAGGATGGCTCTGCGCTGCGCCTCAGCGACGTGGCGCGGGTGGAGCTGGGGGCCCAGAATTACACTTTCAGAGCCACCCACAACGGCATGGAAACCGTGCCCGTGGGCCTGTACCTGATGCCCGGCGCCAACGCACTGGAGACGGCCCGTGGCATCAAGAACATCCTGGAAGATCTGGCGCCGGAATTCCCGGATAGCCTGGTTTACGACATTCCATTCGACACCACCGAATTCATCGACGCCGCACTTGACCGGGTTCTACTGACACTGGTGCAGGCGCTGGTGCTGGTGGTGGCAGTAGTGTTCCTGTTCCTGCAGACACTGCGCGCCACCCTGATTCCGGTCATCGCCGTCCCGGTTTCCCTTATCGGGACCCTGGCAGGCATGTACCTGTTCGGTTTCTCGGTGAATATGCTCACCCTGTTCGGGCTGGTGCTGGCCATCGGCATCGTGGTGGACAATGCAATTATTGTGCTGGAGAACGCGGAACGGCTGATCCGGGAGCGGAATCTGAGCCCCCGTGATGCCGCCATGCAGACCATGGACGAAGTGGCCGGACCGGTCATCGCCATGACCTTGGTCACGGTCGCGGTGTTCATCCCTGTGGCGTTCATCGGCGGTTTCAGCGGGCAGATGTACCAGCAGTTTGCCATCACCATTGCCGTATCCGTGGCCATTTCCGGCATCGTGGCACTCACCCTGAGCCCGGCCATGTGCGCCCGGCTGCTGGCCGCCAGGCCTAAGCAGACACGCATGCCGCTGTTCCGCCTGTTCAACGCCGTATTTGACCGCCTGACCCGGGGTTATGTGCATGGCGTGCGTTTTCTGCTCACCTACAGCCCGGTGGGAATCATCCTCTTCCTGATGGTGCTGGGCGCCATCTACGGCCTGTTCCGCATGGTCCCCGGCGGCTTTGTACCTGAGGAGGATCAGGGCTACCTGTTCGCCTCGGCCACACTCCCCGCCGCCGCCTCGTTACCCCGGACCAATGCGGTGATGAACGAGCTGTCCGATACCGTCATGGACTATGACGATGTGGAGCATGTACTGGCGTTCTCCGGCACGGATCTGCTCTCGGACGGACTCAAGAGCTATACGGGTTCGGCCTATGTGACGCTGAAAAACTGGAGCGAACGCCGGGAAGCTGATCAAAGCAGCAACGCGATGATCAACCGCCTGCGGACGGATGGGGAGGCACTGACGCAGGCAGAGATCGCCGCGTTCAACCCGCCGCCCATCACCGGCATCTCCACCACTGGCGGTTTCGAGGCCTACCTGCAAAGCCGCCACGGGGACGACATTCCCACGCTGCTGACGAAAGTGGAGGAATTCATCGATGCGGCTGCCGAACGGCCGGAACTCGCCGATGTCCGCACCCTGCTGAACACCGAGGTTCCTCGTTACGAAGTGGATGTGGACCGCGAGAGAGCCTGGGCCATGGGTGTGCCGCTGCGGTCCGTGTTCGATGCCATGCAGAGCACCTTCGGCACCCTGTACGTCAACGACTTCAACATGTCCGGTCGCGTCATGCGGGTGCATATGCAATCGGAGTCTGAATTCCGCGAACGGCCGGATGACCTGGATCGGGCTTTCGTCCGCTCCGATGACGGCCGACTGGTTCCGCTCTCCACCCTGATCGATGTCACCCGCACCCAGGGGCCGGACATGGTAGAACGCTTCAACGTCTATCCGGCGGCCCGCATTATCGGACAACCCGCCGACGGCTACAGCTCCGGCGAAGCCATCGCGGCCATGGAGGCCGTGGCCGAGCAAACGCTGTCACGGGATTACCTTCTCAGCTGGACCGGGGCTGCCCATCAGGAGCGACAGACCAGCGGCGCATCCACACTGGCCTTCGCCTTGGGCGTCATTTTCGTGCTGCTGATCCTGGCAGCACAATACGAACGCTGGAGCCTGCCGGCAGCCGTGCTCACCGCCGTCCCATTCGCCATCTTCGGTGCGCTGGTGGCGCTGTTGCTGACCGGCAAGCAGAACGACATCTATTTCCAGATCGGCCTGCTGGTGCTCATCTCTCTGGCGGCAAAGAACGCCATCCTGGTGGTGGAGTTCGCCATGCTCAAGCGCCGCGAAGGCCTGAGCCCGCGGGACGCGGCGCTGGAAGCGGCACGGCTGCGCTTCCGCCCCATCATGATGACCGCTGTCTCTTTCATCCTGGGCAGCGTGCCGCTGGCACTGGCCTCCGGCGCAGGGGCCAACAGCCAGCAGGCCATCGGAACCGGCATCATCGGCGGCATGTTGAGCGCCACGTTCCTGGCCATGCTGTTCGTTCCGATGTTCTACTACCTGATAACAACCGCTTCGGAACGACTGACCGCCAGTCTGAAACAGAGACTCCACAATGCCCCGACGGACCCGTGACAGCCGACGCCCGCGTTCAGAAGCCCTGGCGCTAGTGACCGCTCTTGCCCTGGTGCTCGGCGGCTGCGCCGTGGGGCCCGACTACGAGCGCCCGGCGCTGGCACTGCCCACGGAATGGCCCGATGAGATCGACGCCGGCCTCTCCGACACGGATGTGGACCGCATTGCCTGGTGGCAGCGCTTTCATGACCCGGTATTGGAACGGCTGATCCGCGAAGCGATGATCAACAGCCTGAATATCGAACTGGCCGCCGCACGCGTGCAGCAGGCACGTGCCCTCAGCGGGCTGCGCGATGCCGAACGCTACCCCACCGTCAGCGCCTTTGCCGAAGTGGAGCGGGACGATCCTGGGCTCACCGGCTCCGGCATTGATACCGATATCGTGCTGGCCGGTTCACTGGAATACGAACTGGATCTCTGGGGGCGGCTCTCCCGCAGCGCCGAATCGGCCCGGGCGGAACTGCTGGCCACGGCCTACGCCCGCGACGCCGTCCAACTCGCCGTTATCGGCGATGTGGTCACCGCCTATTTCAGCTACCGCGCGCTGGCTGAACAGATTCAGATCACCGAACGCACCATCGAGTCCCGCCGGGAATCCCTGGACGTGGAGCAGTCGCGCCTGGACCGGGGCGCCAGCACCGAACTGGCGGTCCGGCAGGCGGAAGCGGAATTGCAGACCAGCCTGGCCGAGTTGCCATCCTTACAGGCCGAGGCGCAACGGCAGCGACGCGTCCTTGCAGTGCTGGTGGGAGATAGCCAGGCCGTCATCTCCGGCGTCAGCGAACTGGGCGAAACCGGCCTGCCCACACTCCCCGAGGCCATGACTGACCTGCCCAGCGTGCTGCCATCCGAATTGCTGGAGCGTCGCCCGGACATCCGCGCGGCCGAGGCCTATCTGATATCAGCCAATGCAGACATCGGCGCCGCACGGGCGGCCTGGCTGCCTCGGCTGAACCTGCTCGGCATTCTGGGCACCGGCGCTGCCAGTCCCACCGATCTGTTCGCGGCGTCCTCCACTCTCTGGGAACTGGCCGGCGCGCTAACCATGCCGGTGCTGGATTTCGGGCGCCAGCAGGCCAGTGTGGCAGGTGCCGAGGCCCAGCGGGAGATTGCAGAGCTGCAATACCGGGCGACCATCCTCACCGCATTCCAGGAGGTGGGTGATGCCTGGACCCAACTCACCACCGCCGAGCAACGCCTGTTGGCGCGGGATCAGGAAGTCCAGGCCCGGGTTCAGGTGGTTGAACTGGCAGAGCGTCGCTATGCCGGGGGCTATGCGCCCTATCTGGAAGTGCTGGACGCGCGTCGGGCGCTGTTCGACGCGGAGCTTTCCCGCACCACAGCCGCCCGGGACCGGCTGCTGGCCGCCGCGAACCTGTACAAGGCGTTGGGCGGCGGCTGGCAGGCCGACGACGAACAGCAGGACCTCGCCAACCGCTGGCGGGAGGATGCCTGAAATCAGCCGTCGAGCACGGACTTCACGAACGGAATGGTGAGTCGTCGCTGCGCTGCCAGGGCAGCCCGGTCCAGTCGCTCCAGCAGGGAGAACAGAAAGCGGCTGTGGCGCGGATAGCGTGCTAGCAGGTAGCGGCCGGTCTCCTCGGGCAGATCCAGACCCCGCATTTCGGCGCGCATCCGCAACGCTTTCAGCAGGGCTTCGTCGTCCAGCGGATCAAGGCGCTCTACCAGTCCCCAGGACAGACGAGAGGCCAGGTCCGGTAGCAGCCAGGGCAGATCCGCGGGCCGGGCAAGAGCGGACATCAGCAGGCCGCAGCCGGCATCCCGCAGCCGATTGAACAGATGGAACACGGCCTCCTCGCGATCGCGATCACCGGCGATCACGTGCAGATCATCCAGCGCCACCAAACGCATGCTCTCCAGCCCGTCCAACATGGCAGGCGCCCAGCTGGCAACGGGGGCCAATGGCAGGTAGAAGCTGGGCTGCCCGAGCTTGCCGCAGACCCGACAGGCGGCCTGCAGTAGATGACTTTTGCCTGCACCCTCGGGGCCATACAGGTACACGGCCGGCGCGCCAGGATCTGTCAGTACCTGGTCCACCGCGGCACGGGCACGCCCGTTGGGCCCGGACACGAACTGTTCCAGGCTGGCTGCATCGTTCCAGCGGATGTTCAGCGGCAATTGGGCCGGCACGCCGTCGTCGTCCCTATTCTGAATCGCTGGGCGGCAGTGTACCCATACACTGGCACGGCGTCACCGCTCGCATTGAGCAACAGGGCAGCTGTAGTACACTGCGGCCCAATTGCTCTGACAACGCTTGCCACACGCACGTGATCCCTTCGGCGGATTTGATCAGACATCCCCCGCAGCCATCCCGTTCAACGGAGGAAATGCATGTCGATCCGAGGATCAAGCACCGCGCTCGCCCTGCTGCTGGCCACCACCGGGTTCGCCCATGCGGACACTGTCGTACTGGACAACGGTGACCGACTGACCGGCACCGTTATCCAGGTGAGCGGCGGCGCCATGGAGTTTCGCCCGGAAGCAACGAACCAGGCGGTGACCATCCGCTGGGACCGCATCGCCACCTTCTCCAGCGATGGCACGTTGCAGGTGCTGCTGGAGGACGGCACGGAGATCATTGGCCGCGCCGAAAAGGCAGACCAAGGGCGCATCCGCCTGGTTTCCGATCAGTTGGACGAGCCCGTCAGCGTGCGGACCACGGCCATCGCCAGTATCACCGGCCCGGATACGCCGCGTCGGGATCGCGTACGCACCACCGGCAACATCAACGCGGGCGGCAGTCTCACCCGGGGCAATACACGCACCGAGACCTACAATGCCAATGGCGCGTTCGAGGCCAGAACCAACGTAAACCGGTTTCGGCTCAACGGCGACGTCAATCAGGCCAAGGACAATGGCGACCTGAGCCGGGACAATGCCAGCGGAACCGCACGTTACGACCATTTCGTCTCGCAGCGCCTGTACCTGAACACCTACACCAACCTCAGCCGTGATCGTTTCAAGGACCTGCGCCTGCGCACCTCAGTGGGTGCCGGTCTGGGTTATCAGTTCTACGACACCGCACAACGCAGCCTGTCGGCAGAACTGGGCGCCGGTTATGTCAATCAGGACTATTACGCTGCGGAGAACGAATCCAACCCGGGCGGGCGCTGGGCGCTGGACTACGAGGAACGGTTGATGGGCGGCGGCCTCCGCCTGTTCCATCGGCAGGAGGGCCTGGTCAGCCTGGAGGACTCCGATGAGTTCCAGGTGAGCACCCAGACCGGTGTCCGCTTCCCGCTGGTGCTGGGCATGACCGGCACCGTGCAAGCGAACGTGGACTACAACAACTCTCCTCCCGGAGATTCGAAAAAAACCGATCAGGCATATCTGCTGACGGCGGGTTACAGCTGGTAAGGCTCCCACGCCGGCAGTGCGGCATTCACGTGGCCGGTGCCGCCCGCGGCAGCGGCCACGGACTCAGCGCAGCAGCTGCCAGCGGCGGTCCGCTGCCGGCCCGTCATCATCCCCGTCCAGCGGACGCAAACGGGCGTTGTCATCCAGTGACCGCATCAAACGTCCCGAATCTCCATCCACCAACAGCTCCAGCACCAGCGCCTGCTCAGAGGCACTGAGCACATGCACTCCCTCAACACCGCGACTGTCGCCCAACAACCGCATGAGGTAGCCGTAATCCGCCAGGCTATCCACATCAGCAAACGCCAGGCGAATGCGGGAGCGGTCTTCATCACGACGGACACGGGCCAGCTGTTCCGCCATCTGGCGAGCACCTTCTGCCATGCCCGACGTCAGTGCCGCCTCGGCGTCATCCGCGGATGACGTCCATTCCAAACTGTCTCCATTACGGTAATTGAGCCACCGGATAGACCAGTCGCCGCCTCGTTCGGCCACCCGCACCACCAGCACGTTCTCGGTGCCATAACGGGATGAGGCATCGAGAATAGGCCCCCGGAATCCGCCCCACACGTCGGAGGTACTCAGGGCTCGTTGATCCTCGAGATCCATCAGCGGGAACAGCAGACCCAAGCCCTGTGTGTTCCCGGCGTCGCGCATGGCCTCCTGCAGGTCCAGCAGATTGTCACCGCCGGCCAGATCCCGGCTCCCGGCACGGTCCAGCACCAGCCACACCAGCATCCGGTCACGATCCGCCGCTGCCCAGAACGGCGCCTCCAGTTCCACCAGCCGCCGCTCCACACTGACACCATCGAAGCGCAACCGCAGCGAGAAGCCGTCCTCATCCTCACGCCGATCATAACCGTACTGCAGTACGTAGCGGTCCGCGTCCCGGATCAACGCGTCGCGGACCGCCTCGTTCTCCACCACCTGGGTACGCCCCGTCAGCCGCAACAGTACCTCCCGCATTCCCTCGCGAGCCGCCTGGGTACGTTCCCTGGCCGATTCCGTCTCCACATTCACCCGCACATCAAACAGGCCTTCCGCCAGTACAGGGCCGACAGGCAGCAGGAGCAGCGACAAGGCTGCGAAGAGGATCAGCACGGACTTCCTGAACATGGGCTTCCTCGTTGGGGACTGATGCGCCGATGGTACCCCGCGCCACCGTTCCCGCGCCAGCTGTGGCCAGGTGACCACAGTGGGCACACCCTGATGGATTTCGCTCGGGCAGCGTCGAACTATTCCCGTGGTGCTTTGGGATGAATTTCAGGGCGGCTCTCCGTTATAGTATGCCCCTCCAAAAAGCCACGCCGATCCGCTGCCCCTGGCACCGGCCTGCATGAGGACACACCCTTGGCCCGCGACGACCAGCCCGAGAATCAAAATGGCCTGACCTACCGCGACGCTGGTGTCGATATCGACGCCGGAAACAGCCTGGTGGACCGGATCAAGCCGGCGGTGGCCCGCACCCGGCGGCCCGAGGTTTTGGGCGGCCTGGGCGGCTTCGGCGGCCTGTTCCAACTGCCCGTGGAGCGCTACCGGGAGCCCGTGCTGGTATCGGGCACCGACGGCGTGGGCACCAAGCTCAAACTCGCCATCGAAACCGGACGTCATGACGGCATCGGTATTGATCTGGTGGCCATGTGCGTCAACGACATCCTGGTCTGCGGCGCAGAGCCCCTTTTCTTCCTGGACTACTACGCCACCGGGCGACTTGATGTGGATGTTGCCGCGGCCGTGGTGGAAGGCATTGCCAACGGCTGCGAGCAGGCCGGCGCCGCGCTGATTGGCGGCGAAACCGCGGAAATGCCCGGCATGTACGCGGATGGCCATTACGATCTCGCCGGCTTCTGCGTGGGCTGTGTGGAGAAATCATCCATTATCGACGGCAGCCAGGTGGCTGAAGGTGACGCGCTGATCGCGCTGGGCTCCAGCGGCCCGCATTCCAACGGCTATTCCCTGATCCGGAAGGTGCTGGACGTGTCGGGCGCCCCGCTGGATTCCGACCTGAACGGTGTGCAGCTGGCGGACGCACTCATGGCTCCCACTCGCATCTACGTCAAGGCTGTGCACCAGCTGCTGCGCTTTATGCCGGTCCACGCCATGGCCCATATCACGGGAGGCGGCCTGCCGGAGAATCTACCGCGCGTGTTGCCCGAGGGCATGGCCGCGGAAATCGATACCGGAAGCTGGGAATGGCCGCCGGTGTTCCGCTGGCTGCAGGAGCAGGGTCGGATCAGCGAGGCGGAGATGTATCGCACCTTCAACTGCGGCGTGGGTATGGTGCTCTGCGTGGCCGACGCACAGGCTGACACGGCCGTCCAGGCGCTGCAGGCCCAGGGCGAGCAGGCATGGCGCCTGGGACGTATCGTGCCGGCTGGCGGCGATTCCGCCCGCGTCCGCCTGCAGGGGGCGGAATGAGCCACCGGTGCCGTGTCGTTGTTCTGATCTCAGGCAGCGGCAGCAACCTGCAGACGCTGATCGACGGTGCCGCCGATGGCCGCCTGCCCATCGATATCGTGACTGTGATCAGCAACCGTGCGGATGCTTACGGCCTGGAGCGCGCCGCCCGCGCGGCTATTCCCACCCGGGTCATCTCCCATCGGGATTACCCGGACCGGGAGCACTATGACCAGGCGCTGGCGGCCCTGATTGATGACTATCAGCCGGACCTCGTGGTGCTGGCTGGCTTCATGCGCATTCTGTCGGAAGCCTTCGTCGACCGTTACCACGGTCGTATGCTCAACATTCACCCATCGCTGTTACCGCTGTTCCGCGGGCTGCACACCCATCAGCGGGCCATTGAAGCAGGACATGGCGAACACGGCTGCAGCGTGCATTTCGTCACACCGGATCTGGATGCCGGTCCGGTGATCATTCAGGCGCGGGTGCCCGTGCTGCCGGATGACGACGAGGCCTCCCTGGCCCGTCGGGTACAAAGCCAGGAACACCGGATCTACCCACTGGCCGTAAAATGGTTCGCCCAGGGCCGTCTACGGCTCGAGGCGGACGGTATCGCACTGGACGGCCGCCTCCTCCACGAGCCGGTACGGGTGCGCCCGGACGAGAGCCTGCCGGACTAGGAGGAGGTACGGGGTCCCTAGGAGCGCGGTAACGTCACCCCGCGCTGGCCCATGTACTTGCCACCACGGTCCTTGTACGAGGTCTCGCACTCCTCGTCGGATTCCAGAAACAGCATCTGGGCGACACCCTCGTTGGCGTAGATCTTGGCGGGGAGTGGCGTGGTGTTGGAAAACTCCAGCGTCACATGCCCTTCCCACTCCGGCTCCAGGGGCGTCACATTGACGATGATCCCGCAGCGGGCGTAGGTGGATTTGCCCAGGCAGATGGTCAGCACCTGACGAGGAATCCGGAAATACTCCACCGTGCGCGCAAGCGCAAAGGAATTGGGCGGGATAATGCAGACATCCGACTTCACGTCCACAAAACTGTTCTGGTCGAAGTTCTTCGGATCCACCACCGCCGAATTGATATTGGTGAAGATCTTGAACTCGTCGGCGCAGCGCACGTCGTAGCCGTAGCTGGACGTGCCATAGGAGATGATCCTGCCCTTGTCCGTCTCCCTCACCTGGCCCGGCTCGAAAGGCTCGATCATGCCCTGCTCGGCCGCCATGCGGCGAATCCATTTATCCGATTTAATTGCCATCCGCTCTACCCTGGCTGATTGTGGCGGCGATTGTAAGGAAGTGCTTCCTTAGGAAAGCGCGTCCCGGAAAACCGCCTGATTCTACACGCCCGCGGCAACGCCTGAAAACGCCAACGGCCCGCACCGCAAACAGCGGGGCGGGCCGTTCATCAAGGAAGCGCTTCCCTAAGAGACCTGAGCCCGGAAATCAGGGCAGCACGGTCTCACCGGTGAGGAAGCGGTCGATTTCCCGCGCCGCTTCACGACCTTCATTGATGGCCCAGACCACCAGGCTCTGACCGCGGCGGGCATCGCCCGCGGCAAACACGCCGTCCACATTGGTGACGTAGCGACCATAGTCGGCCTTGGCGTTGGAGCGCGGATCCTTCTCGACGCCGAGTTGATCCAGCAGACCGCCCTCCGGCCCCATGAAGCCCATGGCCAGCAGCACCAGATCGGCCTCCAGCACACGTTCGCTGCCTTCCACCGGCTGCGGCGCCATCTGCCCCTTGTCATTGGTGACCCATTCGACGCCGGTCAGGTGCAACTGCTTAACCCGGCCGTTCTCGCCGGTGAACTTCTGCGTCATCTGCAGGTACTGGCGCGGGTCCTCGCCCTGCACGGCAATGGCCTCGGCCTGCCCGTAATCCACCTTCAGCGTGCGCTTGAACTCCGGCCAGGGGTTGTCCGGGGCCCGTTCCAGCGGCGGCTTGGGCATGATTTCCAGTTGGATCACGCTCTTGCAGCCATGCCGCAGGCTGGTACCCACACAGTCGGTGCCGGTATCGCCGCCACCAATGATGACCACGTGCTTGTCCTTGGCGGAGATGTAGTTGCCATCGGCGTGATTGCTGTCCAGCAGACTCTTGGTATTGCTACCGAGGAAATCCATGGCGAAATGGATGCCGTCCAGGTCCCGCCCTTCAATGGGCAGGTCCCGCGGCACCGTGGCGCCGGTGGCTACCAGAACCGCATCGAATTCCTTCTTCAACTCCTGGGCGTCCACGTCCTTGCCCACTTCCACGCCGGTGCGGAACTTGACGCCCTCTTCCTTCATGAGGTCAATGCGGCGGTCCACGTAGTGCTTTTCCAGCTTCATGTTCGGAATACCGTACATGAGCAGGCCGCCGACACGGTCGGCGCGCTCGAACACCACCACGTTGTGCCCCACGGAGTTCAGCTGGGCCGCGGCCGAGAGTCCTGCCGGGCCGGAACCGATCACCGCCACCGTCTTGCCGGTGCGCTTCTTCGGCGGCTGCGCTTTCACCCAGCCTTCCTCGAAGCCTTTTTCGATAATCGCGTACTCGTGGTGCTTGATGGTCACCGGTGGTGCATTGATACCCAGAACGCAAGAGTCCTCGCAGGGCGCGGGACAGACACGCCCGGTGAACTCCGGAAAATTGTTGGTCTTGTGCAGGCGGTCCAGGGCTTCGCGCCAGCGGTTGCGGTAGATCAGATCATTCCACTCGGGAATCAGATTGTTGATCGGGCAGCCG
>SLCE01000238.1 GCA_007125985.1 Ectothiorhodospiraceae bacterium | reverse complement strand
TGCAGATACACAACCACGAAGAACGCGGAAGCGCCCGTGGTGTGGATATAACGGATCAGCCAGCCCCACTCCACGTCGCGCATGATGTACTCGACGGAGGTGAACGCCTCGGCCCCGGACGGCACGTAGTTCATGGTCAGCCAGATACCGGAGAGGACCTGAATAACCAGCACCAACAGCGCCAGCGACCCGAAGTAGTACCAGAAGTTGAAGTTCTTGGGCGCGTAATACTCCCCAATGTGCTCGTTCCACATCTTGGTGGCGGGGAATCGCGCGTCGATCCAGCCCATCAGGCCACCGCTCTTGGTCTCGCTCATCAGGCAGCCCCCTCGTCTTCGCCAATCAGCACGGTGTCATCATCGATGAAATAATGTGGCGGCACGACCAGATTGGTGGACGCCGGCACACCCGTGTAGACACGTCCGGCCAGGTCGAAGAAGGAGCCATGGCAGGGGCAGAAGAACCCGCCATGCCATTCACGACCCATGCCCTGCGGCCGACTGTCGGGATGGAACAGCGGCGAACATCCCAAGTGCGTGCAGATCCCCACCAGCACCATCACATCCGGCCTGATGGACCGGTGCTTGTTCCGCGCGTACTCCGGCTGCTGATCCTGCTGGGAATCCGGATCCCGGAGCACACCTTCCAGCCGCTCCAGATCCTCGATGTTCTGCTCGGTGCGCCTGAACACCCAGACCGGGTTTCCGCGCCATTCGACATTGATCAGCTGACCGACTTCCAGCTGACTGACATCCACCTCGACCGGAGCACCCGCAGCCCGGGCCTTGGCGCTGGGCTTCCAGTATGCGAGGAACGGGACTGCCAAGAAGGCCGCGCCGACCCCGCCGACCACGGTCGTGGCCGCGGTCAGAAAACGGCGTCTGCTCTTATCCGCGCCATCCTGATTCATTTACGCCCCCTGAATTGGGTTGAAACTAGAACTGGAATTGGTTTGATTCGGTGACCGATTGCGGAAAAGTCGCATTTCGCGGGCGCAGTTCACCCGACACCCCGCCGGCACGGCGCACAAGGATCCAACATCGGGCCAAACAGGTCAAGCGGGCCATGCCGTGCGCAGGTCAATGAGAGTGCCTCCGCCGCCTATGCAGGGCTGTCCACATCAACGAATCGGTGCATTAAATCAAAGCGCTGCGCAAGATGCGCGCCCAGCGCCTGAACGCCATAACGCTCGGTGGCATGGTGTCCCGCCGCAAGATAGTGCAGGCCCCGCTCGCGGGCCACGTGCACCGTCGGCTCGGAAATCTCACCGGACAGGTACAGGTCCACGCCCTGATCCGCCGCAGCATCAATAAATCCCTGGGCTGCCCCGGTACACCAGGCGACCCGGAACACCGGGTGGCCACCGCCATCAACGACCTGCGGCTCGCGCCCCAGTGCCTCCGCCACGCGACGCACGAAGGCATGCAACGGTTCCGGCTCCGGCAACTGGCCCAGGTACCCCAGATCCAACGCCGTCCCGGTGCCGAAACTACCGCTGACCTCCAGACCCAGCCGTCGGGCAAGTTGGGCGTTGTTGCCCAGTTCAGGATGCGCGTCCAGCGGCAGATGGTAGGCGAACAGATTGATCCCGGCTTCCAGCAGGGTGCGCAGGCGCCGCGCCTTCATGCCCCTGACACGGGGGTCTTCGCCTTTCCAGAAGTAACCGTGATGGACCAGCACGGCATCCGCCCGCCAGGCCACGGCCTCATCCAGCAGCGCCTGGCTTGCGGTCACGCCGGTCATGAGCCGCTGTATTCCGGAACGGCCTTCCACCTGCAAGCCGTTGGGTGCGTAATCCTGGAATTGCCCGGCCTGCAACAGTTCATCGATGTGATCCAGCAACGTAGCCCGTTCCGCCATGTCTCGTCTCGTTCGCTCTGCGGTGACCCCGGCAAATGGGTTAGAATACCCCGCATATCAGAAGATATCGCCTTATGGCCTCCGCCACCAAGGAACCGACTGGCACAGGATGAACACCCGCCGCTTCTACCGCACCGTGATCGTCTATTTTGCCATCGGCATAGTCGTGGCCGGCGGTGTGCTATGGCTGTTCCCTGAACTGCTCGGGCCGCGTCAGATGGAATTGCCGAGGGTGGTGGAGGTGTACGAGGCGCCGGCGGCGCCGGAGGTGGATGGACGGCCTGCACGGGAGAGTGGCCCGGTCTCGTACGCGGATGCGGTGGAGGCGGCCGCACCCGCGGTGGTCAACATTTTCACGGCGAAGCGGGTCACCCGCCCGGAGCACCCGTTCTATGATGACCCGCTGTTCCGCCGTTTCTTCGGCGAGCGAGAGCAGGAACGCGAGCGCACCGAGACCAATCTCGGATCGGGGGTCATCATCTCCAGCACCGGCTATGTGCTGACCAACAATCACGTCATCGACAGTGCCGACGAGATCCAGGTGGCCCTGAATGACGGCCGCTCCGCGGAAGCACATGTGGTGGGGACCGACCCGGAGACGGATCTGGCCGTACTGCACATCGAGCTCACCGGTCTGCCGGTGATCACGCTGGGGCGCTCCGAGGAGTTGCGCGTCGGCGATGTAGTTCTGGCCATCGGCAACCCCTTCGGAGTCGGCCAGACCGTGACCCAGGGCATTGTCAGCGCGACCGGACGCAGCCAGCTGGGTCTATCCACCTTCGAGAACTTCATCCAGACCGATGCAGCCATCAACCCCGGCAACTCCGGTGGGGCACTGATTAATGCCCACGGTGAGTTGGTAGGGGTCAATACGGCTATCTTCACCCGTTCCGGCGGATCCCATGGGATCGGTTTTGCCATCCCGGGACGCCTGGCCCGCGGGGTGATGGAAAACATCATCGAGCATGGTCGGGTGATTCGCGGCTGGGCAGGCGTCGAGGTGCAGAACCTAACGCCGCAACTGGCGGCCTCGTTCGACCTGGACAGCAACCGCGGCGTGGTGGTGGCCGGAGTCATGCGCGGCGGCCCGGCCCAGGAAGCCGGCCTGGCGCCCGGTGATATCATCCTGCGCATTGATGATCAGGATGTGGCGAACGTGCAGGATCTGCTGCATCTGGTCAGCGCCCAGCAACCGGGAGAGACGCTGACCGCCAGCGGCCTGAGCGGCGGAGAGCGCCGCAACTGGAGTCTCACCGTGAAGGAACGCCCCTCCGCGCGGGAATTGCGCTAGAGACGAACCGTTTCCTAGCCCAGTGCGCGCTCCAGAGCCCGGAGGAACTGCCCGTTCTCTTCCGGCGTTCCCACCGTGACTCGCAGGCAATCACCGAGCATGGGATGCGAACCATCCAGCTTCTTGATCAACACGCCCTGCTCACGGAGCCCCGCATGCACAGAGACCGCGCGCCCTTCCGGCACCCGGAAGGTGATGAAATTGGCGCGACTGGGCCAGACGGTGAGCGCATCCATCGCCTCCAGCGCGGCAAACAGCCGCTCCCGTTCCTCACGCAGGCGTCGGGTCTGCTCGGCGAACACCTCCACGTGCTCCAGCGCGAACCGGGCACTGAGTTGTGTCAGCACACTGATGTTGTACGGGAGCCGGCATTTTTCGAACTCTGCCAGCCAGTCGGGATGGCCCATCAGATAGCCCAGACGCAACCCAGCCAGCCCCATTTTGGACACCGTGCGCATCACCAGCAGGTTCGGGTGCTGCGCCAGGGCATCGGCAAAGCTTTCGCCGCAGAAGGCATGATAGGCCTCGTCCAGCACCACCACGCCCGGGGCGGCCTCAATCACGGCCTGCACCGCCGCCCGGTCGAAGGCATTACCTGTGGGGTTGTTCGGATAGGCCAGATAAACAATGGTCGGACGGTGCGCTGCGATAGCCGCAAGCATGGCGTCGAGGTCCAGCGCGAAATCACCTTCCCGCAGCGGCACCTCCTCGTAGCGCATGCCGGTAAACAGCGCGATCAGCCGGTACATGGCGAAGCCCGGCCCGGCGGTGAGCACAGTGCGCCCGGCGCCGCCCAGGGCCATGCCCAGCAACTGGATCAGTTCGTCCGAGCCGTTGCCCAGCAGCAATTCGGCGCCGTCCGGGATGTCCAGCGCCTGGCGCATACGCTGCTTCAATTCAGCGGCCGACGGGTCCGGGTAGCGGTTCAGTTGCGCCTGCCGCACCCGTCCCAGCCAGCCGTCAACGAGTTCCTCCGGCCAGCCATAAGGGTTCTCCATGGCGTCCAGCTTCACCAGACCGGTGGCGGGCGGCACATGATAGGCCTGCATGGATTGCACGGCCGGGCGCACCAGAGCGCGGATCAGATCGGCGGGCT
This sequence comes from Ectothiorhodospiraceae bacterium, assembly GCA_007125985.1. Lineage (GTDB taxonomy): Bacteria > Pseudomonadota > Gammaproteobacteria > Nitrococcales > Aquisalimonadaceae > LSCE01. Next base: position 30,483 of record SLCE01000238.1, on the reverse strand, counting down.
GGCTCACTCCTCATCCTCCACCCGGTATTCTGCGGAGCGGGCGTGCGCGGTCAGCCCTTCAGCCCGCGCCAGAACACTGGCCTGCGCACCCAGGCGGCGACCACCGGCCGGCGAACACTGGATCATGCTGCTGCGCTTCTGGAAGTCATAGACGCCCAGCGGCGAGGCGAAGCGCGCCGTACGCGAGGTGGGCAGGACATGATTCGGCCCGGCCACGTAGTCCCCCAGCACCTCCGCGGTATGCCGCCCCATGAAAATGGCGCCGGCATGGCGGATTCGGTCCGCCATTTTCTCCGGTTCGGCCACCGAGAGCTCCAGGTGCTCCGGGGCAACGAAGTTGACCACATCCTCCGCTTCCACCAGGTCGCGCACGCAGATCAGCGCACCGCGATTCGTCAGGGAGGCGCGGATGATGTCGGACCGTTCCATCTGCGGCAGCAGGCGCTCAATGGAGGCCTGCACCTGATCCAGATACAGCGGCTCCGGGCACACCAGGATGGCCTGTGCCTCCTCGTCGTGCTCGGCCTGGGAGAACAGGTCCATGGCGATCCAGTCCGGATCGGTCTGGCCGTCGCAGACAACCAGGATCTCCGAAGGGCCGGCAATCATGTCGATGCCCACCACACCGAATACGCGGCGTTTGGCCTCCGCCACATAGGCATTGCCGGGGCCGACAATCTTGTCCACCGCCGGGATGGTTTCGGTGCCGTAGGCCAGCGCGGCGACGGCCTGGGCACCACCCACAGTGAACACCCGGGACACACCGCCCAGCCAGGCAGCCGCCAGCACCATGGGCGAAAGCTCACCATCCGGAGCCGGCACCACCATGATGATGTCCTCCACGCCGGCTACGTGGGCGGGAATGGCGTTCATCAGCACCGATGACGGGTACGCCGCCTTGCCGCCGGGCACGTAAAGCCCGACCCGGTCCAGCGGCGTGACCTTCTGGCCCAGCACGGTGCCGTCCGCTTCCTCGTAGGACCAGGACGCCCCCTTCTGCCGCTCCGCATAGGTGCGAATGCGGTCAGCGGCGAACTCCAGCGCCTGCCGTTGCTCCTCCGGCAGATCCTCGAAGGCCACGCGCAATCGCTCCTGCCCCAGTTCCAGATCAGCCAGCGATTCCGCCTCCAGGCGGTCGAAGCGCCGCGTATAGCGCAGGACGGCGGTATCACCCTCCTCACGCACGGCCTGCAGGATCTCACTCACGGCCTCGTCCACCCGGGATTCGTGATCCTGCTGCCAGGCGGTGAGGCGGTGCAACGCATCCCAGAAATCGGGCTGAGTGGTACTCAAACGGGTAATGTCCAGCATGGCCATCCTCAATCAGGTCGAACGGGCGTCCACTGCCGCCGCGAGGCGGTCGATCAGTCCCTTGATCTGACGGTGCTTCATTTTCATGGCGGCCCGGTTGACGATCAGCCGCGAACTGATGTCGGCGATGTGCTCCAGCGGCTCCAGACCGTTTGCCTTGAGCGTGTTGCCGGTATCCACCAGATCAACAATCAGGTCCGCCAGCCCTGCCAGCGGGGCAAGTTCCATGGACCCGTAAAGCTTCACGGTTTCCACCTGCCGCCCCTGCTCGGCAAAATAGCGCCGGGCGATGTTGACGAACTTGGTGGCCACCCGCAGATTGCCGTGCCCCTCGTTGGCTCCGGGCCTGCCGGCCACCATCATGCGGCAGCGGGCAACCCGCAGATCCAGCGGCTCATAGAGGTCGCGCCCGCCGTGCTCCATCAGCACATCCTTTCCTGCGACACCGACATCTGCAGCCCCGTATTGGACATAGGTGGGCACGTCGGTGGCCCGCAGGATGACAATCTTCACACCGGCCTGCGTGGTGTCCAGCACCAGCTTCCGGCTACTGCCCGGCGGCTCTGCCGGTTCGATGCCGGATTCCGCCAGCAGCGGCAGCGTATCGTCCAGGATGCGCCCTTTGGACAGCGCAATGGTCAATGAGTTGCTCATCGGTCCCGCCGTTTCAGTTCGCCTGTCAGCCCGGCACGCGCCGGATCTCCGCGCCCAGTTGCGCGAGCTTTTCCTCGATACACTCGTAACCCCGGTCGATATGGTAGATGCGGTCCACCATGGTCTCCCCGTCCGCCACCAGCCCGGCAAGCACTAGGCTGGCCGATGCTCTGAGATCGGTGGCCATGACCGGAGCCCCGGTGAGGTGATCCACACCCTTGGAAAACGCCGTATTCCCCTCAAGCTGGATATTGGCCCCCATACGTTGCATCTCGAGGACGTGCATGAACCGGTTCTCGAACACGGTTTCCGTCATGGTGGCGCTGCCCTCAGCCACCGCGTTCAGCGCGCAGAATTGGGCCTGCATGTCAGTGGGAAACGCGGGATATGGCGCGGTGCGCAGGTTCACCGCCTGGGGCCGACGGCCATCCGGCATCTCCAGGGAAATCCAGTTGTCCCCGGTCTCGATCAGGGCACCGGCCTCCCGCAACTTCTGCAGCACGGCATCAAGAATGTCCGCCCGCGTGTCCCGCAGCAGTACCGAGCCCCGAGTCATGGCGGCGGCCACGAGATAGGTTCCCGTCTCGATCCGGTCCGGCAGCACATTGTACTCGGTGCCTGTCAGCCGCTCGACGCCGTCCACGGTGATGGTGTCGGTGCCCGCACCGGAAATGCGTGCACCCATCCGGTTCAGGCAGTTCGCCAAGTCCACCACTTCGGGTTCACGGGCCGCATTCTCGATCACGGTCTGCCCATCGGCCAGGGTGGCGGCCATCATCAGGTTTTCGGTGCCCGTCACCGTGACCAGGTCCATGACAATGCGTGCGCCCTTGAGCCGCTTGGCCCTGGCCCGGATATAGCCGCCCTCCACCCGGATATCGGCCCCCATCGCGGCCAGGCCGTCAATATGCAGATTCACCGGCCGCGAACCGATGGCGCACCCGCCGGGCAGGGACACATCCGCCTCGCCGTAGCGGGCCAGCAACGGCCCGAGCACCAGAATGGATGCACGCATGGTGCGGACCAGTTCGTAGGGTGCGAAGAAGCTGTCGATGGAGCGCGGGTCCACCTCGATGTTCATACGCTCATCCACGGTCAGCCGCACGCCCATGCGCCCAAGCAGTTCCATGGTGGTGGTGACATCATGCAGATGGGGCACATTTCCCACTGTCATGGGCGTATCCGCCAGCAGCGTGGACGCCAGTATGGGCAGCGCGGCGTTCTTGGCGCCGGAAATGCGGATGCTGCCGCTGAGGCGCCGCCCGCCATTGATAGTCAGTTTTTCCATGGATCGGTGCTCGGATAGGCTCTGGGCGCCGCTGTTTGCACAGCGGCACGGGATATCAGCGGTTCTGGGCCGCTTCCCATTGCTCGGGCGTCAGGGTCTGCATGGACAAGGCATGCAGCTCGCCGGAATCGAAATGCTCTTTGAGCGCCGCCTTCACCAGCCGGTGCCGCTGCAGAATCGGCTTTCCCTCGAACTCCGGGCTGACAATGACGGCCTGGAAATGGTGTCCGTCACCCGAAACTTCGGCACGGCTTCCGGGCATTCCCTGTTCAATCAGTTGCTTGACGCGGTCGGTTTCCATCATGGATTTGGCTCTGTCTGCTCGGGCCCCGCAGGGCTGACATGATCCCCGGCCGGTTCCAGCGGAAGCAGCGCTTCGACGCCGGAGACAGCGGCCAGGTTCCTCAACTGGGCCGGTATGTTAACAAAGCCGAGGGGGGTTCCGCGCGTCCGTGCCTCTCGGGTCAGTGCCACCAGGGCTGCAAGGCCCGCGCTGTCCACCCGTGAAAGCCCCTCCAGGTCCAGGGTGAGTTCGCCCTGCAACAGCAGGGTGCGCCCTCGCTCCCACAGCTCGCGAGCGGACTCCACCGACAACTCACCATGCAGCGCCTGCCGCCCGGGGCTGCTGACCTCGAACTGCAGATTGCCGTTGGATCGACGTCGGCGCACGTCAGTCGTCCCCCTGCCCCATGCTGGTGAGAAAACGCCCGATCAGACGCTCCAGGACCAACGCCCCCTGGGTCAGGGCGATCTCGTCCCCTTCTTCCAGGTACCAGTCGGTGCCGCCCGCATCCAGGGCAATGTACTGCTCACCCAGCAGACCGGACGTGAAGATACTGGCGGAGGTGTCTTCCGGGATACGGTCGAACCGGGACTCGATGGTAATGGTCACCAGCGCCTCGTAGGTCCGCTCATCCAGCGCGATGGATTTCACCCGCCCCACACGGACGCCGGACATGGTCACCGGCGCACGTTCACGCAGCCCGCCCACGTTCTCGAAGCGCATCGTGACATCATACCCTTCAGTGGTCTGGAATACGGGGATATTACTCACCTGCATGGCCAGACCGAACAGGGCGGCAAAACCGGCCGCCACGAACAGCCCGACCCAGATCTCGATGATTCGCTGCTTCGCCATCTCGGCCCCCGATTAACCGAACATCACGGCGGTGAGGACGAAGTCCAGTCCCAGCACCGCCAGCGAGGTATGCACCACGGTCCGCGTGGTGGCACGGCTCACCCCTTCTGAGGTGGGCTCACAATCATACCCCTCGAATACCGCAATCCAGCTGGCGACGAAACCGAACACCAGGCTCTTGATCACGCCGTTCATCACATCCTCGCGGAAATCCACCGCGGACTGCATCTGCGACCAGAAAGCGCCGTCGTCCACGCCCAGTGTGGCAACGCTCACCACATAGGCGCCCATGATGCCGAGAAAACTGAAGATCGCCGCGAGCAGCGGCATGGCAATGAAGCCGGCCAGCAGCCGCGGCGCCACCACGCGCTTCATCGGATCCACGGCCATCATTTCCATGCCCGAAAGCTGTTCCGTGGTCTTCATCAGGCCGATCTCGGCGGTCAGTGCGGACCCCGCCCGCCCGGCGAACAGCAGCGCGGTCACCACCGGCCCCAGTTCCCGGAGCAGGGACAACGCCACCAGCACGCCCAAAGACTGCTCGGCGCCAAAGGTCACCAGCGTATTGTAGCCCTGGAGCGCCAACACCATGCCCACGAAGACACCGGACACAACAATGATGAGCAGTGACAGTACGCCGATGGAATACAGCTGCTGGATGACCAATGTCGGCCTTGGCAGCAGGCTCGGCAAACCGGCCAGCGCCCGCAACAGGAACAGCGTGGCGCGGCCCAGCCGCCCGAAGCTGTCCAGGGTCTTGCGGCCCAATAATGCGAAGAACCCCAGCATCAACGGACTCCCAGCAGATCATCTTCCAGGCTGGGGCCCGGATAGTGGAAGGCCACCGGCCCATCAGGCAGTGCACGCATGAACTGCTTTACCCAGGCGGACTCGCTGCGCGCCAGCTCCTCGGGCGAGCCGGACTCCACCACACGCCCTTCGGAAAGCACATGAATGGTATCCGCGATCTGTGAGGTCTCCACCACGTCGTGCGAGACAACCACGCTGCTCAGCCCCAGCGCGTCGTTGAGGCGGCGGATCAGAGTCACCAGCACGCCCATGGAGATGGGGTCCTGCCCGGCAAAGGGCTCGTCATACATCATGATGGTGGGGTCCAGCGCCACCGCACGCGCCAGCGCCACCCGGCGCGCCATGCCTCCGGAGAGTTCACTGGGCATCATGTCCCGCGCGCCGCGAAGCCCCACGGCCTGGAGCTTCATCAGCACCAGATCATGGATCAAGGGCTCCGGCAGATCGGTATGCTCCCGCAGCGGGAAGGCCACATTCTCGAACACCGACTGGTGGGTGAACAGGGCACCGCTCTGGAACAGCATGCCCATGCGGCGACGCAGGCGGAACAGGGCATCCCGCCCGAGCTTGTGCACGTTCTGGCCCAAGACGGTCACCGTCCCGCTGTCCGGGCGCAGCTGGCCGCCGATGAGCCGCAGCAGGGTGGTTTTCCCGGTGCCGCTGGGCCCCATGATCGCGGTCACCTCACCGCGGCGGATCTGCAGGCTGACCCCCTCGAAAATCACCCGTCCGCCGCGCCGGAAGCACAGATTCTTGACGTCAACCAGGACATCCGATGGCTTGTCTGCGGGTGCTGAAGTCATGGGGTGCGATCATCACGGGAAATCAAGTGGGCGAGTATCAGTGAAGCCCCCGGGGTAGTCAAATTGACGGGACGCGGCAACAGGGGCCGCAGAACACGGACATGCGAAGGATTCACGCGACCGCGGATAGCAGCAAACGGCCGCAAACGGATACCATGACGCCTTTCCGTCAAGGGCACCCCAGATGACGCTGTTACTGCATTTGAGCCTGATCGTGCTGTGCTTCCTGGTGCTTGCCTGGAGCGCGGACCGCTTTGTCGCCGCGGCCGGCAACCTGGCGCTCCGCCTGGGAATGGCGCCGGTACTGGTGGGCCTGGTGATCATCGGCTTCGGAACGTCGGCGCCGGAAATCCTGGTCTCGGCCCTGGCCGCTCTGGGTGGCAATACCGGGCTGGCCATCGGCAATGCGCTGGGATCCAATATCGCCAACATTGCTCTGATTCTAGGCTGTGCTGCTTTGATCACCCCGCTGCTGGTGGAGGGGCGGGAAATCCGACGGGAACTCGCCGCTCTGGTGCTGGCCACGGCGCTGGTCCCCCTGTTACTGCTGGACGGCACGCTGGGCCGCTGGGAAGGACTGTTCCTCCTGCTTGGCCTGGCCCTGGCCTTCATCTGGCTGATCTGTGCCAGCCTGAGCGACCCACCGGCAATGCTCAACGACGACCTGCCACAAGCGGCGCCCGCACGGTTACCGAAAACCCTGGCCTGGGGCGGCGGCAGCCTGATCCTTCTGCTCGGCAGCGCGCAGGTGCTGGTCTGGTCGGCCGTGCAACTGGCGCAACTGGCCGGAGTCAGCGATCTGGTCATCGGCCTGACCATCGTCGCGCTGGGCACCAGCCTGCCGGAACTTGCCACTGCGGTTGCCGCGGCCCGTCGTCGGCAATATGCAATGGTTCTTGGCAACATTCTGGGCTCAAACCTGTTCAACCTACTGGCGGTCATGGGCACCGCGGCCATGATCCACCCGGCGGTCCTGCCTGGCGCGGTGCTATACCGGGATTACGCCCTGATGGGCGCATTGACGCTGTTGGTCACGCTGGCTGTGGCCATCCGCGGCCGCATCGGGCGGGGGCTAGGACTGTTGCTGGTTGCCTGCTACCCCGTCTACCAGCTGGTGGTTTTTATGTTCTGAGCATCACGCGGCATACTACGGGACTGTGGAAAACAAAGGCCGGACCCTCATGATCGAGCAACGCATCACGCACGCGATCAGCGACCAGCGACTGCGGGAACTGGGCAGCAACGTGCTGGCCATGGAGGCGGACGCGATCCGCGCCCTGATCGACCGGGTAGACGCCGACTTCGCCAGGGCCTGCCGCCACCTGCTCGACTGCGAGGGTCGCATCGTGGTGCTGGGCATGGGCAAATCCGGCCACATCGGCAGCAAGATCGCCGCCACGCTGGCCAGCACCGGCTCACCCGCGTTCTTCGTCCACCCCGGTGAGGCGAGCCACGGCGATCTGGGGATGATCACCGCCAAGGACGCGGTGCTGGCCATGTCCAACTCCGGCGAAACCGAAGAGATCATCACCATACTGCCGCTCATCAAGCGGCTGGGCGTACCGCTCATCAGCCTGACCGGCAATCCGGAATCCACCCTGGCGCGGGCCGCGTCGGTGAACATCGATGTGAGCGTGGCGCAGGAGGCCTGCCCGCTGAATCTTGCGCCCACCTCCAGCACCACTGCGGCGCTGGCCATGGGTGACGCTCTGGCGGTCGCACTGTTGGAGGCCCGCGGCTTCACGGCCGAGGATTTCGCCCGCTCCCACCCCGGGGGGCGGCTTGGCCGCAGACTGCTGCTGCTGATCGACGACCTTATCCACACCGGCGAAGCTCTGCCCCGGGTCGCCCCGGAGGCCCCGGTGAAAGAGGCTCTGGTGGAAATGAGCCGCAAGGGGCTTGGCATGACGCTGGTCATGGATGAACGGGATCGTCTGCTGGGGGTCTTTACGGACGGCGATCTGCGGCGCAGTCTGGACCGCGGCGTGGACATACATGCGGTGCAGGCCGGCGACGTGATGACCCGGGAACCGAAAACCATCCGCCTGGGAGCCCTGGCGGCAGAAGCGCTTCAAGTGATGGAAAACCACAAAATCAACGGCATTGTGGTGCTGGACCGGGACGGTCGCGTGGCCGGCGCCATCAATATGCACGATCTGCTTCGCGCCGGGGTGGTGTGATGACCCATGCAGTGAGTTTCCGGATGCCGTCTGACGCGGTGTTGGCCCGCGCAGCCCGGATTCGTCTGCTGGGGCTGGACGTGGACGGCGTGCTCACCGATGGCACCGTGTGGTACGGCCCCGACGGCGAGACACTGAAACCCTTCAATATCCTCGACGGCCTGGGCATCCGCATGCTGCTGGAGTCCGGGATCACTGTCGCCATCGTCACCGCCCGACGCTCAGCGCCGCTGGAGCGCCGGGCCCGGGACCTGGGTATTCCACAGTTGCACATGGGGACGAAGAACAAGCTTGAGGTCTGGCAGGGGCTGCAACGGGAGCTGGCGCTGACCCCGGAACAGAGCGCCTTCATGGGCGATGATCTGATCGATCTCAAAGTCCTGAAGCGCTCCGGTCTCGCGCTCACCGTCCCCAACGGCCACCCGCTGCTGGCGCAACACTGCCACTGGTGCAGCGAACGGCCAGGGGGCGGCGGCGCGGTGCGTGAGGCCTGTGAATTGGTTCTGCACGCCCAGGGGCTGCTGCAGCCCCTGCTGGAGCAATACCTCCATGCCTAAGCGCTGGGTGTTCCGGCTGGTGGCAGCGGCCGTCATCGCCGTGGCGGGATGGTGGATTCTGGACGAGCAGGAACCCGAACCGACACTGGATACGGAACTGCTGGACCGGGAGCGCCGCCCCGACTATTTCGTCGAGGACTTTATCCTGGATGTCACGAACGACGCCGGCGTTGCCACCTACCGCCTGCGTTCGCCCAGGATGACGCATTTCATGGACGAGGACCTGTGGCTGCTGGATACGCCCTGGCTGACCCTGTACCCGGAAACCGGCGAACCCTGGCACCTGCGCGCGGAACAGGGCCGGGCGTGGGACGCGGTGACACAGGCCCTGCTGGAGGGTGAGGTAACCATCCGCCGGGACCAGGGGCCGGACAACCTGGAAGCCAATGTGGATACCAGCAACGTTTACGCGCGGCCGGCGGATCAGTATGCGGAAACCGAGGAATTCGCCGTGTACTATCGCGAGGGTACCCGGATCAGCGGCATCGGCGCCGAGGCCTATCTTGACCGGGACCTGTTCAAGCTGCTCTCCGAGGTAGAGGCACTCTATGTTCCTGCGGATGATTAAGGAAGCCCTGACCTATTCCCTCCCGGGCATGCTGCTGATGGCCATCGCACTGCAGGCCGGCGCCCAGACAGGGAGCGACGAACCCATCACACTGGACGCCGATCAGGCCGAAATCGACAACGTCTCTGGCATCAGCGTCTACACCGGTGATGTCGTCCTCACCCAGGGTCTGCGTGAGATCACCGGTGACCGCATGACCGTCCATACGCGGTCCCGTGGCCGTGAGCTGGACCACGTGGTGGTGGAAGGCGCACCGGCCGTCTATACGCAGCGCCCGGATGGTGATGGGGACATTGTCCGAGCCGAGGCGCCACGCATGGAATATCACGCCACAGGTCCGGAGCGCGTTATTCTGCTGGAAGGCGGGCGCCTGACCCGGGGCCGGAATGAATTCACCGGCGAGACCATTCATTACAACCTGGAAACCGAGGTGGTGGACGCCCGCGGCGACGAGCAGAGCGGCCGGCGCATCCGGATCACCCTGTTCCCGGACGACGAAGACTGAATGAGTACGCTGCGCGTTATCAATCTGAAGAAAAGTTACCGCAAGCGCACGGTGGTGCAGAGCGCCTCCATGCAGGTCAGCAGCGGCGAGGTGGTCGGGCTGCTTGGCCCCAACGGGGCCGGCAAGACCACCTGTTTCTACATGGTGGTGGGCCTGATCCCCGCGGATGACGGCCAGATCCTGTTGGACGACGAGGACTTGACCCGGATGCCCATGCATATCCGGGCACGCAAGGGGATAGGCTATCTGCCCCAGGAGGCTTCGGTGTTCCGCAAGCTCTCTGTCGCCGACAACATCATGGCGATCCTCGAGACTCGGCCGGAACTGAGCAAACAGCAACGCCGGGACCGCATGCAGCAACTGCTGGAAGAGTTCCATGTGGCGCACCTGCACCACCAGATGGGCATCAGCCTCTCCGGCGGGGAACGCCGACGGGTGGAAATCGCACGTGCGCTGGCTGCCGACCCTCGATTCATTCTGCTGGATGAACCCTTTGCCGGCGTGGACCCCATATCCGTCCTCGACATCCAGAGCATCATCCGCCAACTGGCGGAACGGGGCATTGGCGTACTGATTACCGACCATAATGTGCGCGAGACTCTGGGGATCTGTGAGCGCGCCTACATTCTGAGCGGTGGCGGGGTGATTGCCGAGGGCAGTGCGGAGGAGGTACTGGCCAACCAGCAGGTTCGCGAAGTGTACCTTGGCGAGAGCTTCCGCCTGTGACGCCTAACCGCAATCAATCTCCATGTCGTTGCACCTTGACAGGATTGAAAAGCAAGACTCGGGCCAACTGCTGTTCTCACTCCCTGGCAATTGAGCTACGATGGCCTCTTTAGGAAGCACTGATCAATTCCCTGACGGCTCCTGCGCCCAGCAGGCGCACCGTTTCGGTCTCATGCGTGTTCGTGCCAGACAGGTGCCATGAAACAATCGCTTCAACTCCGCCTCGGACAATCCCTCACCATGACCCCGCAGCTTCAGCAGGCCATTCGCCTGTTGCAGCTCTCCACGCTGGAACTGCACACGGAGATCCAGCAGGCCCTGGACTCCAACCTCATGCTGGAACCGGCGGATGGGCCGGATGAACTGGCGGATGGCGGCGAAGACGTGGATTCCGGCACCCAGGACGTGGCGACAGAGACCGAGGAAAGCCGGCGCGAGGCGGCGGAACGCGAGGTCAGCGAGGCCGAACCCTCGGCACCCGATGACATCCCCGATGATCTGCCCCTGGACTCGGACTGGGGCGATATCTACGACGGCGCCACCAGTTACAGCGCGCCGGAAAGCGAGGAACAGCGGGATGCCTGGGAGGCCCGCGCCCATGGCGGCGTCAGCCTGCAGGAACACCTGCGCGAACAGGCCGAACTCTCCCGGCTCAGCGACCGGGACATGGCCATCGCCGAGGCCATCATCGACGCGGTGCGCGACGACGGTTACCTGGCCGGCACCCTGGATGACATCCTTGCCGCCCTGCCCGCCGAATGGGGAGTGGAGTTGGACGAAGTCGAAGCCGTCCGCCACCTGATCCAGCATTTCGACCCCTTGGGCGTCGCCTCGCTGGACCCACGCGAAGCCTTGCTGCTACAGCTGGACAACCTGCCGGAAGACACACCCTGGCTGACTGAGGCGCACCTGCTCGTGGACAGGCACCTGGACCTGCTCGGCTCCCGCCAGCTGGCCCAACTCACCCGGCGGATGAAGCTCAGTCAGGACGAGTTGCAGGAGGTGCTGGCCCTGATCCGCACACTGGACCCTCGGCCAGGCTCCCAGATCAGCAGCAGCACCGCGGAGTACGTCACCCCCGACGTCTACGTGCGCCGCGCCCCGGAAGGCTGGCGGGTGGAACTCAACCCGGAGGCCACTCCGCGCATCCGCGTCAACAGCTATTACGCCAGCCTGGTCCGCCGGGCCGACAGCAGCGACGAGAACACCACCCTGCGCCAGCACCTACAGGAAGCCCGCTGGCTGATCAAGAGCCTGCGCAGCCGCAACGAAACCCTGCTCAAGGTGGCCAACTGCATCGTTCGCCACCAGCAGGAATTTCTCGATCAGGGTGAAGAGGCCATGAAACCGCTGGTTCTGCGGGAGGTGGCTGAAGAGGTGGATATGCACGAATCCACCATCTCGCGTGTGACCACGCAGAAGTACATGTACACTCCGCGCGGTACGTTTGAATTCAAGTACTTCTTCTCCAGCCACGTGCATACCGTGGATGGTCAGGAGGCGTCAGCCACGGCCATCCGGGCACGGATCAAGCGGCTGATCGGCGAGGAGGACAGCCGTAAGCCGCTGAGCGACAGCAAGCTTGCCGAGATCCTCAAGCAGGAAGGCATTAACGTGGCGCGCCGGACCGTGGCAAAGTATCGGGAGTCCATGTCCATTGCGTCGTCCAACGAGCGTAAACGCATCGCCTGATGCAAGGAGACCACCATGCAGATTGACGTCACCGGGCACCATGTGGAAATGACCGACGCGCTGCGCGACTACGTGCACGAGAAGTTTCAGCGGCTGGAACGGCATTTTGACAACGTGGTGGACGTACACGCCATCCTTACCGTTGAAAAGCTCGTCCGTAAGGCCGAGGCCACTATGGACATCAGCGGCGCAAAACTGTTTGCGGAAGCGACTGCCGAAGACATGTATGCTGCAATTGACGGCCTGGTGGACAAGCTCGACCGTCAGGTGAAGAAGCACAAGGAAAAACTCCGCGACCATCACCGCAGCGAGGGTGCGAGCGCCAAGGCGATGACCGAGGAAGCACCGCAGGAAGCGGCGGAATGACAACAGGCGGTCTCCGGGCCCGGCCCGGGACCTGGTGACGGGGGCGGCGCTGGTCGCCCCCTGCGCAAGCCACGACGTGAAGGCGGCATGATCAAGATTGCAGACCTGATTACCGAGGACCGCATCGCCTGCGATGTCGACGTCAGCAGCAAGAAGCGCGGCCTCGAGGTGCTGAGCGAAATGGTCTCCCGGGCCGATGAAGCGCTCAACCCGACCACGATCTTCAACAAACTGATCGGTCGGGAAAAACTGGGGAGCACCGGCCTCGGGCGCGGCGTCGCCCTGCCCCACGCCCGCATCGAGGGTAGCAGCCAGGCACAGGGGGCCCTGATCCGGCTGCAGGATGGAATCGATTTCGATGCCTTCGATCATCAGCCGGTGGATCTCCTGTTTGCGCTTGTGGTTCCCGAGCATTTCACCGATGAGCACCTGCAGATTCTTGCGCGCCTGGCAGAGATGTTCAGCGACGCCAATCTGTGCCAGAAACTGCGAACAACCCGGGATCCTGCCACGATCCTGCGGTTGATCGCCGACTGGGACAGCGGAACCAGCTAGGCGGATTCTCCCGCCATGCCTCCTCCTTCAGCACACGCCCCCACCGTGCCCGGCGCGCTGGTGCGTGTCTGGGATGTGGGCATCCTGCTGCAGGGGGACAGCGGCAGCGGCAAGAGCGAGCTGGCACTGGGTCTGCTGGACCGGGGCCATCAGCTTGTGGCGGACGACGCCGTGGAACTCGCGCATGAGCCGGATGGTCTTCTAATCGGCCGGTGCCCCCAGGCATTGCGTGGACTGTTGGAGGTGCGCGGCCTGGGCCTCGTGCGCGTGGCGCAGCTTTACGGTGCCGCGGCGTTGGCCGATCAGGCGGCGATCTCGCTGGTGATCCTGTTGGAGCGTCCCGCCGGTGAGGACTGGCGCCGGTGGCCACGCCTGGAGGGCCTCTGGGACGAAACGACGCTGCTGGGAGTGTCGCGGCCACGTCTCCGTTTTCCGGTGGCGCCGGGGCGTCCACTGCCATTACTGCTCGAAACCACTGTCCACTATTGGCTGCACGGGCACCGCGAATACCATCGAGGAGTACAGCCTGATGCCTGATACCACCACGCGCCTGGTCATCATCAGCGGTCTATCCGGATCCGGCAAGACCGTGGCCCTGCATACACTGGAGGACGCGGGCTATTACTGTGTGGACAACCTGCCGGTGGCCCTCCTCACCGGGCTGGGCCATCACTTGCGTGAGATGACCGGCACCAGTGGCCTGTTCGCGGTGGGTATTGACGCCCGGAACCCGGCAGTGGATCTGGCGCGCTTCCCGGACATGCTGGAGACACTGGCCGCGGACGGCATCCGTACCGAAATCGTGTTCCTGAACGCGGATGATGCCACGCTGATCAAACGGTTCAGCGAAACCCGGCGGCGGCACCCTCTGAGCGTGGAAAGCCGGCCGCTGGCCGATGCCATCGCGCTGGAGCGGAAACTGCTCAGCCCCATCCAGGCCAAGGCGGATCTGGTGGTGGACACAACGGCCACCACCATCCACCAATTGCGGGGCCTGATCCAAGACCGCCTGGGCACCCGCACCGAAGCGCTGTCCATTCTGTTCCAGTCCTTCGGCTTCAAGCACGGCATCCCCCAGGACGCGGATTTCGTGTTCGATGTGCGCTGCCTACCCAACCCGCACTGGGAGCCGGGGCTACGGCCGCTTACCGGACGCGACGAGGCGGTGCAACGGTATCTGGAGCAGCAACCGGGCGTTGCGCGCATGTTCACGCACCTCCGGGATTTTCTGGCGGAGTGGATACCGCAGTTTGAACGGGAAAACCGCAGCTACCTCACGGTGGCCATCGGCTGCACCGGTGGGCAGCACCGCTCCGTTTATCTGGCCGAACAACTGGCCACACATTTCGGGAAGTCCCGCGGGCTGGTCAGCCTGCGGCATCGGGAGTTGTCATGAGCGTCGGGGTTCTGCTCGTGACCCATAACCGCATTGGTCAGGAACTCCTGGCCACCGCACGGGACACGCTGGGCTACTGTCCGGTGCAGACGGCAACCCTGGCCATTACCCAGGACCAGGATCCGGACCTGTTGGCAGACAATGCCCGGCGTCTGCTGGACGAGCTCGACAGCGGCGACGGCGTACTGGTGCTGACCGACGCCTACGGCGCCACGCCCAGCAATATCGCCTGCCGCCTCATGGGGCTGGAGCATGTCAACGTCGTGGCGGGCGTCAATCTGCCCATGCTGCTGCGTGTTTTCAATTACCCGCGCCTGTCGCTGGACGCGCTGAGCAGAATCGCTATTGACGGTGGGCGGGACGGCATCATGCTGGTTATCAGCCAACGCAGCTGAACCGAAAACAATCAGAATCGAGGAGCAAGCGCTTGCTGGAACGCGACGTCACCATCATCAACCGGCTCGGTCTTCACGCCCGGGCCGCCGCGAAGCTCGTGGCCAAGGCCTCGGAGTTTGATTGCCAGGTGCGTGTGCGGCGCGGCGAACGGGAGGTCAATGGCAAGAGCATCATGGGCGTGATGATGCTGGCCGCCGGCAAAGGCAGCACCATTACCCTTATTGCCGAGGGTGATGGTGCCGAAACCGCGCTGGACGCACTGGAAGCGCTGGTCGCGGAACGCTTCGGCGAGCAGGAATAACAGCAAGGCAACCTGCTCCCCCAAGCACGGTTACCGGCCGTCTATTCGCCAGCCACTGTCATGGCATCCACCAGAATGGAGCCGGTGTGAATGCCGCCACGGGTATCCACATCAGTGGCGGCGTCCTGCAGCCCCAGGAATATATCCCGCAGATTGCCGGCCACGGTGATCTCCTCCACGGGGTAGGCAATCTCACCATTTTCCACCCAGAAACCCGTGGCACCCCGGGAGTAGTCACCAGTCACCAGGTTCACGCCCTGCCCCATCAGTTCGGTCACGAGCAGACCGGTGCCCATCTCCGCCAGCAGGCCGTTGAAATCCCGATGGCCGGGCTCCAGACGCAGGTTATGCACACCGCCCGCGTTGCCCGTGGTGGTCATACCGAGCTTGCGGGCCGAGTAGCTGCTGAGCACATAGCCTTGCAGCACACCATCACGCACCAGATCCCGCTCCCGGGTGGCCACCCCTTCATGGTCGAAGGCGGCACTCCCGAGCTCACGGGGTAGATGAGGGTGCTCCGACAGCCGTACCCAGTCCGCAAATACGGGTTCACCGAGCTTGTCCAGCAGGAAGGACGCCTTCCGATACAGTGCGCCGCCGTTGACCGCACTGACGAAATTGCCGAGCAAACCACGGGCGACCGGCGCATGGTAGACCACCGGAACCTTACGCGTACCCAAGCGGCGACTACCCAGCCGGCGCAATGCCTGCTCGGCTGCGTTGCGCCCCACCAGGTCGGCGGCCTCCAGCGCATCGGGCACCCGGCTGACGGTGTACCAGTAATCCCGCTGCATGCC
The DNA here is from genome assembly GCA_007125985.1 of Ectothiorhodospiraceae bacterium. Classification (GTDB taxonomy): domain Bacteria; phylum Pseudomonadota; class Gammaproteobacteria; order Nitrococcales; family Aquisalimonadaceae; genus LSCE01. The sequence continues at coordinate 14,440 of SLCE01000238.1, read as the reverse complement.
CGCCTCATCGCTGGCGATCACGCGGCAGTTGATGCTGTGCTGGGTGCTCCGCACCGCCCCGAGGAAGCCGTTGCTGTTACCGTAGACACGCACGGCGGCATTGGTCGACACACCGGCGCCGTCAGAGTTGGTGATGCGCGGATCCGCGTCCAGCGCCGCCGCCTCACAGGCCAGCGCCAACTCAATGGCCTCGTCCGCCTGCAGATCCCACGGATGATGCAGATCCAGGTCCGGCACATCCCGTGCCAGCAGTTCCGGATCGGCAAGCCCCTGGGCCGGGTCTTCCGAGGTATGCCGCGCGATCGCGCAGGCCGCCTTCACGGTTGCCCGCACTGAGGCGGGCGAGAAATCCGCCGAACTGGCCGTTCCCTGACGCTGGCCGAAATAGACGGCGACCGCCAGCGACCGGTCACGCTGGTGCTCCAGCGTATCCACTTCCCGCTGCCGGACGTCCACGGACAGCCCCGTGGCCACGCTGGCCGATGCTTCCGCTGCGGTGGCACCGCAGCGCCTGGCCTCATCCAGGACCTGTTCCACCAGCTGGGTCAGTTCGGCCTGGGAGGGCAGCGTGCTGCCATTGCGGGTCAAGGTCGTCTGCATGACACTCTTACCTGTCTTGTTCAGCAAATGGTTAACATCTCTCCGCTCAAACGCGCCGACCGCCTGAGCGAGAGCATCGCCTGCGGGCATAATCAATGGCGGCACAGGCAACCTCTGGGCGGTGGTGGCCGGGTCTGGTGGCTTTCGGCGCAGCCGAAGCACGCAGGGCCAGGCGGGAACGGGGCTGCCGCCTGTTTGAGCGGAGGCCTGTCAGGGCCGGAGCGAGTTCGGCAGCCCCCGCCTGGGCCGAGTACTGCAGGGTATCGGGTCACCGGTTACGGTGACCGACAAGCCGTTTAGCCACCAGACCCGGCCACCACCGCCCAATCCTGGGTGCCGCCGCGTCCACCAAGGTCTCCAAGCGGCCCGTCAGGATGTACCCCCGACCGTAAGCGCATCCACCTTGAGGGTGGGCTGACCCACCCCCACGGGTACGCTCTGCCCGTCCTTGCCACAGACGCCGATGCCGGTGTCCAGCTTCATGTCGTTCCCCACCATGCTGACGCGGGTGAGCACATCCGGGCCATTACCGATCAGTGTGGCCCCTTTAACGGGGCGGGTGACGCGGCCGTTCTCGATAAGGTAGGCCTCGCTGGCGGAGAATACGAACTTGCCGGAGGTGATATCCACCTGCCCGCCCCCGAAATTCACCGCGTACAGCCCGCGATCCACACTGCGGATGATCTCATCCGGATCATGCGGCCCGTTCAGCATGTAGGTGTTGGTCATACGCGGCATGGGCAGATGTGCGTAGGACTCGCGCCGGCCGTTGCCCGTGGGGCTCGTCTTCATCAGCCGCGCGTTCATGCGGTCCTGCATGTAGCCGCGGAGAATACCGTTCTCGATCAGCGTGGTGCACTGACTGGGTTCACCCTCGTCATCCACGCTCAGCGAGCCCCGGCGGCCGGCCAGGGTGCCATCATCCACCACTGTGCAGTACTCGGACGCCACGCGCTCGCCCAGGCGTCCGGAAAACGCGGATGTGCCCTTGCGGTTGAAGTCCCCTTCCAGGCCGTGGCCGATGGCCTCGTGCAGCAACACACCAGGCCATCCCGGCCCCAACACCACGGGCATGGTACCCGCCGGTGCGTCCACTGCTTCCAGATTCACCAGTGCCTGACGTACCGCTTCCCGGGCATACCCCAGGGCCCGGTCGTCATCCAAAAAATACTCGTAGCCCACGCGGCCACCACCACCGGCGGAACCGTTTTCGCGACGGCCGTGCTGTGACGCCAGCACCATCACGTTGAGCCGCACCAATGGGCGTACATCCGCGTTCAAGCGGCCATCGCTATCGGCCACGAGCACCACGTCGTGGAGGCCCGAAAGACTGACGATGACCTGCTCCACCCGGGGATCCTGCCGGCGCGCCTCGGCATCCACCCGGCGCAGCAGGTCGATTTTTTCCTCGGTGGACAGGGTTTCCAAGGGGTCCAGCGGCGTATAGAGACTGGTGCCGCGCCCGGATGCCCAGGCCTTGAGGCGCCCGGATTCACCGGACCGGGCAATGGCCCGCGCGGCGCCCGATGCCTCCAGCAGCGCCGGCATGACGATATCGTCGGAGTAGGCAAAGCCGGTTTTCTCACCACTGATGGCGCGCACGCCCACACCCTGGTCGATGTTGTGGCTGCCCTGCTTGATGATGCCGTCTTCCAGCACCCAGGATTCCTGGCGCGAACTCTGGAAGTAGAGATCGGCCATATCCACACTGGGCGTCATCAGCCTTGCAAACACCTGCTCCAGTTCGGACTCCCCGATGCCGGCGGGGGCAAACAGGGTCTCGCGGGCTATGTCCAGGGATTGCTGCATGGTTCACCTTTGCTGATCATGCGTTGGGGTCACCGGCCGCCGTGGCAGCGGAACCGGCGATGGGCCAGCGCCGGGAAGCGTTCACGCACCCGCCGCAGGCGTTCCAGATCCAGATCGGCCACCACCACACCGGAGCCGCGCGGGAGTTCGTCCAGCACCTGCCCCCATGGGTCCACGATCATGCTGTGGCCATGGGTGTCGCGGCCGTTGACGTGGTAGCCGCCCTGCGCGGCGGCAACTACATAACTGAGATTTTCGATGGCCCGGGCACGCAGGAGCGTGGACCAGTGCGCCTCGCCGGTCTTGGCAGTAAAGGCAGACGGAGCGACGATAAGTTCCACGCCCTGGTCTGCCATGATCCGGTACAGCTCCGGAAACCGCAGATCGTAACAGACCGAGAGTCCGAGGCGGCCAAACGGCGTGTCCACAACCACCACGCGGTCACCCGGCGCCAGGCTGGCGCTCTCCCGGTAGGTGGTGTCCCCCTCCACCTCCACGTCGAACAGGTGGATCTTGTCGTAACGGGCCACCTGCCGGCCGCGGTCATCGAACAGCAGGCAGCTTTGTCGCGCCCGGTTTTCCTCCGGGCCGAACAGCGGAATGGTGCCCGCAACGATCCAGATACCGTGGTGCGCCGCGACCTCGGCGAAAAAATCCTGCATCGGCCCTTTGCCCGGATGCTCCCGATGGGCCAGCTTGTCCGTCTCTTTCATGCCCATCAGGGCCACGTTCTCCGGCAGTACCACCAGCGAAGCACCCTGCTCCACCGCCATGGCGGTCAGCCGCCTCACTTCCTGCAGGTTGGCATCCACCCGCGGCCCGGACGCCATCTGCACGGCGGCAACGCGCTGATCGCGGAGCATTTCCCGATTCATGGATGACCTCCTCCACGCTGTGTACCGTCCACACGCCGGTTCGTGTCAGGAACCCGGCACCTGCAAGGGGTCGAGTTCATCGTCGCCGTCCTGCGGCCGCCGGCGGATACGCTCGATGTTGGGCTCATTGAACGGCCCCGTCACCCGATACTGCATGCCCACCGCACGATCCAGGGTGTCACGGAAAACCTGCTGCGTCACCAGCAGCGCCGCAGCCACCGGCGGCCCGCCCAGCAGACCGCCGATCAGGGGCAGCGTACCCGAGGTCCTGGGCGCAACCAGCACGGTCTGGTCGTATTTGCCCTGCAGCAGATCCAGGCGGCCGCTGACCTCCACCTGCGCCACCGGGCCGCGCATCATCAGTTGGCGTGGCTCCACCACACCGCGATCCAGATGCAGATCGGCGCGGATCACGTCGAACTCGAAGCCTTCATCCACAACATCCGAAAAGTTCATCATCAGCCGGCGCGGGAGCAGCGCCACACTGAACAGTCCCAGCAGGCGGCCGGCGCCGGGCTCCACCTGCAGCAGGCGGCCGTCCCGCAGCGTAGCCCGCAAATCCCCTTCCAGGAGATCCAACCCGTAATCCCAGGGCACGCCCGTCCAGCGCAGGTCGCCTGAGGCGCGCCCGTTCCCACCTCGGATCACACCGGAGCGGCCGAAGGCCGCCGCCGTGTTCCCGAGATTGTCACTCCGCAAACGGTAGCTAAGCCGCGTTTCCCCTCGCTGCTGGTCCGCATCCCAGGCGCCATCCGCTTCCAGCGTGAAGTGACCGCCTTCCAGACTCAGGCCGCGCAGGCGATAACCGCCATCCACAGGCTCCGCGTCCAACACCACGCGGCCCAGTTCCGCATCCTGGTAGTAGAGACGATTGATACGCAATGCGGCGAAAGGCCACTGATCGGGCCAGAGGGCGGGATCCGGGGGTGTGCTGTCCCGATCACCGGCGCCCTCGGCGACCCGCATGGGCAGGGCCGGCACACGCAGGTGATCCAACTCCACTTGAAGCTGTCCGCCACGCTGTGCCGTCCAACTTCCGGCCCCCGAGACACTGCGACCGGACAGGCGCAGATCCCAGACATCAGCCTGCCGGGTCAGGCGCAGCGCCACGTCGGGGAAAGCAACACCGTGAATCAGCAGGGACTGGGCAGCCAGATCAAGCTGACGCAGGGGCAAGTCCTGATCCGCCTCTTCACCCTGGGCCAGGTAGCGCAGCCACTCCTCCAAGGAGGCCTGCTCCAGATCACCGCTGATAAACAGTCCCGGGTCCGGCGGCAAGGTGGCGTTGCCGCCACCCAGACGCAGCCCCAAACGTTCCGGCGAACCGTCATCCTGCAGCAGCAACACGCCGGACAAACGATCCGCGGCACTGAAGCGGATCGGGCCAACACCGCCGGAACCGATGCCGAGCGCAAGTTCAAAAGGCCAGGCCTCGTCCGCCGACTTCCGCAGCGGTTCCGGCAGGGCGGACTCGGCACCGCGCAACGAGGAGCCGAAACGCAGCCCCACCAGGGGAGCAGGAGGGTCGCCGATGAATCCCGGAAATTCCGCCTGGATGGTCAGATTGCTGGAACCCTGCAGAAAATCCAGTGCGGGGATCTGCTCCTCCACCACGCGCATGGGCGCATCGTCCAACTCCGCCGTGAGGCGGATGCGGCTGCTATCCCCTTCCATCCAGGTTTCCGTATCCATCCGCAGCGGCGCTCCGGCGAGACTGCCGCGAACAGCCTCGCTACGGATGCCCCGTTGATCGAAGCGCACCTCACCCTGCAGGTCATCCACGGTCAACGCCCGCTCCGGCCAGTGGAGTGCGCCATCCTGCAGGGTTACTGTTCCATCGAGTTCCGGGGGCAACCCATGGAAGGGAATCATCAGCGCCAGGTCCACCCGGTGCTCGCCATCGAGCCGCAGACGTTCCAGCACCTGATCCACACCCTCACCGGTGAGGGGCATATCGCGGAGGAAACCGAGCAAGGCATCCCCCTCGCCGAGAAAGCCGCCGCTGATGGTGAGCGGCGTCTTGCCAAGCACGGGAATCCGCGCCTCGGCGCGTTGGGCACGGGCGCCACCGATGCGGCCGGCGTCCGCGAGAATACGCATCTCCCGGGCATTGAAGACAAGGCGCCCATCCAATCCCTGGACGGCAGGCCATTCCGGCCAGTACGCCAAGGTCACATCCCGGGCATCGGCCTCCACCCGGAACACACCCTGGTTGTCCTCGAAGGGAAAGTCACCGGCATGGCCGAAGAAGATCACATCGGCGCTTGGCGCCGTGCCACCGGCGATGGCCATGTCCAGCCAGTCCACCAGGGGTGGCGGCATGATGGCCGCGGGCAGATAACGTCCGGTGTTGGCGGCGTTGCCGGGGCGACCGTCCACGTGAGCCCGGATGTCCAGGAACGGCCGCGCCTCGTCGTTGCGGCGGGCAACCCGGACCCGGGCCGCCGCGTCGCCGTCCTCATTGCTGGCACGGGCCTGATCCACATCCACCTGCCAGCCATCCGGGCCGAGGTGCCAGCGGGCAATGACTTCAAGCTGATCCTGCGGAATCGGGCCCCGGAACAGGCGCGGAAGCAGCAATACCCCGTCGCTGGCCCGCAGCTGCACCGAGCCGGCCAACTCCAAGGGGCGGTCATGCCCACCGAGCCCCGGAATGCCGGCGTCCATCCGCCCCCACACTTCCAGGTTGCCGCTGCCGTTCACGTAAGGCACGTGCCCCGCCGGAATTACCGCCTCTTCCACCGCACGGGGCTGCAGCTGGCGTATGGTGAGGTAGTAATCCACCGGGGCCTCCGCGATGCTGCGGATGCCGCTGCCACCCCATTCGGCGATAAACGCCAGCTGGGAAAACCAGTGCTCCGGCCCCTGCAGGCGGCCGCTAAGCTGCCGCCGGCCATCCTCCATGTTCAGCAACCGCCCTTCGAGTTCGGGAAACGCGTGCCATTCGTCCCGGGCCCGATCATGCAACCGCAGGCTGGCACCCTCCAACACCACGGTAAACCGCTGCAGCAGCAGGTCATCCAGGAGATCCAGCGGCGGCAGCTCCACTTGCGCGGGGCCGATGCCCACCAGGTTATAACGGCCGTCCCGTTGCCGTTCCGCGGTCAGCTCCAGCCCACGGACGATCACCGCCCCCAGGCGCAGGTCCCGGTAGCGAAGGGATTCACGCACGTTCAGCTGCACCTGGACTTCGTCCAGTTCCAGGCCCGGGCGATCGACCTCACCAACACGCACGTCCTGTAGCACCAGAGTCAGCTTGGCCCCACGGAGCCGGGCGCCGAGCTGCTGGACCTGGATTTCCTGCCCCACGGCATCCGACACCCAACCCGTGATGTCATCGCGGAATTCCGGCACCAACGCGACAGCGAGCCTGAGCACTGTGAACGCCAGCGCGACCAGCACCAGACAGGCCAGCAGAAGGTATCCGGCAAAGCGGATGATTCCGCGGATTCGTGATGGGAACGCGGGGATAGACCGGCTCACCGGAGCCTCCGGTGAGCCGGTCTGCATTGACGGGATTGCGACATCAGACGGCTGGACATCACCTGCACCTGCGAAGGAAACCGTACCGCTGGCGGAACAGACGCTACATCAGCACGACGTCGAACTGATCCTGCGCGTACAGGGGCTCGGACTGCAGATTGATGGGGCGTCCGATGAACTCTTCCAACTCCGCCACGCTGATGCTTTCTTCATCCAGCATCAGATCAACCACCGCCGGCGCCGCCAGCACCAACAGCTTATCGGCATCGAACTGGCGCGCCTCGCGCATGATCTCGCGGAATATCTCGTAGCAGACGGTCTCCGCCGTTTTCAGCGTACCCCGTCCACCACAGGTTGGACAGGCTTCACACAGGACATGTTCCAAGCTCTCTCGGGTGCGCTTGCGCGTCATCTCCACCAGCCCCAGCGCCGACACGCTGCTGATCTGGGTTTTGGCGTAATCCCGCTCCAGCGCCTTCTCCAGTGCGCGCAGCACCTGGCGCTTGTGCTCGTCGTCCTCCATGTCGATGAAGTCGATGATGATGATGCCGCCCAGATTGCGCAGCCGCACCTGCCGCGCGATGGATTGGGCGGCTTCCAAATTGGTCTTGAAAATGGTCTCTTCCAGATTCCGCCGCCCCACATAACCACCGGTATTCACGTCCACCGTGGTCATGGCCTCGGTCTGGTCGATGATCAGGTAGCCCCCGGACTTGAGTTCCACCTTGCGCGACAAGGCACGCTGGATTTCCTGCTCGACCCCGTAGAGGTCGAACAGCGGGCGTTCGCCCGGGTAATACTCCAGCCTGTCCGCCATATACGGGAAGAACTGTGCGCAGAACTCCTGCACTTTCTGGAAATTCTCCCGGGAATCCACCCGAATGCGTTCCACCTGCATGGTGACCTGATCACGCAGTGCCCGCAGGACCAGAGGCAGATCCTCGTGCACACAGGAACCCACCGGGCCCGTGGCGATACGGCTTTGCACTGACTCCCAAAGCTTGAGCAGAAAGCGGCGGTCCGCCTCCAGGGCGGACTCCTCCACCTGCTCCGCCGCGGTACGGATGATATACCCGCAGTCATCGCCCTCGGCCAGGAAACGCTGGCCGATCTCGCGCAGGCGGTTGCGCTCGCCATCGTCCTCGATGCGGGCAGACACGCCCACACTGCGGTTACGCGGCAGCAGCACGAGATTACGTGATGGGATGGTGAGATGGGTGGTCAGGCGGGCCCCCTTTGTGCCCAGCGGGTCCTTGACCACCTGCACCACCACTTCCTGGCCGTCCCGCAGCAGCTGCTGGATATCCGGCACGGTACGACGCTCACCCTCGGGCAGCGGCTGGTCATCAGGAATCGCAATGTCGGACGCATGCAAGAAGGCTGTGCGCTGCAGGCCCACCTCGATGAATGCCGCCTGCATACCGGGCAGCACGCGCTGTACACGGCCCTTGTAGATGTTCCCGACCAAGCCGCGGCGACTCTCACGCTCCACGCAGACTTCCTGCAACACACCGTTCTCAACAACGGCGACACGTGTTTCCTGTGGGGTGCAGTTGATCAGGATCTCTTCGGACATCACGCCCTGCTTGTTCTGGAGTGTTTCAGGGTGGCCGTTACCAGCCGCGTCGGTAGTCCAGGTCGAACTCGTCCATCAGGTCCGCCACTTCAAACAATGGCAGGCCCATCACCCCGGTGTAGCTGCCCTCCATGTGCTCCACGAACACGGCACCCAGCCCCTGTATGGCATAGGCGCCGGCTTTGTCCGCCGGCTCGCCCGTTTCCCAGTAACGCTTGATCTCGGCATCGTCCAGTTCACGGAAGGTGACCGTGTTCACACTGATCCGGGTCGCCTCCCGATCATCCACCAGGGCGACCCCGGTGAGCACCCGATGGGTCTGGCCGGACAGGGCCTGCAGCATGGCGACCGCCTCGTCCCGATCAGCGGGCTTGCCGAGAATGGTGTCGTCCAGCACCACCACGGTATCCGCGCCCAACACGGGCAAGGGTTGCTCCGACTTCTCCACTGCGCGCCAGCCGGCCCGGGCCTTCTCCAGGGCCAGTCGCAGCACATGCACCTCCGGGCTCTCGCCGTCATGTGCGCTCTCATCGACGGAGACGTCGAGTTGCCGGAACGCCACGCGCATCTGTTGCAGCAGCTCCTGGCGACGCGGCGAACGGGAAGCCAGGTAAATGTCGGGGTTGCCGGGTTCCATGGATAATCCTCTGTCAGCGATGATACGGATGATTGGACAGGATGCTCCAGGCACGGTAGAGCTGTTCCGCAACAAACACCCTGACCAGCATGTGTGGCAGCGTCAAGGGTGACAGGCACCAGCGCTGGTCGGCCCGTTGCAGGACCTCCGGCGACAGCCCATCCGGCCCGCCCACCAGCAGTGCCACGTCACAGCCGCCCTGCAGCCAGCCGGACAGTTGTCCGGCGAGGTCTTCGGTGGACCACTGCTTGCCGCTCAGATCCAGGACAATGACCCGCGCGCCCTTGGGCAGCGCATCCTGCAAGCGGTTCGCCTCCACTTCCCGCGCCCTGGCCGGGTTGCCGCCCTTGCCGCGGTCCCCGGGGGGAAGTTCCACCAGTTCCAGACGGCATTCCGGTGGCATGCGCCCGGCGTAGTCAGCAAAGCCTTCCGCCACCCAGCGGGGCATTTTCTGGCCGATGGCGATCAAGTGTATTCGCACGTCAGTCAGCTCTCAGGATCCGCTCCGACCGGTAGCGCTTCGCCTTTTCGGCTCAGAGCACCCGACGTCCTTCGTTCAGCTGGTGGGGAGTAGACGTAGGCCGGTAAACGCCCAGCGTTTGCCCGCATCCGGCCCCGGGCCGGACCCGCCCGCTGGTCAGGCCTGCCCCTGCTCCGGGTCTTCATCCACGCCCCAGATCCGCTCCAGGCGGTACAGTTCCCGCACGCGTGGCAGCATCACATGCACCACCACATCGCCCAGATCCACCAGGATCCATTCCGCGGTTTCACCGCCTTCCACGCCCAACGGACGCAGACCCTGCTCCTTGGTACGCTCCACCACGGCATCCGCCACCGCCTTGACGTGACGGTTGGATGTCCCCGAAACGACCACCATGAGATCGGTGATACCGGTCTTCCCGCGCACATCCAGTACCACGGGGTCCTGCGCCTTGATCTCCTCCAGCGCGTCCAGCACCAGCTGCTGGAGTTGTTCTACCGAAAGCTCCGGCGCCTGCGTTTCCTGATCCTTGCTGATGACACACCTCCACAGCGTTACGTTCCGCTGCACTCACTAACCTTTCACTAGCCAAAGCCAGCACACCCTGAGTTGCATCAGCGCTTCCTTAAGGCCGATAAAGGCGCGCCTTCTCAATATGATCCCACACCGGGTCCGGCACCAGGTAGCGGATTGAACCGCCCTGGGCCAGCCGGGCGCGGATATCAGTGGCCGAGATGGCCAGTTGTGCGACCGATTGGAACAGCACGCGCCCGGCGCTCTCCCGGTGCAGCACTGACCAATCCGCAGTCTCCCGCCCTCGCAACCAGCGGGTCAGTTCCTCGGGCATCGCACGCCCCGGATCGGGGCGCTGCATGACAACGAGATGGGCCTGTTCGGCGAGTTCCTGCCAACGGGACCAGCCGGGCAATCCCCGAAAGCTGTCGGACCCCATGAGCAGGCAGAAGTGCCGGTCGGGAAAATCGCTGCGCAGTGTGCGAAGCGTATCCACAGTCCAGGATGGGCCATCACGCCGCAGCTCCCGATCATCCACCAGGAAACGGGGTTCACCGGCCACGGCCAGACGCAGCATGTGCAGCCGCGTGTCGGCATCCACCTGCGGGGTTTCCCGATGCGGTGGAATGTGACAGGGGATCAGCCGCAAGGCCTCCAGGCCGCCGGCTTCCACCACATCCAGCGCCACCCGTAGGTGGGCGTTGTGGATGGGGTCAAAGGTGCCGCCGAAAATACCGGTGAGCGTACTCATTCAGCCGCGAACGTGGCCATCGCCCAGGACCACCCACTTCTGACTGGTCAGGCCTTCCAGGCCCACCGGACCGCGGGCATGGAGCTTGTCGGTACTGATACCGATTTCCGCACCCAGCCCGTATTCGAAACCGTCCGCGAAGCGGGTCGAGGCGTTGACCATCACGGAACTGGAGTCCACCTCGCGCAGGAAGCGGCGCGCGCGGCTGAAGTCCTCGGTAACGATGGACTCCGTGTGTGCCGAACTCCAGCGGGCGATATGGTCCATGGCCTGGTCCAGATCATCCACGACGCGCACGGCGAGCACCGGGGCCAGGTACTCCTCGGCCCAATCCGCCTCGGTGGCCTCACCCATATCAGCGATCAGAGCACGGGCGCGGGCGCAGCCACGCAGTTCCACACCCTCTTCGCGGTACTTGGCTGCCAGCGAAGGCAGTACCTGTTCCGCGATTCCGGCATGCACCAGCAGGGTTTCCATGGTGTTACAGGTCCCGTAGCGCTGGGTCTTGGCATTGAACGCGACGCGCACGGCCTTGTCCACGTCGGCCCGGTCATCAATGTAGACATGGCAGACACCGTCCAGGTGCTTGATCACCGGCACCCGCGCCTCACGACTGATGCGCTCGATCAGACCCTTGCCGCCCCGCGGCACGATCACGTCCACGAACTCGCTCATGGTGATCAGGCTGCCCACGGCCTCGCGGTCGGTGGTTGCCACCACCTGAACCGCATCCCCCGGCAGGCCGGCCTGTTCCAGTCCATCCCGGATGCAGGCGGCGATGGCCTTGTTGGAACGCAGCGCCTCCGAGCCTCCGCGGAGAATGGCCGCATTGCCGCTTTTCAGGCACAGGCCAGCCGCGTCGGCGGTCACGTTGGGCCGGGATTCATAGATGATGCCGACCACGCCCAGCGGTACGCGCATACGCCCGACCTGAATTCCGGAGGGGCGGTAGTTGAGATCGCTGATTCCACCCACCGGGTCGGGCAGCGCAGCGATCTGCCGAAGGCCTTCGGCCATGGCCTGGATACGCTCCGACGTGAGTTCAAGCCGGTCCAGCAGCGCCGGCTCCAATTCGTTGGCGCGACCGGCCTCCATGTCCCGGGCATTGGCTTCGGCCAGGGCATCCACCCGGTCCAGGATGGCATCGGCAATGGCGTGCAGCGCGCTGTTCTTGGCGCCGCTTTCGGCCCGGGCCATCAGGCGGCCGGCGGCTCGGGCCTGACGGCCCAGACCCTGCATGTACTGTTCGATATCGCGGGTTTCAGACATGGTTCTACTCAATGGCTGTACGCACGGCCACCGTTTCGGTGCCGGCTATGGCAAGACTCAAGTGTAACAGTTCGTCCCAGGGGCGACCCGCGGCCGCGCCCTTGAACACACGGTCGGCTCGGGCGGCGCGGGCCAGCAGGGCTGACCAGCGGCCAGGCCCTCCCCGCCCCGCTGCCGCCTGCAGTGCTGCCTGGCGGGGCCCGAACACCTTAGCTCCATTCAGCACGGCCTTGGCATTGGCGCCGCGCGCCGATAACGGCACCAGCACGCGGAGCTCCCGCGCCAGCGCCCAAAGCACCAGAGTCGGCTCCACCCCTTCCTCACGCAGCCCGCCGAGAATGCGCACCACGCGGCGGGATTCACCCTGCAGCGCCGCGGTGCAGAGATCAAACACATCGTAGCGGGCGCTGTCCGCCACGGCGGCCTGCACTGTGGCCAGATCCACATTGCCGTCACCCACCAGCAGGCGCAGTTTTTCCACTTCCTGGACCGCCGCCAGAAGATTGCCCTCGCCGCGTTCCGCCAGTAGCTGCAACGCCTCCGGGGTCGGCCGCAACCCGGCCTGTTGCATGCGGGCGTTGAGCCAGCGCGGCAGTTGCGCCGGTTCCACGGGCCAGATTTCCACTACCACCCCGGCTTCGTCGATGGTCTTCACCCAGGCGGCGGATTTGCGCACCTTCGCTTCCAGCTTGCCACTGACGATCACCAGCAGGGTGTCATCCGGGGGGCGCTTGCAGTAGTCACCAATGGCGCGCGCGCCCTGCTGCCCGGGCTTGCCGCTGGGCAGACGCAGCTCCACCACTCGGCGGTCACCGAACAGGGAAAGGTTATCCGCGAGGGCCGCGAGGCGACCCCAGTCGAACCCGGCGTCCACCTCCAGCACCTCGCGCTCCGTATATCCAGCGTCACGGGCAGCCGCGCGGATGGCATCCAGCCCTTCATGCAGCTGCAGAGGCTCATCGCCGGTCAACATATAAACAGGCTTGAGGCCCTTCGTGAGCAGGCCGGGCAACTGATCGGAACGCGCACGCATAACCCTGCCCTCCGCCGCTACTCGCCCAACAGGGCCTGTAGCCGATCCGTGAGCAGGAAAGCGATATCGCGCCGGAATTCGTTCACGATGGCATCCTCCTGACCCTCGCCGCCCAGCATCTGCTGCTCGTCGCGGCGGTACTCCCGCATCTGCTCGAAGGTCCCCGACTGCAGTTCCTCGCCGTCGCCGTCGCGCAAGCGCCAGCTCACGCGGTAGCGCAGTTCGTACTCTCGCACTTCGTCAGCCCGAGTACCGGAGATCACCCGCCTCTGCCGGGATTCATTGGCGAGCACCAGGGAGGGCACCCCGGCCCCGGCGGGCACCAGATCAACCCCGGAGGACTGCAGGGCAACATAGACTTCGCGATAAAGCTCCCCACGCCCCACCTGGCTGTCCAGACTGAGGCGCACCCCTTCCAGCGACGCGGCCCCCGGTGCGGAACCACGCAGATGCCAGCCGCAGGCGGTCAAGCCGATCAGCAACACGGGGAGCAGCAGCAGGGACAGCCGGTGCCTGTTCATCCGAAAGGTACCTTTCCGGTGGGTTGCCGAGTGTCATTTATCCTACGCGGGAGAATCCGCCCGCAGAACGAGAGCCGTTCTCAATGGCGGCTCGCTCGAAGCCACCAGCTCGCAGGCATGTAAACACGCCTTGCCCCGATCTACACTCAGTTTGCCACGACGTTGACCAGCTTGCCCGGGACGACGATGACCTTGCGCACGGTCTTGCCATCGATAAAGCGCTGCACATTGGGCTCGGCCAGTGCTTCGGACTCGATGGCGTCCTTGGCCGCGTCGTTGGGCACTTCGATATGCCCGCGCAGCTTGCCGTTGACCTGGACCACCAGTTTCAGCGAATCCCGCTCAAGGGCGGTTTCATCCACCGCGGGCCAGGCGGCATCCACCACCGGCTGCTCGTGACCCAGCGCCTGCCAAAGCCGGTGCGTGACATGCGGCACGATGGGCGCCAGGATCAATACGGCCGCCTCCAGCCCTTCCTGCATCACCGCACGCCCCTGGTCGGACTGATCCTCATCCGCCTTGTACAGGGCATTCACCAGTTCCATCACGGCGGCGATGGCCGTGTTGAACGTGTAACGCCGACCCACGTCGTCCGAGGCCTTGCGGATGGTTTCATGCACCTTCCGCCGCACGTCCTTCTGCGCAGGGGAGAGCGATGCCACGTCCAGCACCGGCACCGGGCCGCACGCCACGTGACTGTGCACCAGGTGCCAGAGACGTTTGAGGAAGCGATAGCCACCTTCCACACCGGAATCCGACCACTCCAGGGACTGGTCCGGCGGCGCGGCAAACATGGTGAACAGACGCACGGTATCGGCACCGTAGCGCTCCACCAGCGACTGGGGGTCCACCGTGTTGCCCTTGGACTTGGACATCTTCTCCATGCCGCCGA
>SLCE01000045.1 GCA_007125985.1 Ectothiorhodospiraceae bacterium | reverse complement strand
GGAGCATCATCACCCGGCGCCGTGGGTGACCTGATGGGCAGCGGATAGTCGTAGGGCACCTCCTTGAGCACCTGGCTGGTGCTGCTTCCATCAAGTGCAATACGCCGAATCACCCCGGAGTCACGCGGGCACCCATCTCCGTCGTAGTCATCCCGATAGGCCCAGGCGAGATAGGTAACGTTAGACGTACTTCCCACGGTCACACCGTTCACCTGGCAACGGGTTCCCCAGTCTGTGGCCACTTCAGAAACCTGCTCACCAGGATCGGCATCCGGATTCACCGCAATCACCCGCCCCGTATCCTGGTCATCACCGACGATATCCAGCACATACAGCGTGCCTTCCACATTCACAGCCTGCGCGCGCGACGTCAGGGACGGCTCAACCCGTACGGCATTGGTGGGCGCGGCTGCATTATCCGACATGGACTCGAAAAGCGTCGAATCCGGATCGAAAGCCTTCACGTTGCCATCCAGCTGCACAATCAAACGATTGTCCGTTCCAGCTTGCCCCAATGGCCGGAAGAAATCATTAACGACCCCGATCGGTGGTACTGGCGTCCCATCCAGTTCGTGGTAAAGCACGCTACTGGAATCATCCACAGCCGCCGTGATAAGCCCAAGGATGGCGCCGTCCGCGTCACGCACCGGAACGGCCCAATCAGGATGGAAGCCGCCGGGCTCGGCGATATTATCAGGCGGGACGAAGCCGCCATCCTTGCCGTCGTATGCGACAGAGGAACGCAGCTCGATGGGGGGTTCTGACTCATCAGCCCCGAGCGTCGTCATCCACCAATCGGTTTCATCGCAGTCGAAGTTTTCGCCCCCTGTTTGATAAGCGATCACGGATGCATCGATATCGGTGTAATCCGGAAACAGGGAGGCCGCGCAGACGATGAAAGCGCTGTTCTCCCCGGACACGCGCCGAGGGACCGGCTCGCCACCCGTGGCATCAACAACGTACAGGCGCGTGCCAGAGTTGTAGACCACCTTCGGAAAATGCACCTCGGTGACCGTGCCGTCTTCCCATTCACCGTATTTCAAGGCCAGCGGCAAGGTCGTGGGTACCGCGATACTCTCGTCATCGGTGCCCCGGTAGATGTCAACGTCCTGGCGTTCGCGCGCATTGTCCCGGGGTGGCGGATCCAGAGATAGCTGGGACGACGGATAATCCGCGTCCACGGCGACCAGTTCCGGCTCCAGCGCCTGAACGGATTCGGATGCATAGAAGTACAGGGCATCGGCATCCGCGATATCCCGCTGCACGCCGTTATCGCCGTTCTCACCATTGGCCTGCTCATCGTTGCCTCCACCGCTGCTGCTACTGCTGCTGAAGCAGCCCGACAGCATCAAGGCAGCGATCATCAGCGCGGAGCCGGATACCCACGTCATTCGCCTCATCTTCCCTCCCGAGATTTATCTGGCCGCTCAAGCGCGAAACGGATCAACGTCGTGTCCAATGCGCGGGGTCGGGACCCGACCGGCGGCATTCGTTGCCCAGTTCACAAGTCATGGGCACGGAATCCAATAACCCACGTGGGCTACTCCATTTGGGGTATTGGAATCGGCAATCGGACGTGGGTACGAAAGGCAGCTGCGGGACAGGATGCAGCGGAAACGAAAAAGGGGTTGGAGCAATCGCTCCAACCCCTTTTTTCTGATCTGGTGGAGCCAGGCGGGATCGAACCGCCGACCTCCTGCATGCCATGCAGGCGCTCTCCCAGCTGAGCTATGGCCCCGTAAGGTGCGGCGTATGTTAAGGCCGCCCTCGGGGGATGTCAACACGCGTTTCCCGCAAGCCGATCAGCCTTCCGCGGCGTTGGTTCGAATCCACTCCACGGCGGCCTGGATGCGGGCCAGCGACTCCTCCCGACCAATCAGTTCCAGCGTGATATCGATAGACGGTGACGAGGTGCCACCGCTCAGCGCAACCCGCAACGGCATCCCCACTTTCCCCATTTTCAGGTCAAGCTTCTCTGCAACGCCATGGACCACCCCGTGCAGCGCTTCAGCCTTCCACTCGTCCAGCGCCGCCAAATCGGCATGCAGGGCTTCCAACGGCTCAATCGCGCCCATCTTGAGGTTCTTCTTCGCCGCTTTTTCGTCATACCCATCAGGGCGGCGATAGAAGAAGGTGCTGCCGTCTGCCATATCCTTCAGTGTGTCGAAACGCTCACACTGCGCACCAACCACATCCTCCAGCCGCGGGCCGCTGGCGGCCGGGTCAATATCGCGCTGGCCCAGATGCCAGCCCAGGTAACGGGCCACATGCTCCCGCGGCAGGGTCTTCATGTAATGCTGGTTCAGCCAGTTCAGCTTGGAGACGTTGAGCGCCGATGCCTTGGCGTTGAGGTTGTCCAGATCGAACAACGAGACCATTTCATCCAGGCTGAAGATCTCCTGATCACCGTGGGACCAGCCCAGCCGCACCAGGTAGTTCAGCACGGCTTCCGGCAGGTAGCCCTCGTCGCGGTAGCTCATCACGCTCACCGCCCCGTGCCGCTTGGACAGACGCTTGCCGTCCTCGCCCAGGATCATCGGCACATGCGCGTACACCGGCAGCGGCGCGCCTAGCGCCTGCAGGATGTTGATCTGGCGCGGGGTGTTGTTCAGGTGATCGTCACCGCGGATAACGTGGGTGATACCCATATCCATGTCGTCCACCACCACGGTGAGATTGTAGGTTGGGGAACCGTCGGTGCGGGCAATGATTAGGTCATCCAGTTCACCGTTGCTGAACACCACCCGGCCATGCACCTTGTCGTCCACCACCACGCTCCCCTCCTGGGGATTGCGGAAACGGATGACGTAGGGCGCATCGGGCGCCGGCGGCTCGGTGAGATCCCGGCAATGCCCGTCGTAGCGCGGCTTCTCTTTCCGCGCCTGCTGCTCTTCCCGCAAGCCATCCAGCCGCTCCCGCGAGCAGTAGCATCGGTAGGCGTGCCCCTGCTCAATCAACTGCTGAATCACTTCCTTATAACGGTCGAAGCGCTCGGTCTGATAGAAGGGCCCTTCATCATAGGTAAGCCCCAACCAGGTCATGCCCTCGAGAATGGCGTTGACCGATTCCGCATTGGAACGCTCCAGGTCGGTGTCCTCGATGCGCAGCACGAAACTGCCGCCATGCCGGCGCGCATACAGCCAGGAAAACAGCGCGGTGCGCGCGCCGCCGATATGCAGATAACCGGTGGGGCTGGGGGCAAAACGGGTCTTCAGGCTCATGAAACAGGCATCCCCTGGTCAGGCGAAATTCAGCAAGGGCGGTATCTTAGCAGAGCCGATCCCCGGCCGGGAAAACCCGGTTCCCGGGCGTGTTGACACCCGCGGCCCTGCTCCCTACAATTCTCGCGACTTCAGGACGCGTAGCTCAGCGGGAGAGCACTGCCTTCACACGGCAGGGGTCGCTGGTTCAATCCCAGCCGCGTCCACCAGAATACGGTAGTAAAGACGGCGACTTGCGGTGGAGACCGGGTCGCCGTTTTTGCGTTCCAACGGGCGCATAGTGATCCGTGTCACCGTTTTGTAACCGCCCCCACGCAGGTCACGTTCCTCGAGATTGGTTTGTCAGGGAACCGGGCCCGGAAACTCGGGCCCGCCCGACAGCCTGTGTCAACCGCCAGTCTCAGACGCCACTGCCCCTCTGATCGACGGCTGACATGGCGCCCGGCCCCAGCAGTTCGCGGATGCCGCCGACGCTGCCGAGCAGCGCGGTTCCCTCCACCGGGACGAAGACGCGGTCACCGTTCTTGGCCAGATCCGGCAGCATGTCGATGTAGTTGCGGGCGATCAGGTACTGGACTGATTCCTTCTCGCGTCCCTGGCCAATGGCCTCAACAATGGAATGGATGGCCTTGGCCTCGCCTGCCGCGCGCAGAATGGCAGCCTCGCGGTCGCCCTCAGCTTTGGCGATTTCCGCATCGCGCTGACCCTGGGCATTGAGGATCGCCGATTGCTTGTCGCCCTCGGCCCTGGCGATCTCGGCCTCGCGATAGCCTTCGGCCTCGCGCACCATGGCGCGACGACTGCGCTCGGCAACCATCTGCTTGTTCATGGCATCGCGGATTTCCTGCGGCACACGGATATCCCGGATTTCCACCCGATTGACCTTGACGCCCCACTTGTTGCCCGCTTCATCCATGATCGCCCCTAGGCGGGCGTTGATCTCCTCGCGGGATTCGAAAATGGCATCCAGTTCCATCTTGCCGATCTCGGAACGCAGTGTGGTCTGGGCGAGAGTCTGGATGGCCAGCACCAGGTTCTCGGTGCCGTAGACCGCGGATTGCGCATCCATGATCTGGTAATACATCACACCATCAATCTCGACGCCCACGTTGTCCTTGGTGATGACGGCCTGGGCGGGGAAATCCAGCACGATTTCGCGCAGATCGATGCGGATTTCCGTGATCATCCGGGGCTCACCATCGACGTAGCGCAGAATGTTGATGGCCCGGGGCTGATCGATGATGGGAATGAGCAGCGAGAGCCCCGGATTAAGGGTCCGGTGGTACTTGCCCAACCGCTCAATCACCATGGTGCGGCGGTTGGGCACCATGCGGATGCCTTTGGCGGCAATCGCCAGAATGAGTACGAGGACGACGGCAGCGACAATCAACGTTTCCATACAGAACTCCTTGGGTGCCTGCAGCAGTGATTCGGGGGGACGATATCAATGGCGGGGCCGGTGTTCAGCAGACCAGCGCCGGTTTCGAGTGCGCTCTTACGCGGACGAGACCTCGCGGACGATGGCGGTGATGCCCTCGAAGCGGACGATCTCCACACGCTGACCGATCTCCGGAGGCTTACCGCTATCAGCAAAGCGTGCCGGGAAACGGTCACCGTGGATGCGCAGGCAGGCTTCGCCCCGGTCCTCGACAACCTGGTGATGACTGCCTTCCAGACGCCCATCCTGCAGGGCCTGCCCACGCGCCCTTGTGACGAACCGGCTTAGCGCCAGGACGATGGGAATCGCCACCACCACACCTGCCGCGGCTCCAACCAATTGCGCCGTCACGTCGCCACCCAGAGCACTCGCGATGGCCGCACCGAAAAAGCCACCGGCCACCACCAGCAGGATGACACTGGCACCACCGGCAATCAGCAGATCCGCCAGCACCATGGCGATACCAAGTGTGACCAGCACCCAAGCAGGCATTAGCTATTCCATTATTGCGGCGCTTAGCGCCCGTTCTGTGTTTATTGACATGTCGTCCCAGACGGGCACAGTTAGCCTGTCGCCTCCCGGGGTTGTCAACTCCACCCATGGGGGCAGCGCTGAATGCCCCCTTTCATTTGTCAGCAACAGCGTCTAATCGGATGCCATCAACCCGGTCTGAACCACGACCTTACCAGTGACGCGCCGATCCAGGATATCCCGCAGGGCCTGCGGGGCTTGGTCCAGCGGATAGCGGGTGGTGATGCTGGGGCGGATGCGGCCTTCCTGCAGCCAACCCAGCAGTTCCGCCATCAGAGCCCGGAAGCGCTCCGGCTCCTGGACCTGGAAGGCGCCATAGAACACGCCCACGATGGACGCCCCCTTGAGCAAGGGAAGATTGAGCGGCGGTCTGGGAATATCACCAGCGGTGAAGCCGATGACCAGCAGGCGGCCCTTCCAGGCCAGGCTGCGCAGGGCCGGCTCAGTATACTCTCCGCCCACCGGGTCGTAGACCACGTCCACGCCCTTGTTATCGGTCAATTCCCGCAGACGCTCCCGCAGATTTTCCTGCGTGTAGTTGATTGTGTCGTCGGCCCCGTGTTGCCGGCAGAACGCGAGTTTTTCCTCACTGGAGGCAGCGGCGATGACCCGGGCGCCCATGACCTTGCCGAGTTCAATGGCGGCCACACCGGTTCCACCCGCGGCCCCTAGCACCAGCAGCGTCTCCCCGGGTTGCAGGGCAGCCCGGTCTTTCAACGCGTAATGGGTCGTGCCGTAAGTGATGACCAGGGCCGCCGCCTCGTCCATCGGGATGCCATCCGGCAGCGGAATGAGCTTTTCCTGGCGTACCACGACCTCCTCCGAGAAGCCGCCCCAGCCGGGAATGGCAATCACGCGATCGCCCACGGCGTAACCCTCCACGCCGTCACCGACCGCCTTGATCACACCAGCCACCTCGCCACCCGGAGCAAAGGGCATCTCCGGCTTGAACTGATATTTCCCCTGGATGATCAGCGTGTCGGGGAAGTTCACCGCGCAGGCGTGCACAGCAACCACCACCTGCCCAGCACCGGGCTGATGTTCCGTTACTTCCTCGAACGTCAACGACTCCGGTGGGCCGTATTCCCTGCAAAGTACTGCCTTGATCATGTGATCCTCGTCGTCTGTGAAAGTATGGGCCGCGCGTTGCGGCCGCCGCCTGCATCGCCCCGCGTCAAACCGCGTCGCGTCCCAATCGTTCCATCGCCATGGCCTTGAGTCGTGGCTTGTCATATTTTCCGGTGGGCGTAATCGGCCAGTCCTCCCCCACCATCGGCACCACGTGCTTGGGAATCTTGAAGCCGGCCATCCGGTCCTGGCAGAACGCCTTGATGGACTGCAACGGCAGGGGGTCGCCGCTGACGGTCTGTACCATGGCGGTCACCGCCTCGCCCCAGCGCTCATCCGGCACCCCGACCACCTGCACGGCGCGGATCTCCGGATGGCCCTCCAGGAACATTTCCACCTCCCTCTCGGAAACGTTCTCCCCGCCGGTCTTGATCATCTGCTTGTAGCGACCGCGGTAGTACACGAAACCGCGCCCATCCATCCAACCGTAGTCGCCGGAATGGAAGTAGCCTTCGTCATCGAAGCTCTCGGCGGTCTGTTCCGGCATCTTGTAGTAACCCTGGAACAGGGTCCAGCCGCGGATACAGATCTCACCCGGCTCGTCTGGACCGCAGGGCTCGCCGGTTTCCGGGTTGACGATCTTCACGCTCACACCGTGGAACGGCTGCCCATTGCTGTTCCGACGAACTTCCTCATCCGTCTCAGCGCGCGGCATCACGACCGAGGTGCCTTCGGTAAAACCATAATGGTGCGATACGGACGTGGCGCCGAAGCCCATCTGGCGCACGGTGTCGTACCATTCCGGCCCGCAGGCCAGTGTCATCTTATGCACCCCACTGCAGTCGGTGCTGGCGAAATCCGGATGGTTCGCCAGAGCACGGAGATGCGTGTCGAAGCCGCTCATGCAGGTGACGCCCTCTTCGCGAATCGTTCGCAGCACCTCGCCGGGCTCGAAATACTCCAACAGGGCGATACAGGCGCCGGCCAGGGCAGTGCCCAGGGTGACGTAGATACAACCGCCGACATGGTAGAAGGGCGAATACCCCATCATCACGTCGTCCGGCTCCATGGCGAAGCACTGGGCGTACAGGTGGCTGGCGATGCCCACACTGCTACCGTGGGCACGCAGGGCCGGCTTGGGAAATGCGGTGCTACCAGAAGTGAATAGGATGTAGGCGGCGTCGTCCGGCGTGAGGCTGTCGATCCAGGCATCGATGGCCGACGGCTGGTATGCCGCTCCGGCGCGCATCAGATCGTGGAAGGCGACGGTGCCAGGGTAACGCACATCTTCGCGACTGACGGCGATGACGGTATCGAGTTTCGGGAATGTCTCACTTTGCAGGAATCCCGGTGTGGCATCGGCCAATTCCGGAATCAATTCCTTAATAAGCGCAAGTTGGTCAACGCCCCGGAACTGATCACGGATGATCAATGCCCGGGCATCAGAGCGCCGCAGAGCGTGAACCAGCTCCTGGCTGCGGAACGTGACGTTGATGGGCACGATCACCGCGCCGACCAGGGTGATGGCATAGGAAATGTAGAACCACTCAGGCCCACCGCCCAAAATGGTGGCCACGTGATCGCCGCGGCCGATGCCCTGTGCCTTCAGTGCATGGGCAAACCGGCAGATGCGGTCGTACTGCTGCGCGTAGGTGACTGTCTCGCCTTGAAAGCGCAGCGCAGGCCGTTCCGGCCAGGTGCGCGCTGCGTGGCGGGCAACCTGTGGAATGGTCATACGAATCGGATCGGGCTTATCACTCATGACTTGTTGCCTCTTAATGGTTCGGCGTGAACACGTTCAGACCGTCCACGGTTTGAACGCTGCCCGGGCGATCGAGCCCTTCCCGATCCACCAGATCCTGCAGCACAGCAGCATCCGCGGGGGTGTTGGCCACGAACCGGCGACCGGTTTCCTGTTCCCGTCCGAACACAATGCCCTGAATCGGGGCCTTGCGGTCGTACATCACGGTATAGGTTTCAATCATCGCCCGGCCGGATGGGGTTTCGGTAAACTCCGCTTTCGGCAGGGCGTCCAGTCGGGCCTGCAGCCGGGACGGCTCTTCCCGCCGCCAGGCGCCGGGAACCGGCCGGGTGGAGTAGACGCCGAAAGAATGCTTCGTCAGGTAGTAGCCGTTGGCTGTCACCAGTCCATAGCTACCGGGCGCCCTGCGCAGACGGCGCATCATCTCCGAAATGGAATGGGTCACGTAGTTGTTGCCCGGCCCGCCGAAGTACGGCAGCCCGCCGGTTACCGTTAGCCCGCGTGGATCCTGCTCCGACAGCCCCAGTTCCTGGCAGGCGATTTCCACGGCCGAAGGGAAACAGCTGTAGATATCCAGATAATCCAGATCCTGCACGCCGATCCCGGCCATCTCCAGGGCCAGCGCCGAACCGGCACGGATCGCGGGGGACGTGTGGAAGTTCTCGCGATCACTTACATGCCAGTGATCATGCCCGTCCGCACAACCGTGCAGATAGATCCATTTCGACTCGGGAATCCCCTGGGCACGCGCTTCGCCGACGCTGGTCATGATCAATGCCGATGCCTGGTCCACGAACACATTAGCATTCATTAGCCGTGGGTAAGGGAACCCGATCCAGCGGTTGTCCGCATCCACCCGGGCCAGGCGCTCCGCGGACATGGGCTCACGCCGGGTGGCCAGCGGATTATCCACCGCCACGCGGGATAACCCCGCCAGCAAGGCACCCATGGACTGCAGATGCTGCTCCACCGTGTGACCGCGTTCCCCGCGGATGGCCTGCTCGAACAGGGGGTAGAAACTGATCGCCGCACGCAAGCCATGCTTCGCCTCATGCGGACTCCAACCGCTGCGATTCTCGCCCATGAGTTCCGGTTCACCGCCAGGATCTTCCGCCCATGACACATCCAATCCCGCGCGCTGCACACCGAGTTGCGTGCGCAGCGCCTCGCCACCCACGATCAGAGCCGCACGCATCTCACCCTCTGCAATCGCCTGGGCAAAGGTGTTCACCAGGGACTGCGGCATGTTTCCACCAACATGGGTATAGATCTCACGCCGGGCATTCAGGCCCATTCGGCGGGAAATGCTCCGCGGCGGGTTCGTGGAACTGCCGAGACCGGTCGCCGCAAAACGCGGCGAGCTATCCACGAACAGGCGCAGCACGGCCACGGTGTCGATGGCTTCGGCGATGCCCGAACCTCCGGCATCTTGCAACGCCAGCCGGCCAGCCTCAGCCATCAGATCAAACGGTGAACGCCCGTCTTCAACAGGTGTGTTAATGTCAGTGACATCACCGCACCCGACAAGTATCGGCGTGCGTGGATCGATAGTCTCTGCAGCCACTCGAAGCCTCCAGTTCTGTCATCAATAGTGTGGTGTTCGGGCCGAACAGGTTCACGCCTTGGCGGGCAGTATCCCCATGTATTTGCACAATATGCTGAGCATCACCTCATCCGATCCGCCACCAATGGATGACAGGCGCCCGTCCCGGTACAGCCGCGTGATCGGAGTCTCGTTCATGAAACCCATGCCGCCGTAATACTGCAGACAGCTATCTGCAACCTCTCGCACAAGTCGCCCCCCTTTGAGCTTGGCCATAGACGCCAATGGGGTCACATCCTCACCGGCCACCATGCGGTCAACTGCCCGATAGACCAGTGCGCGCAACGCCTCGATCTCGGTCTGCAATTCCGCCATCCGGAAGTGGATCACCTGGTTGTCGAGCAATGGTTTTCCGAACGCGATGCGTTGCCGCGTGTACGTAATACAGTCTTCAATCGCACGTTCCATGGCGCGCAGGTTCTTGGCCGCGCCGTATAGCCGTTCCTCCTGGAACTGCTCCATCTGGTAGACAAAACCCTTACCTTCCTCGCCGATGCGATACCGCTGGGGTACGCGGACGTCCTCGAAATAAAGCTGCGCGGTATCCGAAGCGCGCATGCCTAGCTTGTCCAGCTTCCGCGCCACCGTAACGCCCTTGGCCTTCAGTGGCACGATTATCAACGATTTATTTCGGTGGACCGGGCCATCACCCGTATTGGCCAGCATGCACATCCAGTCAGCCTGCGTGCCATTTGTGATCCACATCTTGCCGCCGTTGATGACGTAATCGTCTCCATCCTTGCGGGCAGTCGTCCTGATGGAAGCCACATCGGAACCCGCTCCCGGCTCGGACACCCCGATGCAAGCAACCTGCTCACCTGCAATGGCTGGCGCCAGGAACTCATCGCGCAACTCATTCGAGCCGTGACGTGCGAGTGCGGGCGTGGCCATGTCCGTCTGAACGCCCACGGCCATCGAGATGGACCCCCCATTCACTTCGCCCATCGCCTCGCAATAGGCGAGGTTATAACTCCAGTCCAGCCCCATACCACCGTATTTCTCCGGCTTGGAAATCCCAAGAAATCCCAGGTCGCCCATTTTCCTGAATAACTCGTGGGCAGGAAAAATACCCTCTTCCTCCCATTGGTCCACATGCGGATTGATCTCGGCATGGACGAATTTCTTTACCGATTCGTAGATGGCCGCGTGTTGCTCGGTGTAGTTCATTTTAAAATTCCTAAATGAATTCGGTCTTTACTAACCTTTCAGGAGGTAAAAATCTTTCAAGCTGGCGCGTATAACGTGCTTCTGAATTTTACCTGTGCCAGTGCGTGGCAATTCCTGCTCGATGAGGATGCTCTTGGGAACTTTGAAGCCGGCCAGGCGTGACCGACAATGCCCCGCGAGTTCCTCGGCCTCGATCTCCGCGCCGGATTGCGGAATCACCACAGCGGTAATGGCCTCTCCCCAACGCGGATGATAGAGACCGACAACGGCAACGTCCGCAACAGCCGGGTGTGCGAGCAAGCAACGCTCAACCTCAATGGAAGCGACATTTTCTCCGCCAGTCTTGATGACATCTTTTTTGCGATCGGTGAACCAGACCGCGCCATCTTCATCCATCCAGGCCATGTCGCCGCTATGAAACCACCCATGACGAAACGATTCGGCAGTCTGTTCCGGCAGCTTGAGATAGCCATTCATCACTTGAGGGCCGCGATATACCACTTCCCCAATCTCACCTCGCGGCAACAGATTGCCCTCCTCGTCCATGATGCCAATGCGCGTCATAGCCGTCGCGGTACCCCATGAGGCCGCCTTGCTCCACTGGTGTTCAGCTCGCTGCCGGCAAGCGGCCGGCGTGAACTCCGTTTGCCCGGCCCCGAGTACAACATCCGCATTAGGAAACAAAGCATGGATCGCCTTCAGACGTTCTTCCGGCATCGGTGCCATCGCGTAACCGGCGCGAACCACGGAGGTGAAGTCCCGGCCTTGAACGTTCGACTGTTGCAGCAACGTCGCGTACATGACGGGCAACAACGTGAGATGATGAATTCGGTGTTTTTCAATTAGATCGGGAATGATGTCAGGGGCAAACCCACGTTGCAGAACGGCCTTACCGCCCACCATAAACGCAGGCATGACATTTCCATTCAACATTGCACAATGAAACAGAGGTAGCGAGACGAGAACTGTCGTCGCCCCCCCCGCAGACATGCCATGCGCCAATGCCCCGGAAAGCCCGGACATAATCACGGCAAGGTGGCCCGTCACAACACCCTTGGGATTCGATGTTGTCCCACTGGTATACAGCAGTTGCACGCCATCGCGATCATCCACGAACACTTCCAGCGGTTCAGCGCTGCCTTCCGTCACCAACTCTGACAACGTGCCAGCCGAGCCCTTCACTGGGACACCGGGTACCTCGCCTATCCAGAAAACGCGCTGTCTGGCCACCAGATCGCGAGGAAACGACCTCACCATATCTTGGAACTCACTCTCAGCAACGAGTACCTGCGCGCCTGCGTCCGCCAAGCAGTACGCAATGTCCTCACCCTTCAGCCCGAGATTCATGGGAGCGAATATCAACCCGGCTCGCGCACATGCAAAATAGATAAGCAGGATTTCCGTGCAGTTCCGGGCGAGAACTCCCACCACATCCCCTCGTTTTAAGCCCAATCCGAGCAGTGCGTGCCCGAGCCGATTGATGTTGGCCTCCAGTTCCCGATACGTAATGGCGGTCCCGTCCGGGCCGATAACAGCCTCCCTGTCAGGAAACTGGTCGGTTGCACGGGTTATTACATCCCCGACATTCACCCGATTTATCATATTGAGCGCCGGTGACGGATCAGCGAATGAGTGCTGCTGTCTTGCATCTGTCGCCATTTCTTCATTCTCCGAATTCAACTCGCGGGCATTGTGGCCAGTGACAACCCGCCCGCTCGCAGGTTGGCGTGCGACAACCAGCCCAACATGTCGTTGCCCGGATCCCCTAGGCCAATCAGGTAGCCCTGCAGAGCTGCAGCAACAACGGCAATGCCCACCATAACCGTGAACAACACTGCAACAACCTCGGCCACTTTCCCCCGAATCAATAACGCAGGGTTATATACGAAGAAAAAGGGTATGAAATAAATGACGAGCGCAAGTCGCATTGCCTGAAGGCGCGCACCTGTTGGGCTCCCATTTGTGCGATGGCTGCGGGAATTATTCCCGCGTGCTCACATGCCTCATCAGAGGCCCATCTGTCGAACTGCCAGATCCTTCATGATTTCCTCTGCCCCGCCGCCGATGGCGTTCACGCGCACTT
>SLCE01000204.1 GCA_007125985.1 Ectothiorhodospiraceae bacterium | reverse complement strand
CTTCAACTGGTGGGCCACCCCCACCGATACGGTGCGCGTGGCCCTGGAGCCGGAAGGCATGCATACCGGTACGGTCTACCGGCCCTCCAGCCGCACCCGCCTGGAGCATCAGTTGGCACAATTGAGCGCGGACGAGGGCGAACAGGTGCGCCGCCTGGCCACGGATGGACCGGGCTGTCTGGATGAAAGTGCCCCGGTGGAGCGCCAGCGCCTGATGCTGGAGAGCGCCTACGACCTCAAGCACTACCGCCTCGAGGCCGGTGATTCCGTGCAGCGGGACGAGATGCGGGAGTTGCTGGTGGCGCGGAGCCGGCTGGGCCCGCCGGAAGACCGCTCCGGACCGGCCACGCCCGAGGTGCGCCCGGATCAGGGGCACGGCAGCCATCGGGTCGGTCTGGGCGGAGGGCGTTGGGAGGATACCAGCCACCTGATCCTGCATTGGCGACCCGCGTATCATGATCTGCTGGATCCGCCCGGGGGCTACAGGGACTGGGCCCATATCAGCTTCGGCAACACCCATCTGCGCTTCGATCTGGATGAGGACCGTCTGGAACTGGACCGGCTCATGCTGGTGGAGGTGGAATCCCTGGCGCCCCGGGACGCGTACTTCCGGTCCTGGTCATGGCACATCGGCACCGGGTTGGAGCAGAAACTGCGCCCGGAGGGCGGCTATAGCCTGATGGGGGGCGTGGAAGGGGGCGGTGGCGCGGCCTGGCCGCTGAACGAGGAGCGGAACTGGCTGCTGTACATGGGGCTTCAGGGCAGCGCCTGGGGCTCTGAACGCCTGGACGACGGCGTCCGCGCGGGGACAGGGCCGCGCCTGGAACTGCTGCGCACCGGTGCGCGTTGGCGTGGGCGCCTGCGCGCCGAGGGAAGCGTGTATACCGATTATTCCGATGATCCGCAGTGGCGTTTGGCCGCGGAACAGGACGTCAGTCTGGGGGAACGGTTCGGTTTGCGTTTGAGCGCGTCCCGGGAGCATGACTTCAACCAGACAGTGAGCCGGGCCGATCTGGTATTGCACTGGTATCTGTTGCCGTGAATCGTGCATGCTCGTTATTGATGTGCCTGCTCATGGCCTGGACGCTGCCAGGCTGTGCCGGGTTGTTCTTCTATCCGGAGCGGGACCATTACCTCGATCCCGCCGACCACGACATCGCTTACGAGGATGTGGAGTTCCAGGCATCGGACGGTGTCCGCCTGCATGGCTGGTGGTTGCCGGCCAGCGGTGAACCGCGGGGAACGGTACTGTTTTTGCACGGCAATGCGCAAAACATCAGCACCCATATCGCCGCCGTCTATTGGCTGCCGGATCAGGATTTCAACGTCTTCATGCCGGACTATCGCGGGTTTGGCAAATCGGAGGGGCGGCCGGATTTCGCCGGAGTGCATCGGGATGCCGAAGCCGCTCTGGCCATCGCCCGGGATCGGGCGGATTCGGACGGCACCGCCCTTGCCGTGTTCGGTCAGAGCCTGGGCGGCGCCATTGCCATCACGCTGGTGGCGGAAGCGGGGGAGCGCTATGGCGTGGATGCCCTGGTGGCGGATAGTCCGTTTTCCAGCTATCGCGGCATTGCCCGCGAGAAATTTGCCGAGGTGTGGCTGACCTGGCCGTTGCAGTATCCCCTGTCGTGGACCATCAGTGACCGCTTCGCCCCCATCGACTTCATCGCCGACGTCTCTCCGATTCCCGTTCTACTCATGGCGGGTGACCAGGATGTGATCGTGCCGCCGCATCATGCGGAAGCCCTGTATCAGGCCGCTAGGCCTCCCAAGGAAATCCGCCGTGCATCATCGGCCGGCCACACCCAGAGTCTGACGGTTCGTGGTGAACGGGAATACCTCGTGGACTGGCTGAAAACCTGGCTTCCGACACCCTGAGCGGGCCGGAAGCCAGTGGAATCGATCTAATTTTCACCCGCTGCGGCGCGGTGGCCGCAATCGGAATATTCCAGGGCTTCCAGCTTCGCCTGGGCATCCCGCAGCGCCGTGCGCAGACCTTCTTCCACCACCGGGTGATAGAACGGCATCTCCAGCAATTGGCTGATGGTCAGTTGTTGCTGGTGTGCCCACGCCAGCAGGTGTGCCATATGCTCCGCACGCGGACCGATCATTTCCGCGCCCAGCAGGCGGCAGTTGGTGCCATCCGCATAGACCCGGAGCAGCCCCCGGTTCTGGCCCATGACTCGGCTGCGGCCCTGGTTCTCGAAGCTCACTTCCCCGACCACGTGGGGTCGGTCCGTCACCTGCGCATGGCTTTCCCCGATCATGGCGATCTGCGGATCACTGAACACCACGCTGAGCGGTGAACGACGTGCGCCGGCCCGGATGAACGGCAACCGCCCCGCGTTATCCCCGGCGATGCGCCCTTCATCGGATGCTTCATGCAGCAGAGGCAGCTGATTGTCCGCATCCCCGGCGATGAAGATGTGACTGTCGCCGCATTGCATGGTGCCGTTGTCAAACACCGGCACGCCTCGCTGGTCCAGCGACAGGCTGGTGTTCTCCAGCCCCAGGTTGTCCACGTTCGGGCGACGTCCGGTGGCGGCCAGGACGAACTGGAACTGTTCCTCCATACCGCGGCCGTCCCCGTCACGGAAGCGGATCCGTACCGCATTGCCGTCGCGTTCCAGCGAGTCCACCCGGGCATCGGAATCCAGTGGAAACTCCTGCTGGAAGCTGCGATCGGCGTATTCCCGCACGGCCGGATCCGTCAGCGGACCCACCAGGCCGCCCACACCGAAGATGCGCACCCGCGCGCCCAGCCGGTGCAAGGCCTGCCCCAACTCCAGCCCGATCACGCCGGGGCCGAACACGGCCACGGATTCCGGCAGATCGTCCCAGTTGAAAATGTCGTCATTCACGATCAGCCGGTCGCCGAGGCCGTTGAACATGGGAAGCACATTGGGGCGAGACCCGGTGGCAATCACGATGCGGTCCGCCTGTACCTGAATATCGTCATCCACCTGAAGGGTGTGATCGTCCAGGAAACGGGCGTAGCCGCGAATGCGGTCCTGTTCGGGAATTGCCTCAGTGGATTTCACCACGAAACCGACGAACCGGTCCCGTTCGCGCCGCACCCGGTCCATCACTGCGCGGCCATCCACGCGGACCTGGCCGGCATGCACGCCGAATCGATCGACCTCGCGCGCATGGTGGGCCGCTTCGGCTGCGGCGATCAATAGCTTGCTGGGCATGCAGCCCACCCGGGCGCAGGTGGTGCCGTAAGGTCCACCTTCGATCAGCACGACACGCTCCTGATGGACGCGTGCCGCACGGTATGCGGCGAGGCCGGCGGAGCCGGCGCCAATCACGGCGACATCAGCCTGAATCTTTTGCATGGTCGTGTCTCCTTAGAAGGGTTCTGCAAAACGCACCGTATGCGCTTTGCGGAACCCTACCGGCGCCTGGCGCCGGTAGGGTGGGGAGGAAGCGAACCGCGGGCGGTTCGCCGGCTGGTAGCCGTTAGGCCGCCTGACGGTCCCTCAGGAAGGCCTCCAGATCGTCGGCGCCGCCGATGTGCTGGCCGCCGATGAAGATCTGGGGCACGGTGGCCCGGCCGCTCACGCCGCGCAGACCGCGGGTGGTGATGCCGGCACCCAGAACCACTTCCTCGAAGGGAATTTCCTTCTCACGGAGCAGGCTCTTGGCGCGGGCGCAGTGCGGGCAGCCCACCTTCGTGAACACGGCCACCGATTCCGGTACCCGGGCATTGCTGTTCAGGTACGCCAGCATGGTGTCGGCGTCGGAAACCTCGAACGGATCGCCCGGCTTCTCCGGCTCAATGAACATCTTCTCGATCACGCCGTCACGTACCAGCATGGAGTACCGCCAGGAACGCTTGCCGAAGCCCAGGTCGGACTTGTCCACCAGCATGCCCATGCCGTCGGTGAACTCGCCGTTGCCGTCCGGAATCAGGAGCACGTTCTCGGCTTCCTGATCCTGCGCCCACTCATTCATGACGAACGCGTCGTTGACTGACAGGCAGACGATTTCGTCCACACCGTTGGCCTTCAGCACCGGCGCCAGCTCGTTGTAGCGCGGCAGATGGGTGGCCGAGCAGGTCGGGGTGTAAGCGCCCGGCAGGGAGAACACCACAACGGTCTTGCCCTTGAAGATGTCATCGGTCGTCACATCCACCCAATCGTTGTTCTGACGGGTGCGGAACGTGACGTTCGGGACGTGCTGACCTTCGCGATTTTCCAGCATGGATATGCCTCCTGTTTGCTGTGCAAGGTTTGGATTGAAATTGGTGCGTCTCGGCTACGGGGCTTACTGTCGCAAAAGCGTGAGCATCTGAAAAATGAATTGAATTGTTCGATGTGATAGCAATTGACTATTGTTCGATGCTGTAGCCTTTGACGGGCCGTGCTGGCTGGGTTTCAATCGCCGCACGGATCCGCCGCGGGGGAAAGCAATGCCGGCACTGGGGCCAAGACAGGTTGAGCCGGACGCCTGGCAACACTGGCTGAAGGAAGGGGGAACGCTGCTCTGGCGCCGGCCGGGGCTGAGCCTGAAATGGGCGGTGGTGAGCCTGTTCCTCTTCTATATGAGCCATCGCATGAGTTGGCCGGAACTGCGCTACGCCTCGCATTTCTTTCTGGTGGCGCTGGGTATGATGCTGTTCGTTCAACTGTCCTCGGCGGTGGATAACCGACGCCCCACCGGCTGGCGCAATCTTGTCCCAACCAACCGTGATGCGTTGCTGGCATTGGGGCTGGCAGCGGCGCTGTTCGCCATACTTACCGCTTTCACGGGCGTGCTCAGCCCGGTTGCCGATGCCTTCCATCAGGCAGTGGAGGGTCTGGGGTTCTGGAGCCCGGTTACTGCCGAGGGTCTTCCTGCTGACGCTCCACTGGAACAGCTGCTGCTGGGGCCCGTGATCGTCCCAGGGGGGACGGTTGGCCTGGCCCTGGTGGCGACGCTGGCGCTGCTACTGGCCTTCGGCCAGCTGTTTCTGCTCCCGATGATGGTGCTGCATCAACCGCCCCTGCCCCCGGCCATGGTCATGAGCGCCCGTGCCTACCCATTGAATCCCGCGCCCATCATGGGCCTGTCGGGGGTGATCATGCTGGCCCCGGCGCTGGTGGTGGCCAGCCTCGGCTGGGTTGGCCTGATCATGGTTCCCTACGCCGGCTCGGTGCTGTATGTGGCTTACCGGGATGTTTTCCTCGGCGAGGCGGAAGCCGCGGGTGAGTCTTTGGATGATGACGGTGCCGAGGAGGTCCCCGATGGATACCCCTGAAGCGGAGCGCCCCGCAGCCGCGCCCACGTCGGAGCGGCCCATGGCCCCGGATTTCCCCACCCGACAGGCATTGGCCCGTCAGCTGGTTGCCCGCTATGCCGGGATTGTGGATGATCCGGAGGCTCTGATTCGCTGCCTGCTCGAGCCGTTGCCCACCACCTTCTGGCGTAATCCCCTGCGCCTTTCGCGGGAGGCGCTGACCGCCTTACTGGCGCGGAGCGGGATTGAGGCGCTACCCATGAGCTGGAATCCGGACGGGTTGCGGCTGGCGTCGGATGCACGGCCAGGGCAGCACTGGGGTTTCATGGCCGGCCTGTATCAGGTGCAGGAAGAGGTCTCCATGCTGCCGGTGCAGCTGCTGGATCCCCAGCCCGGTGAGCGGGTGCTCGATCTGTGCGCGGCTCCGGGTAACAAGACCGCGCAGATTGCCATGGCCATGGCCAATACCGGTACCGTGGTGGCCAATGACAGCGGTCGCGGGCGGATCTCCGCGATCCGTCAGACACTGAAGCGTCTGGGGCTGATGAACGTGGCGATCACGCTCAAGGATGGCCAGAGCTATCCGAGCCGGGCTGGTCAGTTCGACCGGGTGCTGGTGGATGCGCCCTGCACCTGCGAGGGCACGTTCCGCAAAGTGCGGGTGCCCCAACTGGTTTCCGACGAATTCCGGCAGCGCACCGCCCGGGTTCAGGAGCGCTTGCTGCGCAGAGCGGTGCAGCTGGTGCGGCCCGGTGGGCGCGTGGTTTATTCCACCTGCACGTTCTCGCCGGAGGAAAACGAAGCCGTGGTCGATGCCGTGCTGCGGGATCACCGGGGTGCGCTGCGGCTGCTGCCGGCGCACGTGGCCGGTTTTGACGCGGCTTCCGGCCTGACACAGTGGAACGGCCAGCGGTTTGATGACCAATTGCGCGGTAGTCTGCGGGTCTGGCCGCACTGGCGGAACACGGGTGGTTTTTTCGTGGCTGTACTGGAGAAGCGCGGCAGCGCCCGGGTGAGCGACGACGCAGCCACCTATTTCCAGCCTCCCGAGGAGCATCGGGACTGGCTGAAACCCCTCACGGAACGCCTGGGCATCCCGGAGGCGGTCTTCTCCCGCGTGCAGCCGGTCAAGCGCGGCGCCCGCCATCTGCATTTTCTGCCCGCGGATCATCGCCTGCCTTTGGCGCCCCCACCGGAAATGCTCGGCTTGCCGGCGGTCCGGCGCAAAAGCCTGCCGTTGAAACCCACCACCGCCGCCGTGCTGTTGTACGGAGACCAGGCCTCACGTAACTGGCTCGCTGTTGATGATGCCCAGTTTCGCGCTTATCTCAGACGGGAGGATGCGGAACTGCGCGAGGCACAACTAGGCCACTGTGAGCAGCCGGGGTACGTGGTGGTGCGTTATCAGGGAGTGACGGTAGGGCTGGGGCAGTTGATCCGCGACCGGGACGCGCCCCGTGCCTGGCTGCGCAGTCTGATGCCGAAAGCCTGGAGCCTGAACGTGCCGGAGCAGGAACCCGCCGACCCGGATCAGTGATTCCCCGGGTTGTACTGGGTGTCCGGCCAGTTGGCGCGGATCTCCCGTGCCTGGTCCTCAGCGGTGAAGCGCTCCCACACCATGCCGTTTACATCATGTTCCACGGACAGCGTCGCGGCGTCGGGATCCTCCCAGCCCACGTGGCGGAGCATCCCGGCGGCTCCGGGAATGTGGCGGATGGAGAAATTCAATTGTGGTGTGCGCCACAAGGCGTACTGACCAGGAATGACCACCACCGGTTCGGCGCCCAGGCGCTTGCAGTAATCCGCGACGCTCGCCTCGACGTCATCGACGCCAATGGCCAAGTGGAAGCGTTTCATGGCCTAGCCCCTTGTCCGTTCAACGTGGAAACTCACGCGCGCAACCCGTTACTGCTTGCGGGACAGGGTGGGGGCTGCTACGTTAACCTCTCAGTCTAGGTTAGATTAAAACGATGACCGCTGGATTACCCTTCCACGATTGGCGATTTACCAACCCCTGGTCCTATTGGATGGTCCGGGGGGGTCTGTCGCGCATCTGATTCTTATCGCTCGACTGGTTGACGTCATGGCCCGACTCCCCCGGACCCGGGGCCGGGGTTTGCCTGTTTTCCGCTGGCCATGACGCAGAGCACCGTTACAACCAGGAGCGTATTTCATGCCCACCTCATTGAGTGCCGATTCGCTACAGCGTCTGCTGTCCCGTCGTGACCTCACCAACCCCCGTCAGGGAGAGCACGCGCTGCAAACTCTGGCCCGCGACGCGCTCACCGCCGCCGGTGAGTCGCTGCAATTGCCGGTCAGGCTGCACCGCAGTCTGGGCGTTGCCCGGGACGGCGAGGGTGTCCCACGGCTGCAGACAGTCGCTACTGATTCATTGCAGGAACTGCTGGACCTGCTGCGTGACGAGGGCGCATCCGACATCCCCATGCTTGCCTGCCTCGGGCCGGTCCATGCCGGACAGCAGGACGGCGCCCTGCGCCTGCGGGGCCACCGTCTGGCCTTGTGGGTGCAGGCGGCCGGTGAGGCGTTATTGCCCACGCTGGTACGCCAGGTGGCGCGCGGTGTGCTGCCGGATGCGGGGATGCGTCTGCTGCCGGAGCCGGGCACGACGTTCGACCGCGGGTTCCGCATGGATGTGCACGGCGGTGACGGCTGGATGGCCGTGGCAACCTGTGGATACCTGAAGCTGGATGGGCAGGAGTTCACCGGCATCGTGATGGAACTGGAGCCGGTACTGGCCGTGCGCAAGGGGTTGCCGGACCCGTCGTTGGTTCACTCACCAGACCAACGGGTGCAGGCCCAGTTGCTGGATCTGCAACCCTGGAAGCCGTTGGAACCGGCTGAACCTGACGTCAGTCGTCCCGTGCGGCCGGCCGGCTGAGTAGGGCCAGGGTTTCCACGTGATGCGTGCCGGGGAAGAAGTCCAGGGGCTGCAGGTGGTCCAGCCGGTAACCGGCAGCCTCCAGGCCTGACAGGTCCCGGCCCAGCGTCCCGGCGCTGCACGACAAGTATGCGATGCGGAGCGGCCGTGCGTCCGTGGCCAGCCAGTCACGCGTTGCGTCTTCCAGGCCGATGCGGGGCGGGTTCAGATAGGCCAGTCTGCGTCCTGTCCGCTTTGCTAGCCAGGACGCCATCTGTGGAATGCGGGTGGCGCAGGCGCCCCGCAGTACCTCCGTTTGCGGCGCATTGTGGCGGGCGCAGGCCACGGCTTCGGCGCCCAATTCCACACCCAGCACCCGGGCACCGGCACGCTGCCAACGCCGCAGGCCGGCACCGAGCCCGCAGTACAGATCCAGCATCACATCCCCCGCGGTCGGCGCCAGATAGCGTTGCGCCAGATCCAGCGCCAGGGTATGAAGGGGTGCGACCAGCTGGCGGAAGGCCTGTGGGCCATAACGCAGACCTTCAGCATCCACGGACCATGGGCTGCCCAACAGCAACTGCCAGCCCCGCTTGGCAAACAGCCGCCGCCCGGCCGCGGGGTGCAGGTTCAGCCAGAGCGCATCCAGGTCCAGAGCCGCCAGTGACAACTGCCGCCGCCAGCTCAGATCCGGCATCTTATGCGTTTTCAGAACCAGGGTGGCCTGCCGTCCGGTGCAGACGAGATAAGCCAGTGGGAACCGGTCAGGTTCCGGCAGGCAGCGGGCCAGTGCGGCGCCCAACCGGATGATCCGCGGATGGTGCACCGGGCATTCCGGCACCGGAATCACATTGTCCCTGTGAAGCAGGCCGAAACGCCACTGCCCGTCGAACACCGCATGCAGGCTGACCCGGTCGCGGTAATGCCGTCGCCAGCCCGCAGGCGCCTGAGCCACCGGCGCGAGGCGGTCCTGCCACGCCGCCAAGCCGGTTTTCAGCCAGGCCTGCTTGCGTTCGATTCCGGCCGTGTAGCGCAGCGCCCGGAAGCGGCACCCCGGACAGCGGGCCGGGCACCCGGGATGACTTTCCAGCGGCGGATCCAGGCGCGTGCCGTTCATGACAATATGGGCAGAACGGCCACGGTGACTTCATCGCGGTCGTGATAGAGCTGCCGGCAGCGGATGGCGAGCGGCCGCCCGCGGCTGTCGGCGGCCGGCAGCCGCTTCAGGCCATCCTGCACCGCGCGGAAGCGCTGTTTCATGGGGAGTTTCAGATTGAACACGGCGGCGCGGCAGAGCCCCTGCTGTAACCAGCGCGCCATCAGGTCGGCAATCCGGGAGGGTTGCTCCACCATGTCGCAGATCAGCAGGTCCACCGGTCGCGTCGGGCGGTAGCGGAAACCGTCCTCGCGCCGGTGATCCACCAGGCCCGATGCCATGATCTCTTCGTGCATGGGCCCGTTGTCCACGGCGGTCACCTGCAGTCCGCGCTGGATCAATTGCCAGGTCCAGCCACCCGGAGCGGCCCCCAGGTCCACCGCGGTGGCGCCGGGGCGGAGCAGGGCAGACCGTTCCCGGGGTTGCAGTAGCACCAGAAAAGCCTCTTCCAGTTTCAGTGTTGAACGGCTGGGCGCGCCCCGGGGCATACGCAGTCGCGGTATGCCCTGCGGCCACGACGCACAGCGTTCGGGGTCGGACAAGGCCAGCTCAACCGCGCCGGAGTCCTCAAAAAACAGATGCAGCCGTGGTGCCCGGCTGTCTGGCGTCATGCGCACGCCGGCGTGCTGCATGCCCGCGGAGAGGGGGCGGTGAAATCGCCTGCAGAACCGCGACAGGCTTTTGCCGGCATTGGTATCAGGATACTCCAGCAGCAGTTGGGAGATCGCCGTCAGTTCCGATGGCAGCGCGTCCAGGATCTCCTCCACGCGTCGCCCCTCGGAAAGGCCTTCGATGCGGCGCAGACGTCCGAGCCACTGTCGCGGGAAGACGAGATCGCGCCAGTCCAGCGCCCGGAGCAGCCGTGCCATCGCCTCGGGATCGACTACATGGAAGTGCAGGAAGCCGCTATTGCTTTGCGCCTGGCAATAGCCCGGCACGGCCAACTCGCCGGCCCGGTGGCTGATTTCTGCTGCGCAGTCTTTTTCGAAGCCGGCTCGGCAATAGAACAAGATGCCGTCGCATGTGGTCCAGCTTGTAGAGTGGTCAGTCATGGCGGATAGTGTACCTCGACGCATGCATTGCGGAGGCGGTAGGGGGTGCACTGACGCATCAGCCCGGTATCATGGCCGCTGCTCGGGATTGAACATCGACACTGTGTAAGGAGTATTCCATGGAGACAGTCCTGATTGTCATTGTTGTCGCCATTGTCGCCTTGATGGCGTCGGCGATTCGCATACTTCGCGAGTACGAGCGTGGTGTGATTTTCCAGCTTGGCCGCTTTTGGAGCGTTAAAGGGCCTGGCCTGATCCTGGTGATCCCGGTCATCCAGCAGATGGTGCGGGTGGATCTTCGTACCGTGGTGATGGATGTGCCCAGCCAGGATGTCATCTCCAAGGACAACGTGTCCGTGAGCGTGAACGCGGTGCTGTATTTCCGGGTGGTTGATCCGGAGCGTGCCGTCATCAATGTGGAAGACTACTTTGCTGCCACCAGTCAGCTGGCCCAGACCACGCTGCGATCCGTGCTGGGGCAGCATGATCTGGATGAAATGCTTGCCGAACGTGAAAAGCTCAATGACGACATCCAGAGCATTCTCGACGACCAGACGGATGCCTGGGGGATCAAGGTGGCGAACGTCGAAATCAAGCATGTGGATATCGACGAAAGCATGATTCGCGCCATTGCCCAGCAGGCAGAAGCCGAGCGTAGCCGGCGTGCCAAGATTATTCATGCCGAAGGGGAAATGCAGGCCTCGCAGAAACTGCAGGACGCCGCCAACATCCTGTCGCAGAATCCGCAGGCGCTGCAGCTCCGTTACCTGCAAACGCTGGGCAGCATTGCCGGGGAGCAGAATTCCACCATCATCTTCCCGGTGCCGTTGGAGATGATCAGTGCCTTCAAGGGCTTGTTGAACCTGGATGAGAAACCGGCCGAGAACAAGGAAGGTGGCGGCTGAACCCGCCTTATCGGCGCTTCCACCGCTGCGGGACGATGATCTGGCAGCGGTGGAGCGCTTTCTCGATGCCCTCTGGAGTGAGCGTGGTCTGAGCCGGCAGACGCTGGCCAGCTACGGTTCCGATCTCAAACTGCTGGCCCGGTGGCTTCGGGCGCGCGGCTCCGCACTGGAGGACGCCCGCCGTGACGAAGTGCTGGGATACCTGGCGGATCGGGTGCAACGGGGTGCACGCCCACGCAGTACCGCGCGCATGCTCTCCAGTTTCCGCCGTTTCTACCGTTGGCTGGTTCGCGAGGGGCGGTTACGGGAAGATCCCACCGCACGGGTGGAGGCGCCGCGCCTAGGGCGTCCCTTGCCCCATGCCCTGAGCGAAAGTGAGGTGGAGGCACTGCTGCACGCGCCGGATCTGGCAGAGCCGTTGGGCCTGCGGGACAGGGCGATGCTGGAACTCATGTACGCCGCCGGCCTGCGCGTGTCGGAGCTGGTGGAGCTCAGCCTGCAGACCGTGGGGCTGCGGCAGGGGGTGGTGCGCACCCTGGGCAAGGGCAGCAAGGAGCGCTTGGTGCCCATGGGGGAGGAGGCCCAGCACTGGCTGGAGCGTTATCTCAGTGAGGCGCGGCCGGAACTGGATCGTAGCGGACGCTCCGAAACCGTATTTCTCACCGCTCGCGGCGCCGGTATGACCCGGCAGGCATTCTGGTACCGGGTGAAGGCCCATGCGCGCACGGCCGGTATCCGGCAGGCCATTTCCCCCCACAGCCTTCGCCATTCCTTCGCCACGCACCTGCTCAACCATGGTGCGGATCTCCGTGTGGTACAGTTGCTGCTCGGCCACAGTGACCTGTCCACGACACAGATTTATACCCATGTGGCGCGTCAGCGCTTGCAGACACTGCATGCGGCGCATCATCCACGGGGGTGAACCCGGCTGCGGGCAAGTGGTCCCATCAGCGAGTGTTATTGTTGACCGGGTGGCGCGGTGCCGCCCGCCAGATCATGGAGTGTTTGCATGAATAGATTGCAGTCCGGGCTTGTTGCGGCAGGTTTGATGCTGTTCGGCCTGACAACCCCCTCGGCGGACGACTATCAGGAATTCCGGGACCGCCTCGATGAACGGCTGGCTGAGCTGGGTGTGGAAGCGGATGTCCAGCAGGTGCGGGAGTCCCCCGTCTCCGGGCTGTACATGGTGAACCTCGGCGGGCAGGTGGTCTTCGTCTCTGAGGATGCGCGCTATCTGGTTCAGGGCGATATGCTTGATCTGCAAACGCGCCGTATGGTGGCGGATGATCTGCATGCGGATGAGCGTCGCGATCGCCTGGCGGAGCATGGCACCGAGAACATGATCATCTACCCGGCTCAGGGGGATACCGAGCATGTGGTGACGGTGTTCACGGATATCGACTGCCCGTATTGCCGTCAACTCCATGAGCGCATGGACGACTACACGGCACTGGGGATTGAGGTGCGCTATGTGCAGATGCCGCGCGCCGGCGTCGGCAGTGACTCCTACCACAAGGCCGTTGCGGTCTGGTGTGCCGATGACCGCAAGGCCGCGATGGATCGCGCCAAATCCGGGGAAAGCATGGGCCGCGCCGATTGCGACAACCCGGTACAGGAGCAGTTGGCAATGGCGCAGCAACTGAGCGTGAATGCCACGCCCACCTTTGTCAGTGAGCAGGGGCGGGTGCAGCGCGGCCTGGTGCCGCCGGAACATCTGAAGCAGTTCCTGGAACAG